>MIBK01000199.1:26644-29353 GCA_001829505.1 Spirochaetes bacterium RBG_16_67_19 | reverse complement strand
GCTCCCAGCTGGCCGGGGCCATCACCAGCTTCGGGCAGCACATCCTGACCTGGTGCCGCGACTACCTGGAGGCCGCCGGCCGCCGGGTGCTCTACGGGGACACCGACTCGCTGTTCGTGCTGGCGCCGGAGGCTTCCGGGGAGGAGCTGGCCGCCGAGGTGAACGCGGCGCTGGCCCGCTACCTGGATGGGCGCTGGCGGGTGCAGTCGCGCCTGCTGCTGGAGTTCGAGAAGGTCTACGAGCGCTTCTTCCTCCCGCCCATGCGCGGGGAGGAGCTGGGATCCAAGGGGCGGGCCAAGAGCTACGCCGGCCTCCAGGCCGTATCGCCGGGAAGCGCCGCCGACGTCCACCCCGGGGCCTCCTACCGGGAGCGCATCGAGATCAAGGGCCTGGAAGCGGTGCGGCGCGACTGGACCGACCTGGCCCACGAGTTCCAGCTGCGCCTCCTGGAGCTGCTGTTCCGCCGCGAGACGCCGGCTGCCTTCCGGGAGTACATCGCCTCGGTGCTGCGCGACCTCGCCGCCGGCCGGCTGGACGGGCAGTTGGTGTACCGCAAGGCGCTGCGCAAGCCTTTGGCGGACTACACGCGCAACACCCCCCCGCACGTGAAGGCCGCCGAGCTGCTGGAGCCCGGCGAGCGGCGCGGGCTGATCCGCTACCTGATCACGGTGGCCGGCCCGCAGCCCGCCGGCCGGCTCGCCGCCCCCATCGATTACGGGCACTACGTGGACAAGCAGCTCAAGCCCATCGCCTCCGCCTTCACGGAGACCCTGGGCACGGACCTGGAGACCCTGTTCGGCGGGGAGCGCCAGCTCAGCCTGTTTTAGGGCCGGGCGCCGTCTGGCCCGGGCCCTTCTATTGACGGTCGTCCCGCGGCGGTGGTAGCTTCTGCGAATGGCAAGAAGAAGCATCTTCGCCCTGGGGACCACTGTCCTCGTCCTGCAGATCGTGGTGGCCGCGTACCTGATCCCCCTGGGCCTGCTCGGCATCATCTACTGGGAATCCGGCGGCGCCCAGTTCGCCCGCAGCCTCACCCGGGCCTTCGGGGGCAGCAACAACCCTCTCAACCTGATCGTGGCCATCGTGGAGCTGGCCGCCGGGGTGATCGTGCTGCTCGGCCTGTTCACGAGCGTGCGCAGCGGCCTGCTGGCCGCGGCCACCCTGGTGATCGCCATCCTCTGGGTGATTCAGATCATCATCGTCTTCTTCGCCCGCGACATTTTCGAGCCGAAGTTCCTGGTCTGGCTCAACCGCCTGGCCGCCGATCTGATCGTGCTGCTGGCCCTCTGGCTGATCAACCGCAAGTACGCCTGAGCAGCATTCAGGCAGGAGGCTAAAACGATGCGCGTGCTGTCCATGCCCTTCTGGTGCGTGGAGAACCCGGTGGGGGATCCCTTCGGGCGCTCCATCCTGGATCGCCTGAGCCCGCTGGAAGTCTGCGACCTGTTGTGCGCGGCGAAAAGGGAAGGGCTCATCGAGCTCACCGCCAGCCACGACGACAACCTGGTCCCCTGGGATCCGGCCAACCCGGAGGACGACCAGGATCCGGCCAGCCAGACCTCCCGCACCCTGCAGGAGATACGCCTGCGCCTGCAGGCCGCGGGCCTGCGGATGGCCATGATCACCTGCGACCTGCACGGCAACCCGGTGTTCCGCGGCGGCGGTCTGGCCAATCCCAATCCCGGCATCCGCCTGCTGGCGGCGCAGAAGGTGCTGAGGTCCATCCGCATCGGCCACTTCTTCGGGGCCGAGTACCTGACCTACTGGGTGGCCCGCGACGGCTTCGAGACCCAGTTCGCCCTGCCCTGGGAGAACACCTACCGCTACCTGCTGGAGGGCCTGAACCTGGCCCGCCGCTACATCCGGGACAACAAGCTGTCCATCCGCAAGGGCTCCATCGAAAGCAAGCCCAATGAGCCGCGCGGGGAGATGCTCCTGCCCACCACCGGCCACGCCCTGGCGCTGAGCGATGCGCTGGAGGAGCCGGGCTTTTGGGGGGTGAACCCGGAGATCCTGCAGCACGAGGCCATGACCAACCTGTCCCCCTTCGTGGCCCTGGCCCTGGCGGTGGCCCGGGGCAAGCTCAATTTCGTGCACCTGGGCAACCAGAAGCCCGGCCAGTTCGACAACGACAACCCGACCATGATCGGCATGAGCGGGGTCAAGGAGCTGGTCGGCGTGCTATGGATGCTGGAGCGCATGGGCTGGCAGGGCCACTTCGAGTTCGACAACCACGTGCTGCGCACGGATACCGCCCCCGGGGCGGACAATGCCCGGGAAATCCGCATGGACTTCATCCGTCTGAACGTGGAGAACTTCCGCCTGGCGGAAGCCAAGGCCGCGGAGCTTTCCGCCGACCGCGAGCTGGCGGCGATGCAGAAGGCGATCTGGGGCGAGCTGCCCGGCCTGGCCGACCTGCTGGCCCGCGGGGACTGGCGCCGGATCCTGGCCGAGCGGCCCGACTACGGCCAGCTCAACGCCCAGGCGGTGCGCATCGCCCGGCTGGACACCCGGGCCAACCGCCTGCTGCTGGGCCGGCGGGAGTGATCGCCGCCCCGGAGCTCCAGCTCACCACCCTGGCCGAGAACACGGCCGGGGAGCGCGGCCTGCTGGGGGAGTGGGGCTGGAGCCTGCTGGTGCGCTGCGGGGAGCGCTGCTTCCTGCTGGATACCGGAGCGGGACCATCTACAGCGCGCAACGCGGCCGCGC
>MIBK01000199.1:22212-26503 GCA_001829505.1 Spirochaetes bacterium RBG_16_67_19 | reverse complement strand
AGTACTCGCGTGACCGCAGGACCGGGGTCTGCCGGTACGCGGGCATTCCCTGGCACAGGCTGGATGTCGAGCGCCTGGGGGCCCGCTTCCGTGAATCAGCCGCCCCGTGGAGCTGGACCGCGACGTCCTGTTGAGCGGGACGGCGCCCCAGACCTGCGGCTTCGAGAAGGTGGCCGACAACCTGCTGCTGCTCGAGGGGCGGGACTTCCGCCAGGATCCGCTGGAGGACGACCAGGCCCTGTTCCTGCGCACCGAGCTCGGGCTGGTCGTGGCCCTGGGCTGCGCCCACCGGGGAGTGCTCAACACCCTGGCGCTGGGCCGCCGGCTCACCGGCCAGGAGCAGGTGTACCTGGTCCTGGGGGGCACGCACCTGCTGGCCGCCGATGGGCGGACCCTGGAGGCCACGATCGCGGGCCTGCGCCAGGCTGGGGTCCAGTGGCTGGGGGTCTCGCACTGCACGGGAGGGTCGGCGGCGGTGCGGCTGGCCCAGGCCTTCGGGAAGCGTTTCTTCTTCAACCACGCCGGCACGACCCTGAGCTTCCCGCTTCAGCCGGCCTCCCCATGATCCTGCGCCAGCTCCGCTTTTCGCTGCAGGCCAGGCCGCGCGGCTTCCATCTGGTGACCGGCGAGGTCCAGGAGGCTCTCGGTGGCCTGGAGGGCATCCGTAGCGGTCTATGCCACCTTTTCCTGCAGCACTCCAGCGCCTCGCTCACCCTGAACGAGAACAGCGATCCGGCGGTGCGCGAGGACTTCGAGGCGCAGGCCAGGCGCCTGGCCCCCGACGGAGCCCCGCACTACCGCCATACTCTGGAAGGGCCCGACGACCTGCCCGCCCATCTGAAGTCCAGTCTGTTCGGCGCCGGCCTGCTCATCCCCATCGCCGACGGGCGGCTGGCGCTGGGCACCTGGCAGGGCATCTACCTGGGCGAGCACCGGCGGCAGGGCGGCTCCCGGCGCGTGGTGGCCACGCTGCTCGGGGAGGAAAGGGGCTGAGCTGCTCTTTGATCGCCTAGCGGCCCCCCCGAAGGCTGCGATCAAGGAACTCCCACACGGGGCCGTCCTTCTGCAGGTCCGCGATCTTCTCCAGGTAGTGACTGGCGCCGGGAACCACGAGTAGCGAATGGGGAACGCCGGCCTTTTCGAGCGCGGCCTCCAGCATCTGGAGCTGGGGCAGTCTGGCATCCTCCCCGCCGATGAGAGAAAACACCGGCGCGTCCTCCGCGCTGACGTAGGTGATCGGGCTGGCGATCCGGTAGCGCTCGGGAAAAGCCTCCGGGCTGCCGCCGAGGTACAGCTTGTAGTAGGACGGAGAAATGCGGTACTCCAGGGCTGCATCGGCTTCCCCGGCCAGGTTCACCACGGCGTGCACGCGGCTGGAAATGCTCAGGTCCCCGCGGTCTCCCTCCAGCCCGCAGCCCGGGTCCGTAAGTCCCAGCATCAGCGCCAGGTAGCCGCCGGCACTATAGCCGACTGCTGCCACCCGGTCCGCGTCGATGCCGAACCGCGCCGCGTTGGCCTTCAGCCAGCGGATCGCGCATTTCACGTCGTGTACCTGGGCCGGGAACTCGTATCGGCTCCTCCCATCGATTTTTTCCGCGGTCGTGCGATAGCCGATGCTGGCCGCGGCATACCCCCTCCTGGCCGCTTCCTGGGCGCTGTAATAGAAGACGATCTTGTTGGCCATGTAGAAGGAGTGCTCGCTGCCATGAATGAAGACTACCAGGGGAAGTTTCTGCCTGGCATTGCTCTGGTAAAACAGATCCAGCAGCAGCTCCTTGCCGTCCACCGTCGAATAGGCCAGGTCGCGTTCTTCGACCAGCTGCGGGGCTGGCTGTTCTGCTTCGGGGGGAGCGGTCGCTGGGGTGGACGCGCAGCCCGCCAGCCAAACCGCCAGCAGCGGCAGGAAAGCGATCCATACTCTGGATTTCTTCATGCGCTCAACCCTCCTGAAAAAAATCCAGGCCCGACACGTTGCAACGGCTCGGGTCCTTTCTTAGTATTTTCGTTCAGATTGAATGCCGCTTGCAAAAAAAAAGTGAGCCAGGCCCGGCTGAGGATGAGCGTTGGACCTGTGGCGAAAGCCGGGGAGGCGCTCTATACTGGTCCCCGCATGACCAACCAGGAGATCGCCGCGGTCCTCGCCCGCATTGCGGTCTACCGCGAGCTGAAGGGGGAGAACCCCTACAAGGCCCTGGCCTTCCAGCGCGCGGCGCGCGCCGTGGAGCGCCACCCGGAGAGCCTGGAGACCCTGGTCGCCGGGGAGCGCCTGGCCGGGATCCAGGGCATCGGCTCCTCCATCGCCGAGGTGATCCGGGAGCTGGTGGGCGCGGGAAAATCCTCGGCGCTGGAGGCCCTGAAGGCGTCCTTCCCGCCGGGCCTGGAGGAGGTCCTGGAGCTGCCCGGGCTGGGGCCCAAGCGGGTGCGCCAGCTCTGGCAGAAGCTGGGGATCGCCAGCCTGGGCGAGCTGGAGTATGCCTGCCGCGAGAACCGCCTGCTGTCCCTGGAGGGCTTCGGGGTCAAGTCGCAGGAGAAGATCCTCAAGGCCATCGATTTCAAGAAACGCTTCCGGGGCCTGTTCCTGTACGCGGAAGCGGAAGCCATCGCCGCGGAGGCGATCGCCGGGCTGGAGGCCGGGGGGCTCTTCCGGAGCCTGCACCGGGCGGGCAGCCTGCGGCGGGGCAAACGCGTTCTGAAAGACATCGACATCCTGGCCATCCCCAAGGCACGGGTGCCCGCCGACAAGCTGAAGGCGGCGCTGCTGGGGCTGGCCGACTCCGCCGACGGGGTGAGCGCCGAAGGGGACACCAAGGTCTCCATCCGGCGCAAGGGGCTGGCCATCGACTTCCGCCTGGTTCCTGCGGAGTCCGAAGGCGCGGCGCTGCAGCACTTCACCGGCTCCCGGGAGCACAACACCCTGCTGCGCGGGCGGGCCAAGGGCCTGGGCCTGAAGATGAACGAGTACGGGGTGTTCCGCGGCGAGCGGGCCCTGAGCCTGGCGGACGAGGAGGCGGTGTACCGTGCCGTCGGCCTGCCCTGGATCCCGCCGGAGCTGCGCGAAGGGGAGGAGGAGCTGGTGGCGGCGGAAGCCGGCCGCCTGCCCCGCCTGGTGGAGCGCGCGGACCTGCGGGGCCTGATCCACGTGCACTCGCGCTGGTCCGACGGCCAGGCCTCGATCGAGGAGCTGGCCCTGGAATGCCGGCGCCTGGGCTACGGCTGGCTGGCCCTGAGCGACCACTCCCGCTCGGCCGTTTACGCCCAGGGGCTGTCCGCGCAGCAGCTGGCCGGGCAGCGCGCCGAAGTCGAAAAGCTCAACCGGCGCCTGGCTCCTTTCCGGATCTTCTGCGGCGTGGAATCCGACATTCTCGTGGACGGGGCCCTGGACTACCCCGCGGAGGTGCTGGAGGGCCTGGACTTCGTGATCGGCTCGGTGCACGCCAACCTGGGCATGAGCCGGGAGCAGGCCACCGAGCGTCTGCTGGCCGCCGTGGCCCAGCCGGCCTTGAGCATCCTCGGGCACGTGAGCGGGGCGCTGCTGCTGTCCCGCGAAGGCTACCCCTACGACGAGGACCGGCTGCTGGCTGCCCTGGCCGCACAGGGCGCGGTGCTGGAGCTCAACTGCCACCCGGCCCGCCTGGACCCGGACTGGCCGGTGCTGCAGAGGGCCGCGCGCCGGGGCGTGCGCATCGCCCTGTGCCCGGACGCCCACGCCCTGGCGGAACTGGACTTCATGCGCTACGGGCTGCTGTTCGCCCGCAAGGCCTGGCTGGAAGCAGGCCAGGTCCTGAACACCCTGACCGCGGAGGAAGCCGATGCCTGGTTCACCGCTCGCAGAAAAAAAGCGCGCCGCTAACATCCTGGACCTCCTGACGGAAGCCTACCCGCAGGCGGGCGTGCACCTGGACTTCCGCAATGCCTTCCAGCTGCTGGCGGCCACGATCCTGTCGGCCCAGTGCACGGATGAGCGGGTGAACCAGGTCACCCCGGCCCTGTTCGCCCGCTTCCCCGATCCCGCCAGCCTGGCCCGCGCGGAGCAGGGGGAGCTGGAGCAGCTCGTGCGTTCCACGGGCTTCTACCGCAACAAGGCCAAAAGCCTGCTGGGCATGGCCCGGGCCCTGGTGGAGCGCTTCGGCGGGCGGGTGCCGCAGACCATCGAGGAGCTGGTCAGCATTCCCGGCGTGGGGCGGAAGACGGCCAACGTGCTGCTGGGCGCCTGCTTCGGGCAGCCGGCCATCGTCGTGGACACGCACCTGAAGCGGGTGAGCGCCCGCCTGGGCCTGGCCGACGCGCCGGA
>MIBK01000199.1:21785-22194 GCA_001829505.1 Spirochaetes bacterium RBG_16_67_19 | reverse complement strand
CCAGCTGCGGGCCCTGGTGCCGGCCGCCCGGCAGACCCGCTTCACCTGGGTCGTCGGGGAGCACGGGCGGCGGGTGTGCGCCGCGAGAAAGCCGCGCTGCCCCGAGTGCCCGGTGCGCGCGCTGTGCCCCTTCCCGGACAAACCGTGTCAACCACGACGCGCACCTGAGCATCCGCCCTCTGCGGGCTGCGGATATTCCCCAAGTCAGCGCCCTGATACGCAACACCTTGCTCCTGACCAACTTGCCTGACTACGACCTGGAGACCATCCAGGCCCTGATGACCACCTTCTCGACCGAAGCTGTCGGCGCCCTGGCCAGGCGCCGGGAGATGTTCGTATGCGAGGAGGGAGGTCGATTGTCAGGGGTGCTGGGCCTGGAAGCGGCGGAGGTGTACACCTTCTTCGTGGC
>MIBK01000199.1:20740-21741 GCA_001829505.1 Spirochaetes bacterium RBG_16_67_19 | reverse complement strand
TCGCCGAGGACCTGGCCCGGAAACGGGGAATCAAGGAACTGCGGGTCTCGGCCAGCCTGACCGCCGTCGGCTTCTACGAGCGGCTGGGATACCGCCGGATGGGAGCCGAAAACGACAGCCGCTTCGGCCGCACGGTGGATCTGCTCAAGCGCCTGTAGCGCAGCCCGGTGGGACCGCTCACCTCCGCCAGGCCAGCGTGGCCTGAGGCCGCCAAGAGGCTGCTCGACGCCGGCTGTGCCTTCTGAGGGGCCCCTCAGCCGATGGCCGGGCCGCCGGTGTCCCCCGTGCGGATGCGGATGCATTCCTCCAGGGGCAGGATGAAGATCTTGCCGTCCCCGATCTCCCCCGTGCGCGCGCCCCGGATGATCCCCTCGATGGTGGGCTGCACGTAGGCGTCGTTCACCGCGATCTCCAGGCGGACCTTTTTCAACAGGTTCACCTCTTCGTCCACCCCGCGGTAGGACTCGTGGTAGCCTTTCTGCTGCCCGCAGCCCAGGGCGTTGGTCACGGAGATCTTGTAGATCTCGCGCCGGTACAGCTCCTGCTTCACATCAGGCAGCTTGTGCGGCTGGATATAGGCGATGACCAGCTTCATGATGCGCCTCTCCTTCAGGTGTTGGTGAAGGTCTGGAAGCCGGAGTAGGCCTCCATCCCGTGCTCGCCGATGTCCAGTCCCATGATCTCCTCGGCGCGGGACACGCGCAGTCCCATGACGGCCCGGATCAGGGCCCAGAGGGCCAGGGAAACCGAGAACACGAAGCCGGCCACGGCCGCCGCGCCGAGGGCCTGCGCCCCGAGCTGCCGGAGGGCCCCGCCGAAGAACAGGCCGTCAGCCAGGCCGGCTGCGTCGGTGCCGATGGCGGCGGCGATCCGTTTTTCGGCGAATAGGCCCACGGCCAGGGTGCCGAACAGGCCGTTGGACAGGTGCACGGACAGGGCGCCCACCGGATCGTCGATGCGCAGCCGGTCGAAGCCCATCACGGCCAGCACCACCAGCAGGC
>MIBK01000199.1:16175-20700 GCA_001829505.1 Spirochaetes bacterium RBG_16_67_19 | reverse complement strand
GAAGGCGCAGGGCGCGGTGATGGCCACCAGGCCGGCCAGGCAGCCGTTCAGGATCATCGACAGGTCGGGCTTGCCGGCCAGCAGCCAGGAGGCCAGCGTGGCGGTGGCCGCGGCCGCGGCGGCGGACATGTTCGTGACCACCGCGATGTGGGCGATGGCGGGGGCGTTCAAGGCCATGGTGGAGCCGGGATTGAAGCCGAACCAGCCGAACCACAGCACGAACACCCCGAGGGTGGCCAGGCTCAAGTTGTGCCCGTAGATGGGTTTGGCCACCCCGTCCGGCCGGTACTTGCCGATGCGGGGGCCCAGCAGCAGGATGCCCGCCAGCGCCGCCCAACCGCCTACCGAATGCACCACGGTGGAGCCGGCGAAGTCGAACATACCCAACCGGGCCAGCCAACCCCCGCCCCAGATCCAGTGCCCGGCCACCGGGTAGATCAATGTGCAAATCAGGAAAGAGAAGACGATGAAGGAGGCGAAGCGAATGCGCTCGGCCACCGCCCCCGAAACGATCGTGGCCGCCGTGCCGCAGAACACCAGCTGGAAGAAGAACTTGGCCCAGAGCGGCACGCCCGTCCACGACAGGGCGGAATAGGCACCGAGGTAGGCGGCGCCCGTCTGCGGGCTGTTGTCCGGCCCGGCCACGGCTAGCAGGCCTTGGGTGCCGAACAGCGCGTTGCCGTCGCCGTACATGAGCCCGAAGCCCAGAAAATAATAGGCCAGGGAGGACACCGCGAAGACGACGAAGTTCTTGGCCAGGATGTTCACGGTGTTCTTCACCCGGCACAGGCCGGATTCCACCATGGCGAAGCCGAGGTTCATGAAGAACACCAGGAACCCGGTGAGCAGTACCCAGAAGGTATCGAGCATGACGCGCAGCGCGGCTGGTTCCATTTACCCTCCTCTGATGCTGCTCTCATGCAAACCGCGTGCCAGGAGCAAAGCCTGGAGGAAAGATTGGATTAATTGCTTATGGGAAAAGAAGAAGTCTCCAGCATTGCCGAGCTCCCCTTGTTTGCCTGCAGGATCACTTCCTACATTCCTGTAGGCAGGCCGCTGGCCTTCCCACCGGAATGTAGCTAGTCGGTTGGAGCGCCGCGCCGGTTGCACGCCTTCGCCCCCCCGCACTACACTGCGGCATGGACCTGAAGCGCTGCAGGATCATCAACCTGATTCACCAGGATTTCGAGGACCTGGAGCTGTGGTATCCCACCCTGCGCCTGCAGGAGGAGGGGATCACAGTGCACCTGGTCGGCGAATCCAGAGGAGTGACGTACAAGGGCAAGCACGGAGTGCCGGCGGTGGCCGATTTCGGCTTCTCGGAGGTGAGGGCCTCCGACTACGACGGGCTCCTGGTGCCCGGCGGCTGGGCTCCGGACAAGCTGCGCCGCTTTCCCGAGTGCCTGGCCCTGGTGCGGGCCATGGACCAGGCGGGCAAGCCCATCGGCCAGATCTGCCACGCCGGCTGGGTGCTGGCGTCGGCCGGCATTTTGAAAGGACGGCGGGTGACCAGCGTGGGAGCCATCCGCGACGACCTGCTCAACGCCGGAGCCGACTGGGTGGACGAGGCGGTGGTGGTGGACGGCAACCTGGTCTCCAGCCGGCGCCCGCCGGACCTGCCGCAGTACGCCCGGGCCTTCGTCCAGCTGCTGGCCGGCCGGTAGGCGCCCATGGAGATGAAAGGCCGCTTCTCCATCGCCGCCAAGCGCATGAGCCGCTCGGTCATCCGCGAGCTGCTCAAGCTCACCAACCGCCCGGGGCTCATCTCCTTCGCCGGCGGGCTGCCCTACCCCGGCAGCTTTCCCGTGGAGGGCATCCGGGACATCTGCGCCCGCGTCCTCTCCGAGAGCCCGCACGTGGCCCTGCAATACAGCGCCACGGAGGGTTTGCCGGAGCTGAGGGACCTGCTGGTCGGGTTTCTTTCGCGCCACGGCCTGGCGGTGGGCCGCGAGGAGCTGATCGTGACCAGCGCCTCGCAGCAGTCCCTGGACCTGGTCGGCAAGATTTTCCTGGACCGCGGCGACACGGTGATCACCGAGAACCCCAGCTACCTGGGGGCCCTGTCCGCCTTCCGCAGCTACGGGGTGCGTTTCCTGCCGGTGGAGATGGACGAAGAGGGCTTGCGGACCGACCTGCTGGCCCGGGAGCTGAAGGAGTGTAAATCCTCGGCCGGCAGCGGGGAGGAGTACTTCCAGAACATGCCCAAGTTCCTCTACACCATCCCCGATTTCCAGAACCCCACCGGGGTCACCCTGTCCCTGGCCAGGCGACGCGAGCTGCTGGAGGTGGCCGAGGAGTACGACCTGCTGATCGTGGAGGACGTGCCCTACAAATGGCTGCGCTTCGCCGGGGAGGACCTGCCCATGCTCTCCGCACTGGAGCGGGAGTCGGGGGACGGGGGGCGGCGGGTCATCGGGCTGTACACCTTCTCCAAGATCCTCTCCCCTGGGCTGCGCCTGGGCTGGGTTACGGCCGATCCGGCGGTGATCGACAAGTTCGTGCAGGCCAAGCAGGCCGTGGACCTGTGCACCTCCTCGCTGGCCCAATCCATTGCCGCCGAGTTCCTCAAGTCCGGCGAGCTGGAGGGGGCCATCCGGCGCAACCGGCAGGCCTACGCCCGCAAGGCGAAGGCCATGCTCGAGGCGCTGGAGAGCGAGATGCCCCGCCCGCCCGGCCTGTGCTGGACCGTGCCGCAAGGGGGCATGTTCCTCTGGCTGATCCTGCCGGAGCCCCTGGACGCGGACCGCCTGTTCATGGAGGCCCTGGAGGCCAACGTGGCCTACGTGGTCGGCTCGGCCTTCTATCCCAACGGAGGGGGGCACAGCACCATGCGCCTGAATTTCTCCTTCCCATCGGAAGAGGAGATCCGCGAGGGCATCCGCCGGCTGGCCGCGCTGATCCGGCGCGAGACCGGGAAATGAAGGACGAGCCGGGCGTCGGGACGGCCGCAAAACAGGTGCGCTGATCCGCGCGCTAGGGTCGCGGCGATGGATCAACTATGCTTGGCAGCAGCATTCCATCTAAAGGAGGCCGGGGGTCTCGGTGCGATACAACCCGACCCGAGCCCGCCCGGTTCCTGCCTGGCTCCAGCGACATGCCGGTGTACATCTTCAATGTCAGGAAATTTCAGTTTCTGGATATTTTCTATTTCCAGAAGCGCTCGGGCCGGTACAAAATTCTGAAGCACCTTCTTCTGGCCAACACCCAGGGGCAGTGAGGTAGCGACGCCCCGGAGCGGTCCGCGCGCGGGCGCGATTCCCAGCAGTCATTAATATAGGCGCTGGAGCGGCGCGCCGCCGTAGTAGTGGCTCAGGATCTCCTCGGCGTCGTAGCCCACGGCGGCCATGCCGGCGGCGCCGCTCTGGCACAGCCCCACCCCGTGGCCCCAGCCGCCGCCCGTGAACAGGAAATACTCCGGAAGCCCGTCGCGTCCTAGCTTGGGCTCCACCACGAACAAGTTGCTGCGCAGGCCCCCCAGGGCCCAGCGCAGGGCATCCCGGCGCACCGTGAGCTCTCCGGTGGTGCCCCGGATGCGCGCCTCCGCGGCCCGGCCGCTCAGGCCGCGCCCGCCGGGGACGATGGCCAAGATGCTGCCCAACCCGGGATCCTCCAACCGGCGCTCGATCTCCTGGCGGCTCACCCAGAGCTGCCAGCGATAGGCGCTGCGGGCGGAGTAGGAGGGGTGGGAGCAGTAGGCGGCCGGGCGGCCGGACAGCCAGCGGGCCAGCCCCTCCGGATCCAGGGGGGCGGGGCGCGGCTCCTGCAGCGGGTCAGGCACCGCCGGCAGAGCGGAGGGGAAGCCCCAGGCGGTTAGCGTGGTATCCGTGTGGCCGCCGCAGTTGGCCGAGTAGAAGGCCGACAGGGACTTTCCCTCCGCCATCAGGACCAGGCCGCGGGTGGCGTCCACCGCCTCGCGCACCGCGGGGGTTTCGGCGCCCAGCCCTCGGTAGGCCGCGGAGGCCACGCTGCCCTGCAGGTCGAAACCCCGGGCCGCGAAGCGACCGAGGTTGGCCAGGGTGTAGCTGCGGGCGGCCACCGCCTGGGCCTGCAGGCAGGCCTGCGGCCAGTGCGAGGGCATCTCGGAAGGCAGCACGGAGTACAGGTACTCCTCGACGCTCAACAGATTCACCACGGTGAGCCCCTCCGCCCGGGGGTCCAGCTCGATGGCCCCGCGGTACAGGCGGTCCTCATTTCCGGCCCAGAAGCTGCCCTGTCCGTACTGCACGTCGAAGAGGATGGTGGTGTCCGCCGGATCGGCATAACTCAGGCGCAGGGGCCCGTTGGAGTGCAGCAGGACCTGCCCGGAGGGATCGGCCAGCTCCACCTGTGCATCGCGCAGGCGAGCGACCAGGATCTGGCCCGGCGGTCCGCCGTGGAAGCTCTCCCCGCCTTCCGCGGCTGCAACCGTGAAGCCGCCCCCGGTCTTCAGGTGCAGCTCGCGGACTTGCTCGCTCAAGCCGATGCGGATCACGGGCAGACTGGCCGCGTCCTGCGGGCGTCCCTCCGCCTTGCGGGGCGCGGCGGC
>MIBK01000199.1:13791-16154 GCA_001829505.1 Spirochaetes bacterium RBG_16_67_19 | reverse complement strand
CCGGCGAGCGCCCTCCGGCAGGGAAGGGTGCCGCTCCTCCAACTCCCGGAGGAGGTCCCGGATGGGTTCGCTGTCCGGCAGGCTGGCCTGCGCTCGGCGGGCCAGCCCATAGGCCTTCTCCAGCAGCTCCTGGGCCAGGTAGATGCGGGCCAGGGGGAGGTAGCAGCCGGTCAGATTGGGCTCCTGGGACAGCGCGGTGCGCAGGCACTCCTCCGCCCACGCCAGCTCCCCCAATTCATAGCGGGTCAGCCCCAGCCGGTACCAGGCCAGCGGCTGGAAGGCCTGCCGCTCCACCGCCCGCTGGAGGGCTGCCGCCGCCTCCGCCCGGCGCTCCAGGTCCAGCAGGGACAGCCCGGTCAGGTAGTCGGCTTCGGCCGACGGCTCCAGGACCCGCAGATAGACCAGGGCCCGTTCCGGCTTGCCGGCCAGGAGCGCGGATTCGGCGGCCGCCAGGCGCAGCGAGGGCTCCTGCGGACGCAGAAGGAGCAGGAGCTCCAGGTGGCCCAGCGCCTCGCCCGGCTGACCGCCTTCCCTCAACAGGCGGACCAGGTTGCGCCGGGCTTCCAGGTCCCAGGGATTTTCCTTCAGGATTTCGCGGTAGGATCCCGCGCTGGACTCCAGGTCCCCGCGATAGTAGGCTTCAACGGCGGCGCTGGCCGGAGAGGGGGCCCCCGCCTGGCCGCCGGCCAGGCCCGGGAGCAGAGCCAGGAAGAACAGGCCGGCCAGCCGGCGCCGGCTACACCGCATCCAGGACCGCTCGCACGCGGCGCAGCAGCTCCGAGGGGCTGAAGGGTTTCTGCAAAAAACTCCCAGGCGGAAGAGCGCTCATGGCCTCCGCCGACAGCTGCTCCGAGTATCCGGAAACGCACAGCAGGCGCGGTCCCTGGCCGGCGGTGAGCACCCACCCGGCCAGGTCCAGGCCGCTCACGCCCCCGGGCAGCAGCAGGTCGGTGAGCACCAGCCGGAACGCCTGGCAGTCCGCTTGCAGCAGGCGCAAGCCCTCGGCGCCGGTGCTCACCGTTTGCACCGCGTAGCCCGCCGAGGCCAGCGTGCGCCGCACCAGCTCGCGCACGGCCTCCTCGTCCTCCACCACCAGGATGGTTTCCGTGCCGCCGGCCACCGGCAGGGCGGTCCCGGACCGGCCGTTGCTCTTCTCTTCGGAGCCGTCCCTGGGCAGGCAGATGGTGAAGACGGTCCCCTCGCCCGGCTGGCTGGAGCAGAAGATCTGACCGCCGCTCTGGGTCACGATCCCGTAGACGGTGGACAGGCCCAGGCCGGTGCCCTTGCCTTGGGCCTTGGTGGTGAAGAACGGCTCGTACAGCCGGCTCAGGGTGTCCCGGTCCATGCCCGTCCCGTTGTCCCGCACGGACAGCAGGCAGTACTGTCCGGCCGGCAGCCCGGCCAGCTCCGGCGGCGGCAGGCCGCTGGGGAGGCCGCCGGGGCGCGCGGCGGGCAGGGGCCTCACGCCCTGGCCGCCTTCGACCCGCAGGGAGGAGGTGGCCAGGTGGATGATTCCCCCGGAAGGCATCGCGTCCCGCGAGTTCACGGCCAGGTTCACGATCACCTGCTGGATCTGGGTCGGGTCCGCGCGCACGCGCAAGGGCGCCGGCTCGAAGCTGGTTTCCAGGCGCACGTCCTCCCCGAGCAGGGGCCGCAGCATGCCGCGCATGTCCTCGATCAAGCCGTTCAGGTCCACCACCCGGGGCTGCAGGACCTGCTTGCGGCTGAAGGCCAGCAACTGCCGGGTCAGGTCGGCCGCCCGGCGGGCGGCCTTCACGATTTCCTCCAGCCCCGCGCGCCGGGAATCGACGGGCGGGCAGTCCATGAGCAGGATTTCCGCGTAGCCGAGGATGGCCGTGAGCTGGTTGTTGAAATCGTGCGCCACTCCTCCGGCCAGCCTGCCCACCGCCTCCATCTTCTGCGACTGCAGGAGCTGCTCCTGGGTCAGGCGCAGCTGCCGCAGGCTCTCCTCCAGGTCCCGGACCAGCTGGGCCTTGCGCCAGGCGGCGGCGATCTCGTTGGCGAAGACCTTCAGCGCCGGGATGGCCTCTTCGGCCAGGTCGGCGGAGCGCACGCTCAGGAAACCCAGCAGGCGGTCCTCGAACAGCAGGGGGGCTACCAGGGAGCCGGGGCTGAAAACGTAGGGCTCTCCGGCGGCGATGCGCCGATAGGCGTCCACCGCCTCCAGGGGGAGGCCGGGGGCGGCTGGCGCGCTGCCGGCCTCCCTGCTGTCGTAGGCCGTTCTGGCCTGGCCGCCGGTCGGGTCGACCAGGGCCAGCGTGCAGGCCAAACCGATCCGCCCCAGCTCCCGGCCCACGGTGACGAAGACCTCGTCGGGGCTGGGGGCCATTTCCATGGCCAGC
>MIBK01000199.1:11844-13735 GCA_001829505.1 Spirochaetes bacterium RBG_16_67_19 | reverse complement strand
CCGGCGCAGCTCCCCATACAGGCGGGCGTTCTCGATGGCGATGGCCAGCTGGTCGGCCACCGTGCGCAGGGTGAAGGTGTCCAGGTCGGTGAAGGCCCCCAGCCGCTCGCTCTGCACGTCCACCACCCCGATAACCGCGCCCTGCAGGGTGATCGGCACGGCCAGCTCGGAACGGGTGGCCAGCTCCCTCTGGTACTGGAAGCTGAAACGCTTCTCCTGGCGCACGTCGGGCACGTTGAGCGGCTGGTTGTGAGCGGCCACCCAGCCGGTGATGCCCTCCCGGCCGATCGCCAGGCGCCTCTTGCCGATGGCCGTTTGCAGCTCGGGCAGGGAACAGGCCGAAAGAACGATGTCCTGCCCGTCCACCAGGAAGATGTTCACCATGAAGTAGCTGAAGGTTTCCCGGATGACGCGCACCGCGCTTTCCAGCAGCTGCTCGCGGGAAAGGATGGCGGTGGTCTTGCGCCCCACCTCGGCCAACAGCTGCAGCCGCGTGGCGCGCTGCTGTTCGGCCCGGGCCTGCCCGTCGCTTGGTTGCATCAGACCAGCGGCGGCGCTTCTTCCCCGCTGCCGCCCTCCAGCAGGATCTTGCGCAGCTGGGGGTAGCGCTCCAGCTCCTGGCTCACCGCCCGCTCGGCGCGCTCGCGCACCAGCAGCAGCTCGCTGGTGATGCGGCCCTTCCAGTCGTAGCCGCAGTTCAGGCAGCGCGAGTAGGACTTGGGCGGGCCCAGGTGGCTCAAGTGGAAGACGTTGGCCGAGCCGCAGCGCGGGCAGGATTCCTCCACGTACACCGTGTCCACGACGATCTCGTCGATGGCCGCCAGCTCCTGGGGCTTCAACAGGCGGAAGGTCTGGTGCACCCCGGCCACGTTGGAGAACAGCAGGATGTTGCCGTCCTCCAGCAGCACCCGGCTGACCGAGCCCCCGGCCACCTTGACCCCGGGCAGCAGCAGCGTGCTCATCGCCCCGCCGGGCAGAGGCTCGAAGAACTCCACCTCGTCTCCGCGCTGCCCCCATTCCGGCCAGACGCCGTGGTAGCTGCCCAGGATCGGGGAGAAATGGAACCAGCCCTCGCGGCCGTCCGAAAAGCGCCGGCCCCAGAGCTTTACGGAAGGCAGGTCGTCGACCAGCACCTCCCGGTCGATGCACAGCCGGTTGGCCGGGTACAGGCAGCGCTGTTCCGCCATGAGCCCATCATTCACCGGCGGGGGGCAGGAATTCAAGTGCCGGATGATGCTATAATCCGTGCCGTGTCCAGGCCCTCGCCGTTTTCCGCTCAGCTGCGGCGGATCAACTCCAGCCTGCGGGCCAAGCTGCTGGCCATCTTCGCCCTGCTCACCACCATCCCCCTGGGCATCGTGGGGGTGGTTTCCTACTCGCGCTCCTATTCCACGATCAAGCAGAACATCACCGCCTCGGCCACCCAGATCGCCAGCCAGCTCAACAAGAGCCTGGAGCTGGTATTCCGGGAAAGCGAGCGCTTCCTGAAGATCGGCTCGCACGAGACCACCATCCGCTTCGTCAATCCCTATCGCCAGAACGAGCAGACCACCTACCGTTCGGCGCTGGAGATCATCAGTCTGTTCAAGCTGTTCCGCGAAATCTACGAGTTCGACACCCTGATCCGGGGCATCCACATCCTGGGCAGCAATGGCAACAACATCAGCGAGGCCGAAGGGCGCTTCCGCCTGGAACAGGACCTCGGCAGCCTGCCCACGGTGCGGCGGATCCTGGCCCGGCCGGGGGAGGTGTCCTACATCCCCAACCCGGAGCTGGACTATTCCCCATCCCGGCCCTACCGCGACGTGATATCCGTGGGCCGGGCCATCGTGCGCCCCTCCACCCGCGAGTTGATGGGCGTGATCATCGTGGACGTGGACCGCGCCGCCAT
>MIBK01000199.1:8932-11815 GCA_001829505.1 Spirochaetes bacterium RBG_16_67_19 | reverse complement strand
GGCTACTTCTCCGTGGCCACCGGGGAGGGCCGGCTGATCTACTCCGAGGGGGGCGGCGCGGAGGACCTGAGCCCCGCCAACCGGGCCCTGGTGGCCGGCAGCGGCGAGGGCCACTTCGTGCAGCGGGTGGGCCGCGAGCCGGAGTTCTTCGTGTTCAACACCCTGCCCAGCTCCGGCTGGAAGATCGTCGGGCGGGTCAAGCTGCGGGAGCTCATGAAGGGCGCCTACCAGATCCGCAGCCTCACCCTGGCGGTCGTGCTGCTGTGCATCCTGTTCACCATCGTACTGTACTTCTTCATTTCCGACGCCCTGACCCATCCCATCCGCGACCTGAAGCAGAAGATGGCCCAGGCCGAGGGGGGCGACCTGGAGGTGCGGGCCGAAAGCCGCGCGGCCGACGAGATCGGGGGCCTGGCCCATGGCTTCAACGTGATGATCGCCAAGCTGCGCGAGCTGCTGGCCCGCTCCATCCGGGAGCAGGAGGAGCTGGCCAAGAGCGAGCTGAAGGCGCTGCAGGCCCAGATCAACCCTCATTTCCTGTACAACACCCTGGACGCCATCGTCTGGATGACCGAGGCCGGCCGCCGAGAGGAGGTGGTGCGCATGACCAAGACCCTCTCCTCCTTCTTCCGGATCGGCTTGAGCAAGGGGGAGGAGTGGATCCACGTGCGCGAGGAGTTCGAGCACGTGGAGAGCTACCTGGCCATCCAGCGGATGCGCTACCGCGACATCCTGGACTACGCCATCCAGCTGGAGGAGGGCATCGAGGAATGCCGCATCCTCAAGCTCACCCTCCAGCCCCTGGTGGAAAACGCCATCTACCACGGCATCAAGAACAAGCGTGCCGGCGGGCGCGTGCAGGTCAGCGGCCGGCGGTTGGACGGGGAGCGGCTGGAGTTCCGGGTGGCCGATGACGGCTGCGGCTTCAGCCCCGAGCGCCTGGCCCAGGTGCGGGGGGCGCTGGCCGCGGAGGGCCCGGAAGCCGGCAGGGACAACGGCTTCGGCCTGTGGAACGTGAACCGGCGCATCCAGCTGTACTACGGCAAGGGTTGGGGCCTGTCCATCGACAGCCGGGCCGGGGAAGGCGCCCTGGTCACGGTGAGCCTGCCGGTGGTGCGATGAGGGTTCAGCAGTGAGCTACTCGGTGTTCCTGGTCGAGGACGAGGTGGTCGTGCGGGAGAGTATCCGGGACAGCGTGCCCTGGGCCGGCAGCGGCTTTCACCTGGCGGGGGAGGCCGCGGACGGGGAGATGGCGCTGCCGCTGATCCAGGACCTCAAGCCGGACATCCTGATCACGGACATCAAGATGCCCTTCATGGACGGCCTGGAGCTTGCCCGCATCGTCCGCCGCAACCTGCCCTGGGTCAAGATCATCATCTTGAGCGGGCATGACGAGTTCTCCTTCGCCCGGGAAGCCATCAGCCTGGCGGTCACCGATTACCTGTTGAAGCCGCTCTCCGCCGCCGACCTGCTGGCCACCCTGAGGCGGGTGGCCGGGCAGATCGAAGCGGAGAACGCGGCGCGGGAAAAGATCGAGAACCTCAACCGCTCCCTGGCCACGGGCCTCCAGCTCATGGCCGAACGCTTCCTCAACGACCTGGCTACGGGGCTGGTCCCCCCGGGGGAGGCCCTGCGGAGGGCCGGGGAACTGGGGCTGGCCCTCACGGCCCGCTGCTACATCGTGGCCTCGCTCACCCCCCGGGTCCGTCCGGGCGGGGACGCCTCCAGCCAGTACGCGGAGTACCTCAAGGCCGTGGATCTGATCGGCAGCCTGCTGGCCGCAAACCTCGACGTGGTCAGGTTCAGCCGCTCCCTGCGCGAGCTGATCCTGATCTTCAAGGGGGAGGAGCCGGGGGAGTTGGAGCGTCACTGCTACGCGGTCTGCCACTCGCTGAAGTACGAGGTGGAGCGCAAGACCGCCTGCGCCTTGACGGCGCGCATCGGGGCGGCCCGGGAGGGCATCCAGGGCATCGCCGAATCGCTGGCGGAGGCGGAGACCGCCCACCGCTTCGCCTACATCTTCGGGGAAGACTCGGTCATCGGCATCGAGGACGCCCGGCGGGTCAACTTCCGCGGCTCGCAGCTGCTGAAGCTGGACCCGCGCGGCTTGGCCGAAGGCCTGCGGCGGGGGGAGCGGGCGGACATCCCCGCCCTGCTGGAGGGCTACCTGGCCCGCCTGGCGAGCGAACCGGCGGACTCCTTCTACCGCGCCTTCGCCGCGGCCGAGCTGGCCCTGACCGCGGCCCGCTTCGTGGAGGAGCTGGGCGGGGAGGCGGATCGGGTGCTGCCGGAGCTGGGGCGCCTCGCGGAGGAGGCCCGGGCCGGGGAGGGGGAGCTGCGCAGCTGTATATCGCAGCTGCTGGCGGCGGCTTTCGACTTCCGCGAGGCGCGCAAGCGCGACAAGTACGGCGACCTGCTGCTGCGCGCCCGCGCCTACATCGACGCCAACTTCGCCGACCCGGAGATCTCCCTGAACGCGGTGGCCCGGCAGGTCAGCGTGAGCCCCAGCCACTTCAGCACCATCTTCAGCCAGGAGGCCGGGCGGACTTTCATCGCCTACCTGACCGAAACCCGCATTCGGCGGGCCATGGAGCTGCTGAAGACCACCGCCCTGCGCTCCTCCGAGATCGCCTACCGGGTGGGCTACAAGGACCCCCACTACTTCAGTTATATCTTCAAGGCCTCCGCGGGCTGCACTCCCACCGAGTTCAGGCGTCGGGGCTCGGAACCGTGAACTCGCGGATCAGCTTGAACAGGACGTGGTTGCCGTCCAGGAACTGCCGCAGGGTGCGGCGGGTGGCCCCGTAGTCGTCGAACTCCTCGACCTTCATCCCGTCCGGCTCGTAGGCCTTGCGGAACTCCTTGAAGCGTTTGGACAGGTCG
>MIBK01000199.1:6727-8771 GCA_001829505.1 Spirochaetes bacterium RBG_16_67_19 | reverse complement strand
CAGGCGGTACTTCTTCTCCCGGTAGATCTGGTAGGCCCGCTTGAACACGGCCACCCCGGCCCACTCCAGGTAGCCGGGGTCGGTGGTGATCCCTTCCCTCTCGGCCACCACCTTCAGCCAGTCGTCGGTCCGGCCGACCATGATGGTGCAGACCGAGCCCATGCGGGAGATGTCCTTGCCTTCTTTCTCGCGCCGCTTCAGGCCGCGCTCCACCGCCTCGGCCACGGCCAGGGCCTGCGGCACGGTGAAGCAGACCGTGGCGTTGATGCTCACCCCCCGGTAGACGGTCTCCTCGATGGCCCATACCCCGGCCTTGGTGACCGGGATCTTGACGATGATGTTGGGGGCGATGCCGTCGAAGTGCACGGCCTGCTCCACGATGCGTTCCCCGTCCCGGTGCAGGCGCGGGTCGGTCTGGACCGACAGGCGGCCGTTCCAGCCCTTGTACTTGTCGTAAACCGGCTTGAGCAGGGCCGCTCCCTTGGCCGACATCTCCTCCACCAGCTTCCAGCCCAGCTCCTCTTCGCTCCCCCGGGGCATCTCGCGCAGCATGGCGCTGATGCGCTCCTTCCAGAGGGGCATCTCCTTCTTCAGCACCTCCCCCACGATCACCGGATTGGCGGTGGCCCCCACCGCCCCGTGCTCGATGGCGTAGGTGAGCTCCTCGATGGAGCAGGAATCGTTCCAGAGCGCGGTCTTGCTGATCACGCTCATCTTGTGCAGAGGACTCTTGTAAGCGGCTTGCGCGGACATATCCTTCCTCCTCGGACATCTTGCTCGGCGAGCGGTATCATACCCGGGGGCGCCGGCCTCTTGCAATCCCCGGCCGGTTCTTTCAGAATGGTCCCGACATGAACCCCCCGTCCCCGCGCGCGCCCTCCGCGCCGGCCGCCGCCCTGCTGGCCCTGGTCCTAGCCCTCGGGCCTGCTCCGGCGGGGGCGGAAGGCGCCCCGGAGACCCCTGTCCCCGACAAGCCGCCCGCGCTGACTTTCGCCATCGTCTACCCCATCGTGCACCCCTTCTTCGAGCCGGTCACGGAGATGGCCGTGGCCTATGGACGTTCCCGGGGCGTGCGCATCATCGCCCGGGGTCCGGAGAGCACGGACGTGCGGCAGCAGATCCAGATCATGGAGAGCCTGATCGCCGAACGGGTCGACGGCATCGCCCTGTGCGCCACGGACCCCGACGCCCTGACCCCGCTGGCCGACCGGGCGATCGCCGCCGGCATCCCCACCATCGCCTTCGAATCCGACATGCCCAGGAGCCGGCGGCTGTGCTTCCTGGGCACGGACAACTACAAGGCCGGCCGGCACCTGGCCGAGGTCCTGGCCCGGGAACTGGGCGGCAGGGGCCGGGCCCTGATCTGCACCGGCCTGCCCACCCAGATGAGCCTCAACCAGCGCATCCAGGGCATCCGCGACGCCCTGCGGGAGCGGTACCCGGGAGTCCGCATTGTCGACCTGCGCACCGGCAAGGGCGACCCGGAGCTGACCCTGGCCGTGATCGAGGAGCAGATTGCCCGTTTCCCGGACTTCGACTCCTTCACCAGCATCGACGCCACGGGCGGGCCGGCGGCCGTGGCGATCTGGAAAGCCAAGGGCTGGAAGGGCGACCGGCACAAGATCGTCACCTTCGACGACATGCCCGATAACCTGGCGGGCATCCGGGCCGGGATCGTCAACTCCGTGGTTTCCCAGAAGCAGTGGACCTGGGGGCCCCTGATCATCGACCGCCTGCTGGACCTGATCGCCGGCCGCAGCGTGCCGGACTACTACGACACCGGCACGGTGGAGATCACGCGGGTCAACGTGGATTCCTATCGCCGGTAGCAGGGGACTTTCTTCCGGCGGCGGTAGATTTTCTTTCGCCCTTGCCCCCTCCGCGGCGGGGGCTGCCCGAAAAAAACATCCATCCTTTTCCCAAAGCAAAAGGGTTGGGGCCCGACCGGACCGGGCGTATACTGCGGGCCGCCGTCGAACGGACGGCACATTCTGTCAAGCGAGGAAAAGGAGTCCAGAGTATGAAGCACGGCAAATGGCTGGTA
>MIBK01000199.1:0-6665 GCA_001829505.1 Spirochaetes bacterium RBG_16_67_19 | reverse complement strand
GGGTGAAAAGACCTTCGCCATCGTCTACCCCATCGTTCACCCCTTCTTCGAGCCCGTGACCAAGATGGCCACCGAATACGGCAAGACCAAGGGAGTCAGGATCCAGACCTTCGCCCCCGAAGGCACCCTGGTCAACCAGCAGATCCAGATCATGGAGGACCTGATCTCCAAGAAGGTCAACGGCATCGCCCTGTGCGCCACCGACCCGGTGGCCCTGGTGCCGTACCTGAACAAGGCCGTGGAGGCCGGGATACCCACCATCGCCTTCGAGTCGGACATGCCGGAGAGCAAGCGCCAGGCATTCATGGGCACCCACAACTACCGCGCCGGCGTGCACCTGGGCCACGTGGTCGGGCGGACTCTCGGCGGCAGGGGCAAGATGATCATCTGCACCGGGCTGCCCACCCAGGCATCGCTCAACGAGCGCATCCGCGGCATCCAGGAATGCCTGGCCGCCAACTATCCGGGCTTAAAGGTCGTCGACCTGCAGACCGGCCAGGGCGACCCGTCCATGACCCTGAACGTGATCGAGGCCCAGATCCAGGCCCACCAGGACTTCGACGTGTTCACCTCGATCGACGCCACCGGCGGCCCCGTGGCCGTTTCCATCTGGCGGGCCAAGGGCTGGAAGGGTGACAAGCACAAGATCATCACCTTCGACGACATGCCCGAGAACCTGGCCGGGATCAAGGAAGGCATCGTGAACGCGGTGATTACGCAGACCCAGTGGACCTGGGGTCCCAAGATCGTCGACGTGCTGCTGACCCTCGGGGAAGGCCAGGCCGTGATCAACTACGACGACACCGGCACCATCGAGATCACCGCCAAGAACGTGGACAGCTACCGGCAGGAAAAGGCCTGGGCTTATAAGTTCGAGAAGTAGCGGCAAAGCCTTGACCTCCGCCGCCCTCGCGGGCGGCGGAGGCATTTCCCGCGATACGTGAAGGGACGAGCACATGGGAACCGACGTTACGACGGGCGGGGCGAAGAAACCTCTGGCCGGCAGGATCGCCCGGCTCCTGTTCGGGCAGCGGGAGAGCGGCCTCTTCCTGCTGATCCTCCTGCTGGTGGTGGTGCTCTCCGCGCTGCGGCCCACCACCTTTTTTTCCTCGGAGAACCTGTTCAACATCCTCAAGCAGGTCAGCCTGGTCACCATCGTGGCCGTGGGCCAGACCCTGGTCATGGTATCGGGGGGCATCGACCTGTCGGTCGGCTTCAACCTGGGCCTTTCCGGGGTCATGCTGGCCTTCTTCATCCAGGCGGGAGTGAACCCCGTGGCGGCGGTGGTGATCGGGGTGGTCTCCAGCGTGCTGGCCGGCCTGCTGAACGGGGTTTTCGTGACCAAGCTGCGCCTGCCGCCGTTCATCGTCACCCTGGGGGTGGCCAAGATCGTGCGCGGGGTGATGTACGTGATCACCCGCGGCTATCCCATCCCCGTATACACCAAGTTCATCATCTGGTTCGGCAATGGCTATTTCGGTCCGGTACCCGTGCCCACGGTGTTCATGCTGCTCATCGTAGCCCTGGGCGTGTACATCCTGCTCGCCACCGTTTTCGGCAACCGCCTGAAGGCCATCGGCGGAAACGAGTTGGCCGCCCGCCTGTCGGGCATTAACATCGACGCCAGCAAGATTTATATCTACGCCCTGACCGGCCTGCTGGCCGGGATCGCCGGGGTGATCATGGTGGGGCGGGTCAATGCCGGAAATCCCAACTCGGGGCTGAACTTCGACCTGGACTCCATAGCGGCCACCATCATCGGGGGCACCAGCCTGGCCGGCGGGGAGGGCACCGTGCTGGGCACCCTGCTGGGCGCCGTGCTGCTGGGGGTGATCGCCAACGGCCTGGTGCTGCTCAATGTCAGCATGTACTGGCAGACCATCGTAGCCGGGGTGATCATCATCGGGGTCTGCGCCTTGGACACCCTGACCCATGCCCGGCGAAAGGCAGGGTAGGGTCCATGGCCGGAGGGACGTTACTGGCCATGCGGGGCATCAGCAAGGCCTTCCCCGGCGTGCGCGCCCTGCACAGCGTGGATTTCGACCTGGCCAGGGGCGAGATCCACGGCCTGATCGGCGAGAACGGGGCGGGCAAGAGCACCCTGATCAAGATCCTCGGGGGAGCCTACCTGCCCGACGGCGGGAGCATCGAGCTGGACGGCCAGGCGGCCCGCATCCATTCCCCTCGGGACGCCCTGCACAAGGGCATCAGCATCATCTACCAGGAGTTCAACCTGGTGCCGGCCCTCAGCGTGGCCCAGAACATCTTCCTGGGCCGGGAGCTGGTGAGCCGCGGAGGCCTGAACCAGCGGGCCATGCTGAAGCGGGCGCAGCAGACCATGGAGCGGCTGGGCCTCAGCGGTTTCGACTGCCGGCGCCGGGTGCGCTCCCTCTCGGTGGCCCAGCAGCAGATGGTGGAGATCGCCAAGGCGATGTTCAACGAGGCCCGCATCCTGGTGATGGACGAGCCCACCTCGGTGCTGAGCCAGAAGGAGTCGGAGACCCTGTTCGGCCTGATGCGGGGCCTGCGGGACCAGGGCCTCTCCATCATCTTCATCTCCCACCGCCTGGACGAGGTCATCGAGCTTTGCAGCCGCATCACGGTCCTGCGCGACGGGGAGCTGGTGAGCACCCTGGAGAACTCCGGGGGCAGGCTCACCAAGGACGAGTTGGTGCGGCAGATGGTCGGGCGGGTGCTGCAGGACTACTACCCTCAAGCCGCGCACCGCGTCGGGGAGCGGACCCTGCTGGAAGTGCGGGGCCTGTCGGCCGGTGGGCTGTTCCGGGAGGTCAGCTTCGAGCTGCATGACGGGGAGATCCTGGGCTTCTACGGCCTGGTGGGCTCGGGGCGCACCGAGATCATGAAGGCCCTGTTCGGCAGCCTGGAGTACGACGGGGGGGAAATCCTGGTGGCCGGGCGTCCGAACCGGGCGCGCAATGTGCGGCAGGCCCGGGATGCCGGTCTGGCCCTGGTGCCGGAGGACCGCAAGCGCGAGGGGCTGGTGGTGGCCATGAGCCTGGCGGACAACATCGCCCTTCCCAATCTTGACAAAATCAATTCCCTAGGCACAATACTGTTCAGAAGGCGCAGGGGCCTGGTGGCCGGCTACATCGAGGAGCTTTCGATCCGGCCGCCGCTGCCGAACCGGCAGATGCGGGATTTCAGCGGGGGCAATCAGCAAAAGGCGGTCATCGCCAAGTGGCTGGCGGCCAAGCCGAAGATCATGATCTTCGACGAGCCGACGCGGGGTATCGACGTCGGCGCCAAGGCGGAAATCTACCATTTGATCGAGAGGCTGGCCCAGACGGGGGTAGGCATCATCTTCGTCTCCTCCGAGCTGATGGAAATCATCGGCATGTGCGACCGGGTGATCGTGGTCCACGAGGGCCGGATCACCGGCAGGTTCGACCGGAGCGACGCCACCCAGGAGCGGCTGATGCAGGCCGCCGCCGGGTTCTAACAGCCTGAGGAGGAAATTGCATGAAGGGTTACAGCGGAAAAATCCTGCACGTGGATTTGAGCCGCGGCAGCTTCCAGGTGGAGCAGCCGCCGGAGTCCTTCTACCGCCAGTACGTGGGCGGCGCGTGCCTGGGCAACTACTACGTGTTCAAGGGGCTCAAGGCCGGAGCCGACCCCTTGGGCCCGGAAAACGTGCTGGTGTTCGCCATCTCGGCGGTCGTGGGCGCGCCGATCAGCGGTAACGCCCGCCACGCGGTGAGCGCCAAGAGCCCGCTCACCGGCACCATCGGCTCCAGCGAGGGCGGAGGATTCTGGGGACCGGAGCTGCGCTTCGCCGGCTTCGACGCCATCGTGCTCACCGGCAAGAGCCCGAAGCCCGTATACCTGTGGATCCACGACGGGGAGTTCCAGCTGAAGGACGCCTCCCACCTGTGGGGCAAGGTCACCGGCGAGGTGCAGGACGCCATTCGCCAGGAGCTGGGGGATGAGCGCATCCGGGTGGCCCAGATCGGGCCGGCCGGGGAGAAGGGGGTGCTGTACGCCAACATCACCAACGAGCTGAAGCACTTCAACGGGCGCTGCGGCTTCGGGGCGGTGATGGGCTCCAAGAACCTGCGGGCCATCGCCGTGCGCGGAAAGATGAAGCCGGAGTACGCCGACCCGGACACGATCAAGGAGCTGGCCAGGAAAGGAGCCGCCAAGGTGGCTCCCGACGGCTTCTACAAGGACTTCAAGCGCCTGGGCACCACGATGAACGTGAGCTGGAACACGGCCATCGGAGGACTGCCCACCCGCAACTGGACCATGGGCATCTTCCCGGAGAAGGAGAAGGTGACCGAGTTCGTCTACGCCGACCAGTGGATGGACGGCACCGGCACCTGCTGGGCCTGCGCCCAAGCCTGCAAGCGGGACGTCAAGGCGGGGATCACCAGCCCCTGGCCCGTGGAGGCCCGCTACGGCGGCCCGGAGTACGAGACCATGGGTATGATGGGCACCAACTGCCTGGTCAGCGACTGGAACGCCATCATCAAGGCCAACGAGTGGGCCAGCAAGTACGCGGTGGACACCATCGCCCTGGGCGGGGTGATCGGTTTCGTGATGGAGTGCTACGAGAAGGGCATCCTCACGGCCAAGGACCTGGGCGGGGTGAAGGCCAGCTTCGGCAGCGGGGAGGCCCTGGTGGCCCTGAGCGAGATGGCCGTGAAGCGGGAGGGCTTCGGGGACAAGATGGCCCTGGGCACGGCGCGCCTGGCCAAGCTGCTGGGCCCCCAGGCCGAGCGCTTCGCGGTGACCGTGAAGGGCAAGGAGTTCCCGGCGCACATGCCCACGGCCAAGGGCTCCATGGGCCTGATCTACGCGGTCAACCCCTTCGGCCCGGACCACGTCTCCACCACCCATGACGGGGACATCGCGGCCGGGCCCAACGAGGTCAACAAGGGCGTGGGCATCTACGAGACGGTGCCCGATCAATGGGAGCTGGATTTCGCCAAAACCAAGATGACCGCCTATTCCCAGCGCTACGTGAGCGCCATCGACTCGTGGTCGGTCTGCCAGTTCACCTTCCACGCCTGGTCGATCTGCAGCCTGGAGGACCTGGTGACGGTGATCAATGCGGCCACCGGCTGGCAGTACACCCTGGCCGAGTTCATGCTGCTGGGCGAGCGGCGCATCAACCTCATGAGGGCCTTCAATGCCCGCGAGGGCTTCTCCAGCAAGGAGGACGTGCTGCCGCCCCGGCTGTTCGAGGACCCCCTGCAGGGCGAGGGGCCCCGCAAGGGCGCGGTGGTGGACAAGGCCAACTTCCTGAAGCAGCGCGAGAACTACTACCGCCTGAACGGCTGGGACCCGGTCACGGGCAACCCCACCGAGGTCAAGCTGCGGGAGCTGGGCCTGGACTGGGCCTGGGAGGCAATGCAGAAAAAGTAGCCCGCGGAAACTGGCTACGCTGCGCTGCCTAAAGCGGGCTTCGCCCCGCGGCCGGCTCCTCAAGCTCGGTCCCCGCGCCGACTGCCTGGGGTTCGGGGATGTTGCTCCACTCGCTCCAGGCCGAAGGCTGCGTCTCCATGCTCCGCAGGCTGCCCCATACCAGGCGGTAGCCCACCGCGGCCATCAACAGGTTGACCGCGGCCACTGCCAGCCAGCCGTTCAGCAACGGCAGCCGCAGCACCAGCAGCAGCAGGTAGACCGCCGGGACGGCCACGGCGGCTCGCAGGAGGGACAGCAGGAACCCGCCCCAGGAACGGCCGATACCCTGCAGCGAATTGATCTCCACGAAGGCCACCGCGAACAGCCCATAGCTGAAGGTCACGCTGAGGAAGTAGGCGCGGGCATAGTCGGTGACCACCGGGTCGCGGGTGAAGATGCCGATGATCGTCCTGTTGAACACTGCGGCCAGCAGGCCCAGGAGGGTGGCCGCGCAGAAGGACAGGGCCAGCGACAAGCGATAGGCGCTGCGCACGCGGTCGAAGCGGCGCGCGCCCGTATTCTGGCCAAGAAGGGCCAGCGCCGAGATCCCGAAGCCCACGGCCGGCAGGTAGGCGAAAAACTCCGCGCGGAAGCCGATCGAAAAGCTGATGGCCCCGGCCTCGCGGAAGCGGCTGGCAATGATCGCCGTCAGCGCGGCCAGGGACAGGGGACCGACCACGTTCGTGAGCGCCGCCGGGAAGCCGATGTTCAACACCTTCTTCACCGAAGCCCAGCGCACCCCCAGTCGCGAGAAGTAGAGCTTCACGGTCATGTTGGCTTTGCGAAGGATGATCAAGCCGGCCGCCAGCACCAAGGCTTGCGAGAACAGGGTGGCGTAAGCCGCCCCGGCGATGCCCAGGGCGGGGAAGCCTGCCCAGCCGAAGATGAGCAGCGGATCCAGGATGGCGTTGATCGCCGTGGAGACGGCGAACAACAGGGTGACGGTCTTGTTGTCCCCCTGGGAGTTGAAGGCGAAGAAAATCGGAAATAGCAGGAAGAGCAGCATCGAACCGCCGGCAATGACGGTGAAATATTCCAGGGCTAGCGGCATGATGCCGCCCGTGGCGCCGGAAGCGGCCAGGAGCGAATGCCGGAAGGCCAGGGAAATGGTGGTGAAGGCCGCCCCGGCGATGGCGGACAGCACGAAAGACTGGCCGAGGATGCGCTCCGCCTCGGCGATGTCCCGGCGCCCGATGGCCATGGCCATCAGCACGCTGGAGCCCACCGTGATGCCGATGGAG
>MIBK01000198.1:48687-49766 GCA_001829505.1 Spirochaetes bacterium RBG_16_67_19 | reverse complement strand
CCGGCAGGAAAGCCATGACCACCATCACCCCGCCGGCGATCAGATAGGGGCGGGACTGCCGGGAGAACTGCCGGGTCAGGTCCAACCCAAAACTCGCGTCGGAGATGGCCCGGGTGACGATGATGCCCGTGGCCGTGGAGACCAGCAGGGCCGGCAGCTGGGTCACCAGGCCGTCGCCGATGGTCAGGGGGATGTAGGTATCCAAGGCTGTCTGGAAGCTCTCGCCGTGGATGGTCATGCCTACGATCATGCCGCCGATCATGTTGATCAGGGTGATCAGGATGCCGACCTTGACGTTGCCGGAGATGAACTTGGAGGCGCCGTCCATGGCCCCGTAGAAGTCCGCCTCGCGCTGCAGGGAGTTCTTCTTGCGGGTGGCCTCCTCCTCGGTGATCAGGCCCGAGTTGTACTCCGCTTCGATGGCCATTTGCTTGCCGGGCAGGGCGTCCAGGGTGAAGCGCGCGGCCACCTCGGCCACCCGGGTGGAGCCCTTGGTGATCACGATGAACTGCACGGCGATGATGATAATGAAGATGATCAGTCCGATCACATAGCCCTGCGCCCCACCGGTGCCCACCACGAAGGTGCCGAAAGCCCGGATGACCCGACCGTTGAACTGGCTGCCCTGCACCAGAATCAGTCGGGTGGAGGAGACGTTCAGGGCCAGGCCGAACACGGTGGCCACCAGCAGCAAGGTGGGAAATACCGAGAACTCCAGGGCATGCCGGGTGTACAGCACGATCAAGATGATCAGCAGGCTCAATACCAGGTTCAGGGCCATCAGGGCGTCCAGCAGGAAGGCTGGCAGCGGGATGATCATCATCATGACCACCGCCACCACGCCGATGGCCACCGCAACATCGCTCCTGCGGGCCCCGACCGGGGGGGCTGCCCTGCGTGCGTCCGCCATCAGATCGCCTCCGCCGCCTTACCGCTCAGGCGGTACACTTCAGCCAGGATCACGGCCATGACCTCGTAGTACCTCTCGGGGATGGCCTCCCCGATCTCCACCTCGTGGTAGAGGGTGCGGGCCAGCGGCTTGTTCTCCACCAGCGGCACGCTGGCCTCCCGGGCCACCT
>MIBK01000198.1:38136-48658 GCA_001829505.1 Spirochaetes bacterium RBG_16_67_19 | reverse complement strand
CCCTTGGCCGTGACCGTGGGGGCGGCCATCAGCAGGCGGTTCCACTCCACCGCCACCGAGTAGTGCGTCGGGTTGGTGATGATCACGTCGGCCCGGGGCACCGCCTTGAGCATGTTGCGGGTCAAAAGCTCCCGCATCTTCTCACGCAGCCGGCTGCGCACCAGCGGGTCGCCCTCGTACATGCGCCGCTCTTCCTTGATTTCCTGCCTGGACATCTTGAGGGATTCCAGGTGCTGCCGGCGGGCGAACATGTAGTCCGGCACGGCCAGCACCAGCATGGCGATGGCCGACTCCACGATGATCCTCAAGGAAATCGCCGCGATCAGGCGGAAGCCCTGCTGCCAGGAGGCGTCCCCCAGGCGCAGGATGCGGGTCAGTTCCCCCCGCACGTTCAGGTAGGCGATGACGAACACCACGGCGATCTTCAGGATGTTCTTGGCCAGGTTGAAGGCGGCCTCCCCGGAGAACAGGGCCCGCCGGAAGAACCGTCCCAGGTTGGGCATGATGCGGTTCACGTCCGGGGTGATCGGCTTGACGCTGAACAGGAACCCCACCTGCAGCACGTTGCCCAGGAAGGCGGCCACGAAGGCCACGATCAGCACCGGGGCCACCAGGCGCAGGAAGTAGCCGAAAAAGGCCTGGACCAGCTCGCCGGACAGCTCGCCGGTGGCGGAGATGCGGAAGAAGTAGCGCAGCATCTGGGCCGTGTTTTTCAGGAAGTAGCCGGCGACCACCGCGACCGTGGCGATGCCCAGCAGCAGCACCAGGGCCGAGGCCAGCTCCACCGACCTGGCCACCTTGCCCTCCTCGCGGGCCTTGCGCAGCTTGTGCTCGGTGGGCTCCTCGGTGCGCCCCTCGTCCTCGGCGGCGAACCACTGCAGGTGCACGGCGAAGGGGCCGGGAAGAGGCTGCCGCCAGAGCGGGCTGGCGCACCGCCAGTGCGGGCTATCGCGCCGCGAGAGCGGGTTATCACCCCACGGGCTCATCTCATCACCCCCCGCGTCGCCGGCCCCAGCTTGTCCAGCAGGCCGCTCAGGGCCTCGAAGCCGCCGTCCACCACCCGGCTGATGGAGCCCACCAGGAAGGGCATGGCCAGCACCATGATCAGGAAGGCCACCCCGATGGAGAAGGGGAAGCCCATCAGCAGCAGGTTCATCTGCGGGGCGGCCTTGGCCAGCAGGCCCATGGCCACCGAGACCAGCAGGAGCGTGCCCAGGATGGGGAAGGAGATGGTCAGGGCGTCGGCGAACAGGCGGCCGATGCTGGCCACCAGTTCCCCGGTCAGCAATCCCCTGCCCGCCACCAGGTCCGCGGCGCGCACCGCCTGGAAGGAGCGGTACACCCCGACCAGCACCAGCTTCTGGGCCCCGGAAACGACCAGGAAGGTGAGCATACCCACGACGTTCAGGAACTGGCCCATCAGGGGGATCTCGATCTCGGCCAGGGGATCGAACACCTCCGAGGCCCCGAAGCCGATCTGCAGGCTGAAATACTGCCCGGCGGCCTGGAACACGGCGAAGATCAGGTTCAGGAAAAAGCCCATGATCAGGCCGATCAGCGCCTCCCCGGCCACCAGCAGCAGGTAATGGCCCGTGGCCGCCGGCAGGGGGTAGCCGGCGGCGGCGATCCAGGGCAGGACCAGCGCGGTGGCGAACAGGGCGAAGCCCAGCTTGGCCGGTTGGGGTATGGCCTCCGAGGAGAACAGGGGGGCCACCTCGAACAGCGCGGCCAGGCGGGCGAAAACCAGCAGGAAGAGACGGAAGTTGGTGAGCAGGGTATCGAGCAACGATCAGCCTCCCAGCTCCGGGATCCTGGCAAACAGGCGCACGGTGAACTGCACCATGGAGGCCATGATCCAGGGCCCCAGCAGGATGAGGGCCCCCAGGATGGCGGCGATCTTGGGCACGAAGCTCAGGGTCTGCTCCTGGATGGAAGTGGTGGCCTGGAAGATCGAGATGATCAGGCCGACCACCATGCCGATCAGCAGCAGCGGCGCGGCGATGAGCAGGGTCTGCAGGACCCCGCCCCTCAGCAGCTGCACCGCGAAACCGATGGTCATCTAGTCCCCTCCTCCATATTATCGGAAGCTCTGCACCAGCTGCATGGTGATCAGGCTCCAACCGTCCACCAGCACGAAAACGATCAGCTTGAAGGGCATGGAGATCATGACCGGGGGCAGCATGATCATGCCCATGGACATCAGGATCGAGGCCACCACCATGTCGATGATGATGAAGGGGATGAACAGCAGGATCCCGATCTTGAAGGCCACCGTGAGCTCGTGCAGCACGAAGGCGGGAATGAGCACCTCCGTGGGCACGTCGGCCAGGGTGTTGGGCTTGGGAAGGGCCCGCATGCGCATGAACAGGCGGATGTTTTCGGGGCTGCCGCCCATCTGCCGGTACATGAACACCCGCAGGGGGCTTTCCGCCTTCTTGTACATCTCCTCCAGGCCGATCTGCCCGTCGGCGAAGGGCTTGAAGCTCTGGTTGTAGATCGTGCTCAGGGTGGGCCACATGATGAACAGGGTCAGGAACAGGGCCAGCCCCATCATGATCTGGTTGGGCGGGACCTGCTGCAGGGACAGGGCCCTCTTGATGAAGTCGAAGACGATGGCGATGCGCAAAAAGGCGGTGACCAGGATCAGCAGGGAGGGGGCCAGGGTCAGCACGGAGAGCAGGAGCAGCAACTGGATGGACAGGACCACCTCGCGGCTGTTGGCCGCCGGGCGGACGTTCAGGTCCACAAAGGGGAAGGCCGGTCCCTGCAGGGCGCGGCCGCCGGGGGCGGCCGGCGTGGCCGCCTGGGCCGGCAGGCCCGCTGGGAATGCCAGGACCGTGCACAGCAGCACGGCCAGCGCGACAGCTCGAATCATCTCCCCTCCCAGTTTCCAAGGCGCTCGGCGCGCCGAAAGCGCTACATCTTCTGGAGCCTCTGCCTCTGCTTCTTCATGAATTCCAGGGAGTCGCCGCTCAGGTTCCGTTTGCCGCCCTTCCAAAGGGTCTGGAAGAACTGGGCGAAGCCCTGGGGCGGCAGCACCTGGGAGGTGTCCAGGCGGATCTGGTCCAGGGTCTCCTGGTCCTTGATCTCCGCGATGAGCGAGATCCCGCTCTCCGCCGCGCCCACCAGGTAGACGCTGCGCCCCATGGCCACCAGGTGCAGGGCCCGGTTGCCCGCCAGGCTGCGGCTGCCCAGGACGCGGATCAGGTCGTTCTGGGGAAGCTGGCGGCGGAAGCCGCGCTTCAACAGGTAGAACAGCAGGTAGATCACCCCGACCACGGCGGCCAGGATGAGCAGCATGCGCACGAAGTCCCAGGTGGAAACCAGCGGGCCGGAGGGCTGCGGGGAGGCCGGGGCCTCCGGCTCGTCGGCTATGATCAGCGACTCCTCGGCCGCGAGCGCGGAGCCCTGGGAAGCGGGCGCTTCCTGGGCCGCGGGGGCGCACAGCGGCGCGAGCAGGAGAAACAATACGAGCGCTCTACGGGCTAGATCGGACGGCGTGACGTGCAATTTCCCCTCCCAGTTCAATTGCTCGGTCCCAGCGCTTATTCTACGATATTAAGCGCCCTTCGTCAAATGCTCTGCTTCAGGTCAGGTCCCCCATGCGCTGCATCGGCGACACGATTTCCGTGACGCGCACCCCGAAGTTCTCGTCGATCACCACGACCTCGCCCTTGGCGATGAGCTTGTGGTTGACCAGGATGTCCACCGGCTCGCCGGCCAGCTTGTCCAGCTCGATGATGGTGCCTTCCCCGATCCCCAGGATCTCCCGGATCAGCTTCCGCGTGCGCCCCAGCTCCACGGTGAGCTCCATGAACACGTCCATGAGCAGGCCGATGTTGCCCGACTCCGCCGGCAAGCCGCCTCCCTGCAGGTTGGCGAACTGCACGGGCTGCACGTTCGGAGGCACCGCCGGATTGCCGGCGGAGCCGAAGCTCTGGCCGAAGGTCATGCCCGCCCCCGACGGGGGCGCGCCCAAGCCGCGGGCCGCCGCCGGCGCCGCGCCTTGAGCGCGGGCGCCTTGCGCGAAGGAGGCCGCCAGGCCGGCGGCCGCCGCCGGCTGTCCCGCGGCCGGCAGGCTGCCCGCGATTTCCTTCACCAGGGCCAGGGAATACAGCTCCGTCAGGCGCGAAGGGGCCTGTCCTTCCACCAGGATGGGGTACTCCACCTTGACGATGGCCTCCCCCTGGGGGAAGCGGGCCTGGTCCCTGGAAGCCCGCTGGAAATCAGGGGGCGCGGTCTTCACCGTGCGGGATATCTGGTTGCCGATCTCGCTGGCCACCGGGCCGCTCATCTGGGAGAGGGCCTCGGCCACGGCGGAGAGGGCGGCGTCGTCCATCTCCACCCCCGCCTGTCCCATCATCAGCCCGGCGATGGCCTGGGCGGTGCCCAGGTCCAGCAGGTAGGAGTGCTCCCCGCGCAGCCCCTCGCTGAAGTCGATCTTCACGTCGACCAGCTCGGCCGGCAGGCTGGCGCTCAAATCCTCGCCGGAGACCACCTGCAGGGTGGGCTTGTCCAGGTTCACGCTCTTGCGGGTCAGGATGGAGAGGTTGGAAGCCTGGGCCCCGACCAGTCCCTCCAGCAGGCGCAGGAACTGCCCGCGCTCCTTCTCCCCCAGCAGGCCTTCCAGGCCGCCGCCGGTGTCGATCTCCAGGTTGTCCGTCTCCTGCAGCAAGGCGTCGATTTCGTCCTGGGAAAGGGATCCGTCGCTCATGATTCTTCCTCCAGACCGGTGGCCAGTTCCTCGAACTCCGCCTGCTCGATCTCCTCAAGTTTCTTCACGATCTGCACGGCCAGCTTGTTGCCCAGCACCCCCGGCCGGCACAGGAATTTCTTGCGATCCCCCACCTTCAGGGGCATGGGGTCGGCCACCCGCACCGAGTCCAGGCGGATGATGTCCCCGGGGCGCAGGGCCAGCACGTCGCGCACCGGGATGTCCATGTTGCCCACCTCCGCGCTCAGGGTCACCGAGACCGTGCTCAAGCGGTCGCGGAGGATGTTCAGGTTCTCCGTGGTGGTCCCCCGGCGCACCGAGGAGTACCAGTACTGGGCGGAGAGCTTGGAGATGATCGGCTCGATGGTCAGGTAGGGGATGCACAGGTTCATCATCCCCTCCACCTCGCCGACCTTGGTCTCCAGGGTGACCAGCACCACCATCTCGGAAGGGGGCACGATGCCGGCGAACTGGGGGTTGGTCTCGATGCCCCCCAGGCGGGGGCGCAGGTCGATGACCGTGCTCCAGCTCTCGCGCAGGTTGCCCAGCACCCGCACGATGATCCCCTCCATGACCGACTGCTCGATGTCGGTGAGCTCGCGGGAGAACTTGGCCCCCTCCCCCTGGCCCCCGAACAGGCGGTCGATGATCGAGAAGGTGATGGCCGGGTCGATTTCCAGGATGGCCGACCCTTTCAGGGGGTCCATGTCCACCACCGCCAGGGTGGTCGGGTTGGGGATGGAGCGGATGAACTCCTCGTAGGTGAGCTGGTCCACGGAGGCCACGTGCACGTGCACCAGGCTGCGCAGCTGGGCGGAAAGGGAGGTGGTGGTCAGGCGGGCGAAGGTCTCGTGCATGATCGAGACGGTGCGGATCTGGTCCTTGGAGAACTTGTCGGGGCGCTTGAAGTCGTAGATCTTGATCTTGCGTTGATCCTTGGGCTGGTGGACCTCCTCGGTGGAGATCTCCCCGGCCGAGATCGCCGACAGGAGCTGGTCTATTTCGTCCTGCGAGAGAACTTCCGCCATTGCCTCCCCCTACTGGGCGACCACGAACTCCCGGAACGCCACTTCCTTGAGCTTGCCTTCGCGCATGACCTTGTTGATGTTGTTCTTCAGATCCTCCAGGATCTGGGTGTAGCGGTCGGGCCGCAGCTCGGCCTTGGTCCTTCCGCTCAGGTACAGGAAGACGATGTTCTGGATTTCCCGCTTGCGGGCGGACAGCTCGAAGGCCACGGTCTTGCTCTCGGCGTCGAAGCCCATGCTGATCTTGGCCGAGAAGATGCCCGGCTCCTCGTCGGAGGTCACCCCGCGGATCTCCTCCAGGGTGTCGTCGTACTGCAGGGGCGGCCGGGTGGCCTGGTACTCCTCCGAGAGGGTCGGCAGCGCCGTGGCGCTGCGGTTCTGGTTCACGATCCGGAAGGTGATGACCGTGGTGGTCACCCCCAGGATGACGAAACCCAGGCCGATGGCCACCCACTTGAGGATGCGGATCAGAAAGCTGGGCAGAAAGCCGGCCTTCTTGCCCTCCGGCGCGGTTTCCTCCCCGCCCGTCCCGACGTCCTCTAAACTCAAGCCCTCTTCATCCGACATGGGTCACTCTCCCTGGAAGGTTAGCAAAAATCCGCCCACACTTCAAACCCCTCACAGCCGCTGGCCAGTTCATGGCTGCTAGGCAGCCTATAGGTGCCCCGGCGAGAGCAGCACGATGTCCACCCGCCGGTTGTAGGCCCGGCCCTCGGGGCTGTCGTTGGCCGCCAGGGGCACCGTGTCCGCGAACCCGGCCACCTGGAACTGCCTTTCGTTCACCCCGAAGTCCACCAGGTAGTGCAGCACGTTGGTGGCCCGGGCGGTGGACAGCTCCCAATTGGTGGGATAGGGCCCGGCCGGGTCCGTGGCCAGGCTGTCCGTGTGTCCCTCGATGCGGAACTTGCGCCCGCTGAACTCCGGGGAGGAAAGCAGGGAGGAGGCCTTCTGCAGCACCGCCCGCGCCTCCTCGATGCGCACCTGCCCGCTGGCCGGCTCGAAAAAGGCGTCCGCCGCCAGGCTGATCACCAGCCCCCGCTCGTCCTCCATGACCCGCACCTTCTTGGTCTTCAGCTCGGGGGCGAACACCGAAACCGCGGTCTGCCGGGCCCGGCCCAGGGAGCGCCCCCGCTCGGCGGAGGGCAGGCTCATCACCGTGTGCCCCAGCTCGGCCAGGCGCCCGACCTGCAGGGTGTTGCCGCCCCGGTAGTTGCCCAACCCCGTGAAGGCCGACAGCAGCAGGCGCATCTCCGCCACGTTCAGGGTATCCCCGGAGATGGCGTACAGCATGACGAAGAAGACCAGCAGCTGGGTGACCAGATCAGAATAGGAAAGCAGCCACAGCGGCTGCCCTTCCTCGTGCTTCTTTTTGAACTTCTTCGGGGTGGCCATCGCGCTCCTATTCCTTGACCGCCTGCTGCCGCACCGCCTCGCGTCTGGCCGGCGGCAGCATGCACAGCAGCTTCTCCTCCAGGATGCGCGGGTTGTCCCCTCCCTGTATCGAGAGGATCCCCTCGATCATGATCTCCTTGACCAGCACCTCCGCCCCGTCGCGGTCCTCCAGCTTCTTCCTCAAGGGGCCGAACACCAGGTAGGAGAGCATGGCCCCGTAGAAGGTGGTGAGCAGGGCCACCGCCATGCCCTGGCCGATGGTGGAGCGGTCCTCGATGCGGGCCAGCATGATCACCAGGCCCATGATGGTGCCGATCATGCCGAAGGCCGGGGCCTGTTTGGACAGGTCGTCGATCAGCAGGATCCCGTGCTGGTGGCGGGCCTGGATCTGGTTCAGCTCGTTGAACAGGATGTTCTTGATGATCTCCGGGTCCGTGCCGTCGACCACCAGCTGGATGCCCTTCCTCAAGAACTCGTCCTCCAGCTCCTCCAGGTCGTCCTCCAGGGCCAGCAGGCCCTCGCGGCGGGCCTTCTCCGAGAAGGTCACCAGCTGGCTGATCAGGCGCTCCTCCTGGAAGTTGGGCGTGCGCAGAGTCAGGCGCAGGTAGGTGACCATGCTCAGCACCCGGCTCAGGGGGTGGCCCACGAACAGCGAGGCCAGGGCCCCGCCCACGGTGATCACGACGGAGGAAATGCTGACAAAGGCCCCCAGGCGCCCGCCGCCCCAGATGATGCCCAGGATGGTGAGAGCCACTCCCCCGATAAGCCCTATGAAGACGCCCAGGTCCACTGCTGCTACTCCTCGCTCTTGAAAGCGCCGATCAGCCGGCGGTAGCCCACGATCCGCTCAAAAACCTGGTCGTAGCTCTCGCGCACCACCAGGTGCTTCCCGGACAGCATGATCAGGGTGGTGTCGGGGTTGCACTCCACGTACTCGATCTGATGCGGGTTCAAATAGAAGGTCTTCCCGTCCAGCCTGGTCACCTCGATCATCCGGCTATACCACCCCTCTTATACCCCTTTTACCTCTTGAGCGTCAGCACTTCCTGGAGCATCTGGTCGGCGGTGGTGATCGTGCGCGAGTTGGCCTGGAAGCCGCGCTGGGTCACGATCATGTCCGTGAACTCCGCAGCCAGGTCCACGTTGCTCATCTCCAGGGTGCCCGCCATGATCTTGCCCTTGCCCGCCACCCCGGCCGCATCCACCCGCGGGTCGCCGGAGTTGTTGGAGACCTCGTAGGTATTCTCCCCCGCCTTCTCCAGGCCGCCGGGGTTGGTGAAGGAGGCCAGGGCCACCTGCCCAATGGCCCGGTTGGTGCCGTTGGTGTACACGCCCACGATCTCCCCGCTCTGGTCGATCTTGAAGGTCTCCAGGTAGCCCATGGGGTAGCCGTCCTGGGTCACGGCCTTGGTGGAGCTCTTCTCGGCGAACTGGGTCACCGCGTTGCGGTAGGAGCCGACTTCGCCGAGGTTCAAGGCGAACAGCTGCCGGAAGGCCGCCTGGCCCTCGGGGATGTCCGCATCCGGCACGTCGAAGCTCACCTGGATCTGCAGGGCCCCGTCGGCCAGGGTGTCGCCCTGGGCGTCCAGCACGGACTGCAGGCTGCCCAGGTTGTCGAAGTCCAGGTAGAAGAGGTTGTCCGCATTGTTGGCCGCCCCGACCTCCACCCGGGTGTTGGTCTGCACCTCGGCCTCCGGGTCCACCACGACCTGGGCCTGCCAGCGGTTGGGAAGGCCCGGCACCTTCTGGAAGTTCACGGCCAGCTTGTGCACCTTGCCGAACGAATCGAAGATGTCGAAGGTCGTGGTCCAGGTGCCCTCCAGAAGGGCTTCCGGGGGGGCGCCGGCCGGGATTTCCGGGGTGCGCTTGTCCAGGTTGCAGGCCAGCTGCACCATGGTGGTGGCCGCCGCCGGGTCCTTGCCCCCGACGGGGATCACCAGGTCGGCGATGTCCGCCGCCGTGTTGATGCGGGTCACCCCGCCCACGCTCTGGGCCTGCCAGCCCTGCACCCGCATGCCGTTGGCCGGGTTCACCAGGGTGCCGTTCTCATCCAGGGCGAAGGCGCCGTTGCGGCTGTAGAACCTCTTCTCCCCATCTTGTAGAATGAAGAACCCCTCGCCCTGCAAGGCCAGGTCGGTCATCACCCCGGTGCTCTGCAGGCTCCCTTGGGTGTGGATGGTGTCGATGGCGGCGATCACCATGCCCAGGCCCACCTGCTTGGGGTTCACCCCGCCGACCTCGTCGGTGGGGCGTGCCGCTCCGGACAGGGTCTGGGAGATCATGTCCTGGAAGTTCACCCGGCCCTTCTTGAAACCCGTGGTATTCACGTTGGCGATGTTGTTCCCCAGCACGTCCATGCGCACCTGGTGGTTCTGCAGCCCCGCCACGCCGGAGTAAAGCGACCGCATCATATGCGCCTGCCTCCTCTATTCCTTCACGCTCAGAACTTCGCTCGCGTCGTAGTACCGACCGCCGACCATTACCTGCGGGTACTGGCTGCCGCTGATGGCCTCCACCCGGCCGGTGATGCTGGACTGCCCCTGGGCGATCTCCACAGTCTTGCCCAGCAGGTTCACCGCCTGGCTGCGGGCCAGCAGGCCCAGCACCTTGGAGAGCTCCCCGTTCATGTTGGTCATCTGCTCCAGGGTGGAGAACTGGGCCATCTGGGCCACGAACTCCCGGTCCTCGAGGGGCTTGGTGGGGTCCTGGTGGGAGAGCTGGGTGATCAGCAGCTTCAGGAAATCGTCCTTGCCCAGCTCAGGCTGGGGAATGCGCCCCGGGGTCAGGGTGCGGTTGAAGTCCTCCACCCTGCGGCTCAGGGCCGCCAGGTCATCGGCGGAGATCATCGTGTTGATGTCCATGATCCTTCACTCTCCTCTATGCCAGCAGGTTCACCGCGGTGAACCCCAGATCCAGCGCCGCCAGGCGCTCGAACCCCCCGGCGGAGCGCTCGGCCACCGCCCAGGGGTCCGGCTCCATCTGCCGCCGCCTTCCTCCGTCCCCGCTCACCGTCACGTCGATGTTGGCGGTGGCGTAGCCTTCCTGGCGCAGGGCGCTCTTCAGACCCTCCAGGTTGGACTCGAGGAGTTCCTTCACATTGCTATTGTCGACAACAATCCGGCCTTCTAAACTGCTTTCCCCCAGGTGCAGTCGGATGCGCACGGAGCCCAGGTGTTCCGGCTTGAGCACCAGGCGGATTTCCCCTTCCCCCCCGTCCCGCAAGATGATTCCGGCCTGGTGAACGATCTCCGGCAGCAGGCGCTCCTGCAGGGCGGAGCCCGGCAAGGCGGAGCCCGACCCGGAGCCCGGCGAGCGGGCGCCGGCCCCGGAGCTCCCGGATTCCCGGGCCATCATCACCTTTTCGAAGCCGGGCGTTTCGGCCCGTTCCGGG
>MIBK01000198.1:28550-38124 GCA_001829505.1 Spirochaetes bacterium RBG_16_67_19 | reverse complement strand
CGGCGCGGTTCGCCCGGGTTCTCCCTTTCCGCGCTGCGCAGGTCCAGCACGAACACCCGCGCCTGCGCGGGCCTCGGCTCCCGCCGGGCCCCCACCGCCTGCACCTCGGCTTCCTGCGGCGAAGTATCGCGGGGGCGCCGCGAGGGCGCGGGGAGGGCCGCCTCGAGCGCAGCCTCGGGGGCCTGCCGGCCTGGCCGGGCTTCGCCCCGGGCCCGGCGGGAGGAGAACTCCTCCGCCTCGCCGATCCCCGGCTTTTTCCGAGCCCGCCCGCTCAGGGCCTGCGGCGCCGGGTGGTCCTCGTGGCCCCTGGCGGTTTCGCGCCCCTGGCGGGCGGCCCGCCCGGACGGAAGGCCCTCGGCCGGGAGGCCGCTGGAATGGATCCCACGCCCTGACCGGGCAGCGGACCCGGACGGGACTTCCTCGGGCGCCCTCCGGCCGGCGGCCGGCCCGCCGGTCCCGTTGGCGACCCCGGCAATTCGGCGAAAGAGCTGCAGGAAGCCGGACGGCTTTTTCGCGGCCAGGGCCTGCGCTGGGCGGGAAATACCGTGGGCCTGGGCCTCCGCGGCGCGCGGCGTTCCGGAGGCCTGCGCGGGTGCAGCGAACGCCAAGCTCAGCCTCCGTCCTTGCGCGCCATCTTGCGCTGCAGCCCCGCGGCGCGATCGGCAGGCATGAGGGAAAGCCAGTAGGCCACCAGGGAGGTCTCCCCCGCCTCGACGGCCAGCTCCTCGGTCACCCGCATCAGGTCGATCACGTCCTGGTCCTCCATTGCCAACAGGATCTTCACCGCCTTGTCCGGGGGCATGCCCACCAGGTAGGCGGAGTTCTTGATCAAGTTCTCCCTTCTATTGTCGTAAGCTTTGACGCGCTCGTTGAACAGTTTTTCGCGATCCTCCACCGCCTTCTCCCGCTCCTGGACCAGCTGGATCTTCTGGCCCAGCTCCTGTTCCTGGCCGGCCAGGGTCTGCTCCCGCGCCGCCAGCTCCTCGGCCCGTACGGCCACCGCTTCCAGCTGCTTGGACAGGCGCTCCTTGTCCAGCAGCAGCGGGTCCTCCGCGTCCAGTTCCGGGCGCCCGGCTCCGAAAAGGGAGAAAACGGGCGCCAGGGTCCGGCGGGCGTCCACCACCCCCAGGTAATCGAACCAGACCAGACCCCCCAGGGCCAGCACGCCGACCAGCAGGATCAGGATCACGATCCGGAAGCCCGCGCCCACTCCGCTGTAGTCAGACACCCCTTACCCCCTACTCACTCACCCAACGGCTGGCCGCCACGTCGTCCAGGACGTTGTACTCCTCGATCCGGGCCAGGCGGCGGTGCTCGGCCACCCTGCGCTCCTTCAGCTTTTCCAGCACCTTATGCTCCCGGGCGGCCTCCAGGTACCTGGCCTGCACCTCCAGGCGCTGGCTCTCGCGGGCGGCCAGCTCCGCTTTCAGGCGCCGCCGGCTGGACTCCAGCCAGGCCAGGTAGCGCTCCCGGTAGGCGAACAAGCCCAGGTCCAGGCTGCCGGTCTGGCCCGGCACGCTGCGGTAGGCCGCCCCACGCTCCTGCCCCAGCTCCTGGATGCGCCGGGCCAGGCGCACGCAATGCCCGGCGGCCTCGGCGAGGCGATACAGGGCCTCCTGCTCCCGGTGGGCCCTAAGCTCGAGCAGCCGCTCGAGGCGAAAGCGAAAGCGCCTCACTGCCCAGCTCCTCCTCCGGGATCTCCAGGCCGCTCAACTCGCCCAGGGCCTTCAGGGTGTCGATCATGGAATAGCGCTCCTCCACGGCCTGGGTCAGGAAACGGTTCACGGCCGGCATTTTCTCCACTGCCGCGTCGATCTCCGGGTTGGAACCCTCCACGTAGGCTCCCACGCTGATCAGGTCCTCGGCGTCCCGGTACACGGCCAGCAGGCGCCTGAGACGCGCGCAGGCCTGGCGCACCGTGGGTCCGCAGACCCTGTCCGCCAGCCTGGACAGCGAAGCCAGCACGTCCACCGCCGGGAAGTGGGCCCGCTGGGCCAGGCCGCGGGAAAGCACGATGTGCCCGTCCAGGTGCCCCCTCACCGCGTCGGCGATGGGCTCGTCCAGGTCGTCCCCCTCCACCAGCACGCTGTAGAAGCCGGTTATGGAGCCGCGTTCGGAAGTGCCCGCCCTCTCCAGCAGCTTGGGCAGCAGGCTGAACACCGAGGGGGTGTACCCCCGGCTGGCCGGCGGCTCCCCGATGGCCAGTCCTATCTCCCGCTGGGCCCGGGCGAAGCGGGTGACCGTGTCGAAAAACAACATCACGTCCTTGCCTTGGTCGCGGAAGTATTCGGCCACGGCGGTGGCCACGTAGGCCCCGCGGATGCGCGCCAGGGGCGGCTTGTTGGAGGAGGCCACCACCACCACCGAGCGGGCCAAGCCCTCGGGCCCCAGGTCGTTCTCGATGAACTCCCGCACCTCCCGGCCGCGCTCCCCGATCAGGGCGATGACGCTCACGTCCGCCGAGGTGTTGCGGGCCATCATGCCCAGCAGGGTGGTCTTGCCCACGCCGCTGCCGGAGAAGATGCCCATGCGCTGCCCCTTGCCCACGGTGGCCAGGCCGTCCACGGCGCGGATGCCCGTGGCGATCTTCTGCTGGATGCGGTCGCGCCGGAGCACGTCGGGGGGGGCGCGGAAGATGGGGTACCACAGCGAGGAGCCCACGTCCCCCTTGCCGTCGATGGGCTTGCCCATGGAGTCCAGCACCCGGCCCAGCAGGCGGTCGGATACCGGCACGGAAAGCTGCTCGCCCATGGCGATCACCCGGGCCCCGATCTCCAAGCCCTCCATCTCGTCGTAGGGCATGACCTGCACGGTGGCCCCTTTGAGGCCCACCACCTCGGCCCAGAGGATGCGCTTCTCGGCGGGCAGCACCACCTGGCACAGCTCGCCCACCACGGCCCGCGGGCCGCGGGCTTCGATGACCAGGCCCTGCACCTTGTCGACGGTGCCGGTATACTTGATGGGCTCCAGGCGCTCCAGCGCTGAAGCGTACTTGTCGAAAATGCCCATTTCCCCTCCCTCCTGAATGGGCGCTGGCAGCCGGCCAGCCCTGCTGCGCCCTATTCCTCTCCCTTGGCCCGGATGGGGGCCAGCTCCAGGATGCGCTCCTCGATCTCGGAGAGCTGCGAGGAGATGCGGGCGTCGATCTGCCCGAAGTCCGTTTCCAGTACGCAGCCGCCGCGATCCACCGAGGAATCCTCCAGGACGGTGATGGACTTCACGTTCTCCACCATCTTCATGAAATCGCCGATGTGCGCCGAGGTCAGCTCCAGGTCGGCCAGGTTCACCCGGATGACCACCTCGCCGCGGCTCTTGAGCTTCCGCAGGGCCTGCACCACGTTGTTGATCACCACGTTCTTCTGGTTCTCCGAGATCACCTTGATGACCTTCTTGGCGATCAGCAGCACCAGGTTGATGACCTGGGTCTCGGCCTCCTCGATGATCAGGTTGCGGCGCTCGATGGCCGCCGAGATGATGCGCTGCAGGTTGTCGATCAGGCGCTGGACCTCGGCGCGGCCCTCCTGGTAGCCCTGCTCCCGCCCTTCCCCGGCGCCCTTCTGGCGGGCCTCCGCTTCGATCTTCTCCACCCGGCCGCGTATTTCCTCTTCCAGCCGCGCGGCCTGCTGGCGGGCTTCCTCCAGAAGGCGCTTGGCCTCGTCCTCCGCCTCCTGGCGGATCTTCTGGGCCTGGTTGTTCTTGCGCTTCACCTCGTCGAAGGCGACCCGTTCGGCCTCCTTCTTGATGGCTTGCGCCTCCTCCTGGGCCACGGCGAGCAGGCGCGCTTTCTCCTCCTCCCAGCGGGCCTTGAAGGCGTCAGCCTCCCGGCGCACGTCCTCGGCGGTGGGTCCCGAGTACTCGACGCTGGGCTCCACGGCCACCGCCTCCTCCGGAGGGCTCTCCATTTTGGGAGGCTCGATGAAGATCTTGCGTGACTGGTACAGGATCTCGTCGGCACGGAAAACGTTCTTAGCCACTTGCGGCTCCCTACACCACCAGCTCGTCTTCGCCGGCGCGGGCCACCACGATCTCGCCCTGCTCCTCCAGCTTGCGGATGATGGAAACGATGCGCTGCTGCGCCTCCTCCACGTCCTTCAGGCGCACCGGACCCATGTAGTCCATGTCCTCCTTCAGCAGCGTGGCGGCCCGCTTGGACATGTTGCGGAAGATCTTGTCCTGGACCTCCGAATCCACCGCCTTCAGGGCCTTGGCCAGCTCCGTGGTGTCCACCTCGCGCAGGACCTTCTGGATGGCCCGGTCGTCCAGCAGCACGATGTCCTCGAACACGAACATGCGCTTCTTGATGTCCTCGGCCAGCTCCGGGTCGTCCTCCTCCAGGCGCTCGATGATGCCCTTCTCCGTGGAGCGGTCCACCAGGTTCAGGATCTCCACGATGCTCTCCACTCCGCCGGCGGTGGTGTAGTCCTCGGAGGACAGGGTGGACAGCTTCTTCTCCAGCACCCGCTCCACCTCGCGCAGCACCTCGGGGGAGGTGCGGTCCATGGTCGCTATCCTCTTGGCCACGTCCGACTGGATCTCGCTGGGCAGCGAGCCCAGGATGACCGAGGCCTTGTTCGGCTCCAGGTAGGCCAGGATCAGGGCGATGGTCTGGGGGTGCTCCTGCTGGATGAAGTTCAGCAGGTGCGCCGGGTCGGTGCGGCGGATGAAGTCGAAGGGCCGCACCTGCAGGCTGCTGGTCAGGCGGTTGATGATGTCCACCGCCTTCTGGCTGCCCACCGAGCGCTCCAGCAGCTCCCGGGCGTACTCGATGCCGCCGGTGGAGATGAAGTCCTGGGCCATCATCAGCTCCTGGAACTCCATCAGCACCTGGTCGCGGTCCCCCGGATCGATGGACTCGTTGCGGGCGATCTCGAAGGTCAGCTGCTCGATCTCATCGTCGCGCAGGTGCTTGAAGATCTCCGCGGCGATCTCGTGCCCGAGGGTGATGATGAAGATGGCCGCCTTCTGCCGCCCGGTGAGGGCCTTCTTGGGTCCCGTGGCCTTGCCGCTCTTGCGCGGCAGGGCGCCCGGGGGTCGTCCCGGGGTGGCGGCGGCGGCTTCCGGCCCTGCTTCCTTCTTGGCCATCGCCTATTCCTCCAACAACCAGGTCCGGATGAGCTGGGCCACGTCTTCCGGGTGCTCCCGGGCCATGTTCACGGCGTTCTCCTGCATCTCCAGGCGGGCGCGATCCTCCACGGACAGCTCCACCTCCGCCCCTTCCTCCTCGGCCCGGCGCAGGGCTGCCTCGCGCATGGCCTGGTGCTGCCGGGCCAGCTCCTCCTCCTTGAGGCGCCGCCGGCGCTCCATCTCCTTGGCCAGCAGGCGATACAGCACAATGGCCGCCAAAAGGCCGGCCAGGCCGATGAGCACCGAAAGGATGGTGGTGCGCACCTGGCGCTGCCGCCTCATGGACAGATCCTCGTCGCCGAACTGGCGGTTGCGGTCGAACGGCAGGTGCTCGACGGTGACCGAGTCCCCGCGGTCCCGGTTGAAGCCCACCGCGTCGCGGATCAGGGCCTCGGCTTTCTTGAGATCCTCGTCGGCCACGGGGACGTACTCCCGCTTGATGCTGCCGTCGCGGTTGACTTCCAGCTGCCCTTTGGCATTGTAGACCCTCTTCCAGACCCCATCAATCGCCACCGCCGCGGTGATGCGGGAGATGGACCAGGGGCTCTTCTCCTCCACGGTGCTGCGCTTGTTGACCACCTCGTTCTGGATCATGGAGGACTGGTCGTACTTGCCCACCAGGTTGGAGAGGTCCTTGTAGGCCGGCGGGGTCTGCCCTTCCTGCCCCGGCGGGCCCTCGGGGTTGAAGCCGGTTCCTTCGAAATGCTCCTCCCGGACCTCCTTGGACAGGGTGATGGAGGGCACCACCTCGCTTTCGTCGAAGGGGGTGCGTGGGTTGTCCCTGCGCATGGTCACCGGGAAATGCTCCTCGGTGTTCACGGTCTGCTTGGACATGTCCAGCAGGATGTCGATCTTCACGATCTGCACCCGGTCGGGCCCGAACATCCCGCGCAGGGAGTTGAGGATCTCGCTTTTGTAGGTCTGCTCCAGCTCCTTCTTGGTCTTCAGCTCCCGGCGGGCGACCTCGATGCGGTCCACGTCCATCAGGCCGTCGAAGTCGTTCAACTGGATGCCGTTCTGGTCGGTGATGACCAGGTTCTCGTCCTTCAAGCCGGCCACGGCGAACTTGATGATCTTCTGGATGCCCTCGATCTTTTTGCGGTTGGTGCCGATGTCGGAGCCCGGTTTGGGGGTGATGATCACCGAGGCGGTCACCGGCTTCTGGTCCTCCTCGAACAGCTCCTTCTTGGGAATCACCAGGGTGACGCTGGCAGCGTCCACGTCGTCCACGCCCAGGATGTGCTGCTCCAGGCTGCGGGTGAGGGCCCGCTGCAGATTCACGTCGCGCTCGAAATCCGTGAGGGTCCAGCGCTCCACATCGAAGATGGCCCAGGGGTCGGTGCGGGCCGGGATCAGGTCCTCCCGGAACAGGATGGTGCGGATGCGGCGGGCGGTCTTCTCGTCCTCGACGTAGATCATGTCATCCGGGCCGGCCTTGTACTTCACCCCCTCCTGGTCCAGCACGCCGATGATGCGCGCCCGGTCGTTCTCCTCCTTCACGGGAGTGCCGATCAGCGGGACCATGCTGGGCGCAGCGCTGAACGCACTGATGAGCACGACGGCCAGCACCGCCGCGCCGAGCACGGCGAACAGGATCGCCTTCTGGGTGGCGCTCCACTTGACCCAGAGTGCCTTGAGCTGGGCCAGCAAGGCCCGCAGCCTCTCGTTCATTCTCCCCTCCCGTAGAAGAACCTCAATGGCTCATCGTATGTTCACGATCTCCCGGTAGGCCCGGATGGCCCGGTCGATGACCGCCTTGGCCATCGACAGGGACAGGTTGGCCTCGGCCAGGGCGACGGTCACGTCGTGGATGTCCACCGACTCCGGGTCGCTGATCAGGGCCTGGGACAGGTCCTGGGCCCGCAGCTGCTGCTGGTTGACCTGCCCCAGGGCCTGCAGGAACATGCCGCCGAAGCTGCCTTCGGCCTGCTCCGCCGGCGTCGCCGCCGACGTTGCCCGGCTCTCCAGCAGGCCGTTGCCTGGGGCGGCCAGCTTCCCAGCGGCGATGTGGCGTGGATCGCTGGTTCTCAGTGCGATGCGGTGCCCATAGGCCTGGGCGGCGGACAGCAGATCCATGGCTTACCTCCCGATCTCCAGGGCCCGCAGGAACATGCTGCGGCTGCCGTTCAGCACCGCCACGTTGGCCTCGTAGGCCCGCGAGGCGGAGATCATGTCCACCATCTCGTTGACGATGTTCACGTTGGGAAACTCCACGTAGCCCTTGCGCGGCCCGGACTGGATGGCGTCCGGGTGGGTGGGGTCGTACACCAGGCGCGGCTTGGCGTCGTAGTCCTTCTCCACCCGGCTCACCCGCACCCCCCGCCCCAGCTCGTTGGACAGGAACTGGGGAAGGAAGGGGCTGCGCCAGTAGGGCTGGGCCACCCGGGGCCGGAAGATCACCCGCGAGCGACGAAAGGGACCGCCCTCCGTGGTCCGGGTGGTGGTGGCGTTGGCGATGTTGTCGGCGATCGCATCCAGGCGCACCCGCTCGGCGGTCAGCCCCGTGGCGGCGATGTTCATGCTGGAAAACAGTCCCATGCTTCTACCTCAGCACCAGGTTCACCAGGTTGTACTGGGCGCCGATGGCCGTGGCCAGGGTCTGGTACAGCAGCTGGTTCTGCTGGGCCAGCATGCCCTCCTCCTCCACGTCCACGTTGTTGCCGTTGTTCTTGGCGGTGGTCAGGTAGTCCAGGACCATCCTGGGCCGCACCGTGCGATAGTCCCTCGGCTGGTGGAAGGGAATGTGCCGGGGATCGTTCAGGAACTGGGTCGGGGGCCGGGAGCGCTCGGAGGCCAGGGCCCGGGCGAGCTCGCTTTCGAAGTTGACCACCGTCCGCTTGAAGTTGGGGGTCTCCGCGTTGGCCAGGTTGTTGGCGATGACGTTCCTGCGCAGCACCGCCACGTCCATGCCCCTGCGCATCAGGTCGACCGTTCTGCCGAAACTGCCGGAAAACATTCCTGTTACACCTCTTCCTTCAAATTTCGGCTAAAGAATGAAGCGGCTCAAGTCCTGATCCTCCATGACGCCCTTCAGCCTCTCGTCCACGTACTGCCGGGTGATGGTGATGGTCTGCCCGCTCAACTCCGCGCTGTTGAAGGAAACCTCCTCCAGCAGCAGCTCCATGATGGTATGCAGGCGCCGCGCCCCGATGTTCTCCGCCCGGCTGTTGACTTCCGTGGCCACCTCGGCCAGCCGCTGGATGGCCTCGTCCTGGAAGTCCAGCTCCACCGCCTCGGTGCGCAGCAGCTCCACGTACTGCTTGATCAGGGCGTTGCGCGGCTGGGTGAGGATCTTCACGAAGTCCTCGCTGGTCAGCGGGGAGAGCTCCACCCGCAGCGGGAAGCGGCCCTGCAGCTCGGGGATCAAGTCCGAGGGCTTGCTCATGTGGAAGGCCCCCGCGGCGATGAACAGGATGTGGGAGGTGTCCACGATCCCGAAGCGGGTGTTCACCTTGCTGCCCTCCACGATGGGCAGGATGTCCCGCTGCACCCCCTCGCGGGAGACGTCCAGGCCGCCGACGTTCTGCCGCGAGGCGATCTTGTCGATCTCGTCCACGAAGACGATGCCCATCTGCTCCACCCGCTGGATGGCCTCCGCGCCGACCCGCTCCATGTCCACCAGCTTGTCCATCTCCTCGGCCAGCAGGATTTCCCGGGCCCGGGCCACGGTGGTCTTCTTGCGCTTCTTGCGCCCCCCGAAGATGCTGCCCAGGTTCCCGATGTTGCCCAGGTTGCCCAGGTCCAGCTCCTCGAAACCGGCCCCGGAGAAGATCTCGATGGCCGGCATCGAGCTGCGGGTCACGTTGACCTCCACCACCCGCTCCTCCAGCTCGCCCTTGCGCAGCTTCTCGCGGAACTTCTCCCGCGTGGAGGGGGCGGCTTCCACCGCCTCCACCCGGGGGCCTCCCTGCCCCTCGCCGGCGGCCTTGGCGCCGCCGGGCAGCAGCAGGTCCAGCATGGCCTCCTCGGCCCGGCGCTCGGCTTCCGGGCGCACCTCCTCCTGGAGCTGGGCCTTGACCATGGAGACGGCCACCTGGACCAGGTCGCGGATCATGGACTCCACGTCCCGCCCCACGTAGCCAACCTCCGTGTATTTGGTGGCCTCCACCTTGAGGAAGGGGGCCTCCACCAGACGGGCCAGACGGCGGGCGATCTCGGTCTTGCCCACCCCGGTGGGACCGACCATGATGATGTTCTTGGGAGCAACCTCGTCGCGCATGTCCTCCGACAGCCTCTGCCGGCGGGTGCGGTTGCGCAGGGCGATGGCCACCGCCTTCTTGGCCTTCTCCTGGCCCACGATGTACTTGTCCAGCTCCTGCACAATCTGCCGCGGGGTGAGCTTGTCCAGGTCGACCTTCATTCCAGCTCCTCCACGACGATCTCCCGGTTGGTGTAAATGCAGATGTCCGCCGCGATGGACAGGCTGCGCTCCACGATCTGGCGCGCGGAA
>MIBK01000198.1:655-28542 GCA_001829505.1 Spirochaetes bacterium RBG_16_67_19 | reverse complement strand
GGACTCCAGCAGGGCCCGGGCCGCGGCGTAGGCGAAGCTGCCCCCCGAGCCGATGGCCAGCACAGGTTCCTCCGGGTCCACCACATCGCCGGTGCCGGAGATCAGCAGCAGGTCCTTGCGGTCGGCCACCAGCAGCATGGCCTCCAGGCGGCGGAGCACCCGGTCCGTGCGCCAGTCCTTGGCCAGCTCCACCGCCGAGCGGCGCAGGTCGCCGCGGTGCTCCTTCACCTTGCCCTCGAAGCGCTCGAACAGGGTGAAGGCGTCCGCGGTGGCCCCGGCGAAGCCCACCAGCACCCCGCCGTCGGCCACCTTGCGGATCTTGCGGGCGCGGGCCTTCATGATGGTGTTGCCCAGGGTGACCTGCCCGTCCCCGCCCATGCACAAGCGGCCGTCCCGGCGCACCGCGATGATGGTCGTGCCGTGCATGGCCTCCATGCTAGTTCTGCCTCCGGGCATGCGGGTGGGCCAGGCGGTACTCCTCGGCCAGGCGCTCGATGTCCAGGTGGGTGTACACCTGGGTGCTGGACAGGTTGGCGTGCCCGAGCAGCTCCTGCACCTTGCGGATGTCCCGGCCGCGGTTCAATAGATGTGTAGCGAAGCTGTGCCGGAAGGTGTGCGGGCTGGCCGGCTTGGGCAGGCCGGAGGCGCGCAGGGCCTTTTCCACGATCCCCTGGATGCCGCGCACCGTGATGCGCCGGCCCCGCCGGTTGAGCAGCAGCGCCTTGCCGGCCTCCCCGCCCCTTTCCAGGGCCAGGGCCCGCCGGGAGAGCAGGCACTCCTTGAGCACCCCCGCGGCCGGCGCCCCGTAGAACACCACCCGTTCCCTGCCGCCCTTGCCCCGCACCCGGATCGAGCGGGCGCCGAGGTCCAGGTCGGTCAGGTTCACGGCCGCCAGCTCCGAGACGCGGCAGCCGGTGGCGTAGAGCAGCTCCAGGATCAACCGGTCGCGCAGCTCCCAGAAGCTGGCCGCCGGCTCAGGCATGGAGGCCGCAGCGCAGCCGGAGCCAGGGAGGGCGGCAGCCGGCCCGTCTATCAGGCTGGCCGCCTCCTGCTCCAGCAGGAAGGAAGGCAGGTGGGACGGGACCTTCAGCGAGCGCACCTCCCGGAAGGGGTCGGAGCCGGCCTGCCCGCCCTGGACGCGGGTAAAGCGGAAAAGGCCGCGCACGGCCGAAAGGGCCCGGTTGATGGAGCGCGAGCCCAGGCCCCGGCCGGACAGCCAGCCCACGAAGCCCCTGGCTTCGGAGGCGGTGAGCTCCCGTCCCTCCAGACCGGCCTCCCGCAGGTAGCCGTGGTACAGCTCCAGGTCCCGGCCGTAGGCCGCCAGGGTGGCCGGGGAGAAGTGGCGGACGTGCTTCAGGTATTTCAAATAGCTCTCAAGCACTCTGGTCCTCCGCATCCTGATGCTCAGTGGACGCGCCGTCAGGGGTGTGCAGGTAGTCGCACTGCGGGTTGATGCAGGCCTTGTAGGAGCCGCGCTGCTTGTCCTGCTTTTCCACCAGGAAATGGCCGCACTGCGGGCAGCTGGCGTTGGCCGGCTTGTAGTAGGTGACGAAATCGCACTGCGGGTAGTTGGTGCAGCCGTAGAACTCCTTGCCCCTGCCGCCCTTGCGCCGCCGGGCGATGATCTTGCCGCCGCAGCCGGGTTTGGGGCAGTCGGCCAGCGGCACCGCGCGCGTGTTGCGGCATTCCGGGAAGCCGGTGCAGGCCAGGAAGAAGCCGTAGCGGCCCAGCTTCTTCACCAGGGGCCGGCCGCACTTCTCGCAAATGAACTCGGTGGGCTCGTCCAGCACGCCCTTGATGGATTCCAGGGTGTCCATGACGTGATCCACCTGGACCTTGAAGCCGCGGTAGAACTCCGACACCACCTCGTCCCAGCTCGCCTTGCGCTCCTCCACCTCGTCCAGCCTGCGCTCCAGGGAGGCGGTGAAGTTCTCGTTGAGCAGCTCCGGGAACTGGGCGGTGAGCAGGTTGTTGATGATGCGCCCCAGCTGGGTGGGCACCAGCTGGCGGCTCTTGCGCACCACGTAGTAGCGGTCCAGCAGCACGGAGATGATCGGGGCGTAGGTGGAGGGCCTCCCGATGCCCTTCTCCTCCAGGGCCTTGATGATCGTGGCGTCGGTGTAGCGGGCCGGCCCGGAGGTGAAATGCTGCTCGCCGATGTGGCGCAGGAACTCCAGGGCCTCCCCCTCCGCGAGGGCGGGCAGGGCCTTGCCCTGCTCCTTGGTGGCCAGCACCGACAGGACGCGCTGGAATCCCGGCAGGCTGGTCCGGGTGGAGCTGGCCCGGAACAGGGCCTCCCCCGCGCGGATGTCCGCCGTACTGGTCACCGTCCGGGCGGGGATCATCTGCGAGGATACGAAGCGCTCCCAGACCAGGGAGTACAGCTTGAACTGCTCGGGGCTGAGCGACCCGCGTACGTCCTCCGGGGTGTTGCGCACGTAGGTCGGGCGGATGGCTTCGTGGGCGTCCTGTGCCTTGGCGGCGGGAGTGTAGTAAACGGCCTTTTCGGGCAGCTCCGCGGGGTAGCGCTCGGCCAGAAAGTCGCGCACCTCGGCCAGCGCCGTTTCCGACACGCGGGTGGAGTCCGTGCGCATGTAGGTGATCAGGCCTACCCGGCCGGAGCCGATGTCCACGCCCTCGTACAGGGTCTGGGCCACCTGCATGGTCTTCCGCGAGGTGAAGCCGAAGCGGTTGGCCGCCTCCTGCTGCAGCTTGGAGGTGGTCAGGGGGGCCTTGGGCTTCAGGGTCTTCTCGGTGCTGCGCAGGGCGGCCACCCGGTACTCGGCCCCCTGGAGGGAGGCGATGACGGCGTCCACCTCCTGCTGGGTTTTCGGTTCCGCCTTGGCGCCCCGGAACTCCACCAGCGCGGCCTTGAAGGTGGAGCGGCCCTTCTTCAACTCCGCTTCCAGGCTCCAATACTCCTCGGGGAGGAAGGACTCCACCTCCGCCTCCCGCTCGCACAGCAGGCGCAGGGCCACCGACTGCACCCTGCCGGCGGACAGCCCGTTCTTGACCTTCTTCCAGAGGATCGGGGAAAGGTGATAACCGACCAGGCGGTCCAGGACCCTGCGGGCCTTCTGCGCCTCCACCTTGGCCCCGTCGATCTCCCCCGGGTGGGCCACCGCGTCGCGGATGACCTGCGGGGTGATCTCGTTGAACACGATCCTGCGCACCGGGATTCCGGGTTTCTTCGAGAGGATGGCGTTGCGCAGGTGGAAGGAGATGGCCTCCCCTTCCCGGTCGTTATCCGAGGCCAGCAGCACCTCCGCCGAGCGGCCGGCCTCCTGGCGCAGCCCGTTCAGGATCTTGGCCTTGCCGCGGATGGTGATGTACTCCGGCTCGAAGCCCTTTTCCACGTCCACGGCCAGGCGGCTCTTGGGCAGGTCCACCAGGTGGCCCATCGAGGCGGCCACCGCGTAGCCTTCGCCCAGGTACTTCTCAATCGTCTTGGCCTTGGCCGGGGATTCGACGATGATCAAGGTCTTCTTAGCCATACCACACCTCTCCGTTGTGAATCGACAGCTCGTGAGCCAGCTCGCTCTCCATCTGCCGGGCCAGTACTTCCGCCGCGCTCCACCGCCCGGATGCCAGGGCTGCTTGCCGCGCGGCCAGGGCAGGCATCCTGCCGTGCCGCAGCAGCGGGTTCCTGCGCCGCAACATCAGCGGATTTCCGTCGGGCTCCTGCCTGCTGTCGCCGGCCCCCCAGCCGGCTAGCAGCTCCGCCGCGCCCCGCACCGCCTGGGCTCCCTGGTCGGCCAGCGCGCGCGTGCCGGCCCCCGTCGCTCCCTCCAGGCAGTCGGCGTGGACCAGCAGCTCCCGCCCCTGTTCCAGGGCGTATTCAGCGGTGATCAGCGCGCCGGAGCCTTCCGGGGCCTGGACCACCACCACCGCCCGGCTCAGGCCGCTGATGATGCGGTTTCGCCCCGGAAAATGATAGGGTCGGGGGGGCTCCCCGGGCGGGAACTCGCTGAGGATGCAGCCGCCGTCGGCCAGTATCCTGCGCCCCAGCGGGGCGCTGCTGCCCGGAAACACCTGGTCGATGCCGTTGCCCAGCACCCCGGCGGTCCGGCCGCCTTCCGCCAGGCTGCCCCGGTGCGCCTCCGCGTCTATGCCGTGGGCCAGCCCGGAAACCGTGCCCACCCCCATTCCGGCCAGCTCGAAGCCCAGGGCGAAGGCCGCGTCGCGACCGTTCCCCGTAGGATGGCGGGTGCCGACGACCCCGACCCAGACTTCCTGCGGCTTCGGAAGGATCCCTCTATAGTAAAGAACGATCGGCGGATCATAGATTTCCCGCAATAATGGAGGGAAATCGTCGCTCCAGATAAAGGTGCATTGGATCGACCGGGAGGTCAAGAGCTTCAGGTCGGCCTCCGCCCGGCGCAGCTCGCCGGCGGGGTCCCAGTTGTGGCTGCGCACGGCCCGGCCCAGGATGGCGGGCAGCGATGCGGCGGGCAGGCGGGCCAGCTGCTGCGGGCTGGCGCAGACCTCCAGCAGCAGCAGCTTTTCCCTGGGCTTCAGGAAGGGGACCCGGTTGATGGCCAGTGCCGAGAGCTCATTGGGAGCCATGCAGCTCCTCCTCGATGGTCTTGAGATTCTCTTCCGCCTGCCGGCGGCGCTCCTCCGGCAGCCCCAGGCCTTCCAGCCGCCGGTACACCCCCTGGGCGTCCTCCAGCCTGCCGGACCCGTAATACACGCCGCCCAGAAGGAACAGGGCGTCCGCGTTCCTCTTTTCCCGCTCCAGAAGGCGCAGGAGCAACGCCTCGGCCTCCTGCGGGCGAGCCAGCTCGTAGACGTAGAGCACCGAAAGAGCGTACAGGGCATCCGAGTGCAGCGGATCCAGGACCAGAGCCCGGCGATAATGCCGCTCGGCCCGCTCCAGCCACTGCCGGCGCTCCTCCGCCTCCGCCTGGGCCTGGGCGAGGCGCGCCGCGCAGATCCCCGCGTAATAGAACAGGATCGGGTTCTCCGGATAGATCTTGCGCGCCTCCTCCAGGGCCCCATAGGCCTGCTGGAACATGCCCAGCTCCATGTAGCGGACCGCCAGCAGGCGGTAATACACGCCCAGCTGGTCGGAGGCCTGGACCTTGCGCTCCACCTCCTGCCGGTATTTGCGAATGCCGGCTTCCAGCTCCGCGATCCTCCGCTCACCGGCCTGCGCCCCCTGGGCGGCGCCGGGTTCGGTCTTCTGGAGCTCGTCCAGGTAGAAGTCCCGCCGGCGGGCGCAGCCCGAGGCGCCCAACAGCAGCAGGACCGCCAACCCCGCCGCCCCCTTCAACCAACGTCCCAAGCTTTCCTCCCGCCTTTCATCCCCGTGGATGGTAGAGCCGGTGGTACTCCGCCAGCTCGCTCTCCTCCACGTGCGTGTAGATCTGGGTGGTCCCGATGTCCGCGTGCCCCAGCAGGACCTGCACGGTGCGCAGGTCCGCCCCGCCCTTCAGGAGATGGGTGGCGAAGGAGTGCCGCAGGGTGTGGATCTTGCCGGCCACCCCGGCTTCCAGGGCGTAGCCCTTGAAGCGCTTCCACATGCCCTTGCGGCTCAGGGGCCCGCCCAGGTGGTTCACGAACAGGCTGGCCAGGCGCCGTCCGCGGGCCAGCGCCGGGCGGGCCTGGCTCAGGTACCTCTCCAGCCACTCCAGGGCCAGCTCCCCGATGGGCACGATCCGCTCCTTGCCCCCCTTGCCCAGCACCCGCAGGAACTTTTCGGTCTTGTAGATCCTCTCCAGGGTCATCGACGCGGCCTCGGACACCCGCAGGCCGCAGGAGTAGATCAGCTCGAACAGGAAGCGGTCGCGCACCCCTCCGGGAGTGTCCAGGTCGATGGCCGCCAGGAGGCGCTCCACCTCCTCGCGGGAGAACACCTCCGGGATGCGCCGGGCGACGCGCGGGGTCTCCACGTCCTGCGCCGGGTTGTCCCGGATATGCCCCTCGCGCCGCAGGAAGGCGAAGAAGGCCCGCAGGGCGCTCAGGGACTTGGCGGTGGTCTTGCGGCTGGCCCCTTCCAGCTGGCGGTCCACCAGGTACTGGATGAGGTCCTGGCCGCTGAACTGCCGCAGCGGCCGGGCTCCCCAGTAGGCGAGCAGCAGGCGCGCCTCCAGGGTGTACACGCTCACCGTGGCCCGGGACAGGCGCAGCTCCATCGTCAGATGCGCGGCGAAGGCTTCCAGCAGCGGGTTCATGCCCTTTACAGGTCCCCCTGGCTGCTCACCCGCTTCTCGCGCAGGATCGTGGGCACGTTCAGGTCCGCCTCCCGGGAGTTGCGTCCCAGCAGGAAGTCCCCGGCCGGGCGTCCCGCGCTCACCCCCTTGCGCAGCTTCACCCATTCGTCGTAGGAGATGACGTCCCCCCGGCCCTTGTCCGCCGGCTCCGGCGCGGGGGCGGGGCGCCGTACCCGCTCCCCATTGAATCCGGTGGCGATCACGGTGACCCGCAGCTCGTCCTCCAGGGCCTCGTTGATGCTGGTGCCGGCGATCACCAGGGCCTCGCTGTCCGCGCTGGCGGTGATGATCTTCAGCACCTCCTCGTACTCCGACAGGCAGAAATCCGGCCCGCCGGTCACGTTGACCAGGATGCCCCGCGCCCCCTCGATCTTGGCGTCCTCCAGCAGCGGATTGTTGATGGCGTTGGTGGCCGCGTCCACCGCCCGGTTGTCGCCATGCCCCAGGCCGATGCCCATCAGGGCGTCCCCGTTGCCCTTCATGATCGTGCGCACGTCGGCGAAGTCGATGTTGATCTCCCCCGGCTCGGTGATCAGGTCCGAGATGCCCTGCACCCCCTGGCGCAGCACGTCGTCGGCCATCAGGAAGGCCTCCCGGATCGGGGTGCGCCGCTCCACGATCTTCAGCAGATACTGGTTGGGGATCACGATCAGGGTGTCCACCTCCTGGCGCAGGCGGGCGATGCCCTCCTCTGCCAGGGCCATCTTGCGCTTGCCCTCGAAGTCGAAGGGCTTGGTCACCACGGCCACGGACAGGGCCCCCTGCTCCCGGGCCACGCGGGCCACCACCGGCGCCCCTCCCGTGCCCGTGCCCCCGCCCATGCCGGCGGTGATGAAGACCATGTCCGCGCCCTCCAGCACCTCCCGGATGCGCTCCTCATCCTCAATCGCCGCCTTCTCCCCCACCTCCGGCATGCCCCCGGCCCCCAGGCCGCCGGTGAGCTTGGAGCCCAGAGCCAAGCGGGTCTGGGCCTTGGACATCTGCAAGGCCTGCTGGTCGGTATTGGCGGCGACGAATTGCACGTTCCGCAAGCCCCCGGCGATCATGCGGTTCACGGCATTGGAACCGCCCCCTCCCACGCCGATCACTTTGAGCACGGTGACGTTCGCAGGCGGCTGTTCGGCAAACTCGATGTTCATGTCCCCCTCCCCTTTTGCTGTATCTGTGGCTGTTAAAAGAATTCCTTGAACCAGTTGCGCATCCGGTCCCATACGCTGGAAAAGGTGTTCTCGCTGGAGCTGGTGTCCACGTAGCCGGTCTCCCGCTTGGCCGCCCCGTAGAGCACCAGTCCCACCCCGGTGGCGAAGACCGGGTTGTAGTACTCCTCCACCAGGCCTCCGAGCCTGGCGGGGTATCCGACGCGGGCCGGCAGGTTGAAGATCTCCGCGGCCAGCTCGGAGGCCCCCGCGAGCAGGGATCCTCCGCCGGTCAGCACCACCCCCCCGCCCAGCAGGCCCAGGTAGCCCTTGCGCTGGATCTGCTCCCGGACCATGCCCAGGATCTCGGCCATGCGCGGCTGGATGATCTCGCACAACTCCGCCCGGCGCACGCTGCGCGGCGGCCGCCCGCCCACTCCGGGCACGCGCACTTCCTCCTGTTCCTGGACCAGGGCCGCGTAGCAGCAGCCGGCTTCCTTCTTGATCTTCTCCGCCGTCTCCAGCGGGGTTTTGAGCATGATGGAAAGGTCGTTGGTCACCTGGTCCCCGCCCACGGACAGCACCTCCGTGTGGTAGGGCGCGCCCTCCAGGTGCACCAGCACGTCCGTGGTGCCCCCGCCCAGGTCGATCAGCAGCACGCCCAGCTCCTTCTCGTCCTGGCTCAACACCGCCTTGGAGGAGGCCAGGGGCTCCAGGGCGATGTCGTTGACCTTGAAGCCGGCCCGGTTGACGCACTTGACGATGTTCTGCGCCGAGCTCACCGCTCCGGTGATGATGTGCACCTCCGCCTCCAGGCGCACCCCGACCATGCCGATGGGGTTCTTGATCCCCCCCTGGGCGTCCACGATGAACTCCTGGGGAATGACGTGCAGCACCTCGCGGTCCATGGGGATGACGATGGCCTTGGCCGCGTCGATGACCCGGTCCACGTCCTCCCGGCTGATCTCCCGGCCCTTGCCGGTCACCGCCACCACCCCCCGGGAGTTGATCCCCTCGATGTGTCCGCCGGCGATGCCCGTGTACACCGAATGCACCTCCCGCCCGGACATCATCTCCGCCGCTTCCACGGCGTTGGCGATGGAGCGCACGGTGGTCTCGATGTTGATCACCACCCCGCGGCGCAGTCCCCGCGAAGGGGTGGTGCCCACCCCGACGATCTCCAGCTGGCCGCTCTCGCCGTACTGCCCGATCACCACGCACACCTTGGTGGTGCCTATGTCCAGTCCGACGATCAGATCTTCTGCAGCCAAGGACTCACCCCTCCTCTTTGATGCGGTAGACCACTTCCCCGGTGCGCAGGTCCAGCTCGCGCACGCGCTCCAGCAGGCCCTGCGTCTTCAATAGCTCGAGGACGACCAGGGCGCTGCGCAGGGCCTCCGGGGCGAGGCGCTCCCCGAGCCGGAGGCGCACCGGGTGGGAAACCGTGAACAGCTCCAGCTCGAAACGGTCCCCGCGTCCGGGAACCAGGCGGATCTCGGAAATCAAGCGGCACAGGGCGGGCTCCTCGCCGGCCAGACGGTCCAGGTCCCCCAGCAGGGGCCTCAGGGACGCGGGCAGCTGGAGTCCCGCGCGCACCTCCGCGAAGTGCACGCCGGACAGCAGGGGCAGGTCCCAGACCGTCAGCTCGGGACCCACCTGGAACACCACCCCCTCCCGGTCGATGGCCAGGGGCAGGGCCCGGCCCTGGCTGTCGCTGGCCAGCAGGGCCGCCAGGGGGCGGCGGCCGACCAGGCGGATGCGCAGGGTGTCCGGGAAGGACTTGCCCACCGTGGCCTGGTCCACCGGCGGGAGGGCCTCCAGGCGCCGCTCCACCTCGCGCGGGTCCACCTGGAACCAGGCCACCGCCCCCTCCAGGCCGGCGGCCCGCAGGATGGCGGCCTGGCTCAAGGAAAGGTCGGAGGCCAGCACCACGTTGCGCACCAGCAGGCGCGGGGCCAGCCACAGGTGGAAACACAAAAGACCCGCGGCCAGCAGGCCCAGGGCGGCCACCAGCCAGGACAGCAGGCGGGCGGCCAGGCCGCGGTTGGGGCGTCGCTGGGGCCGGGCCGCGTCGAAGAAGAAGGCCTCCGACACTACCCCGCCTCCTTCTGCCGGGACAGGTTCAGCAGCAGCCCGGACATGGCCAGGCTGGTCACCAGGCAGGAACCCCCGGCGGAGATGAAGGGCAGCGGGATCCCGGTGGAAGGCACCAGGCCGGTGACCACGGCGAAATTGAGCAGGGCCTGCAGGAAGATGGTGGTGGTCAGCCCGAAGGCCAGGAAAGCCGAAAAGGCGTCTTGAGCGCGGTAGGCCACGGCGTAGCCCCGCCAGGCGAAGAGGATGAAGAGGAACAGCACGAACAGCACGCCCAGGAAGCCGGCCTCCTCGCCGATCACGGCGAAGATGAAATCCGAGTGGGCTTCCGGCAGGACCCCCAGGCTCTTCACCCCCCTGCCCAGCCCGCGGCCCCACAACCCGCCTCCGACCAGGGCGCTGCGGGCCGCGATCAACTGGTAGCCGCTGCCAGCCGGATCGGCCAGGGGGTTGAAGAAGGCGATCAGGCGCTCGACCCGATAGGCCTGGGTGAACAAGAGCAGGCCGCCCAGTGGCAGGAACAGCAGGGCCAGCAGGATGAAGTACAGGAGGCGCACCTGGGCCATCAGGAACATGCACAGGGCGATCACCAGCAGGAACACGGCCGTGGAGAAGTCCTTCTGCAGATAGACTACCCCGGCGAAGGCCAGCACCACGATCAGGGGCGGGATCAGGGAGTTGAACGGATCGTCCATGCGCTCCTGCTTCTTGGCCAGGATGGAGGCCAGGTACAGGACCACGGCCAGCTTGGCCAGCTCCAGGGGCTCGAAGGACTGCCCGAACAGGAAGATCCAGCGCCGGGCCCCCAGCACCGGGCGGCCCAGGCCCGGGAGGAAAGTGGCCAGGCACAGCAGGAAGGCCACGGCCAGCAGGACGGGGGTGGCCTTGCGCACCAGGGCGAGCGGCGCGCGGGCGCACAATCCGCAGGCCGCCAGGCCGATCAGGGCGAAGGAGAGCTGGCGCTTCACCAGGTGATAGGGGTCCTGGAACACGCGCTCGGCGTAGAAGTGGGAGGCGGAAAACAGCGCCGCCAGCCCCAGGGCCAGCAGCAGCATCTGCACGGCGGCGAGCAGCGGGTCCCCGGCGCGCCTCCCGATCCTCTCCAAGATCCTTCCCCCCCCTCTATTGGATCTTCAGCGTGGACAGCCCGAGAATGGCGAACAGCCCCCCCAGGATCCAGAACCGGGTGACCACCTTGGACTCCGGCCAGCCCAGCAGCTCGAAGTGATGGTGCAGCGGGGCCATCTTGAAAACCCGCTTGCCGGTCAGCTTGAAGCTGGCCACCTGGATGGCCACCGACAGGACCTCCAGCACGAAAACCCCGCCCAGCAGGAACAACAGGATCTCCTTCTTGATGGCCAGGCTGATCACCCCGATCACCCCGCCCAGGGCCAGACTGCCGGTGTCCCCCATCATGATCTCGGCCGGGTGGCTGTTGAACCAGAGGAAGCCCACCGAGCCCCCCACCAGAGCCAGGCTGTACACGGCCAGCTCCCAGCTCCTCTTGACGAAGGGGATTTGCAGATACGCGGCGTAGTCGGCGCGCCCGGCCAGGTAGGAGAGCACGGCCAGGGTCAGGGCCACCATGATCACCAGCCCGATGGCCAGGCCGTCCAGGCCGTCGGTCAGGTTCACGCCATTGCTGTAGCCCACCAGCAGCAGAGTGGCGAAGGGAATGTAGAGCCAGCCCAGGTCCAGCACGGCCTTCTTGAAGAAGGGCAGGTACAACAGGGTGGTGTGCTCACCGCGGTTGAAGTACAGCAGCAGCACCACGGCCAGGGAAAGGAGGATCTGGGCGGAGAACTTCAATCCGGCGGTCAGGCCGCGCGAGCCCTGGCGGAATCTTTTCAGGTAGTCGTCCATGAAGCCGATGGCCCCGAAACCGGCGGTAGCCAGCAGCACCAGCCAGGTGTACAGGTTGTCCAGGTCCATCCACAGCAGGGCCGAGACCAGCAGCGAGCCCAGGATCAGCATCCCCCCCATGGTCGGGGTACCGGACTTGGACTGGTGGCTCTGGGGCCCGTCGGCGCGGATGGACTCGCCCAGCTTCCAATCCTTGAGTTTGCGGATCAGCCAGGGGCCGCACAACAGGGACAGCGCCAGCGCGGTGAGGGCGGCGTAGGCGGCCCGGAAGGTGATGTACTGGAAGACGTTGAAGAAGGTGAAGAACTTCACCAGCGGGTACAACAGCTTCAGGAACAAGCGCTCACCTCCCTCAAGGCCTTATCTCCGGGACCAGGCGCTCCAGCTCCATGCCCCGGGAACCCTTGAGCACGACCAGGTCCTCAGGGCGGGCCAGGTTGCGCAGCTGCTGGCGCAGGGAGGCGAAGTCCGCCGTCCACTCCGCGTAGCCGGAATAGCCCGAGCGGCGCAGCTCCTCGTAGGCCCCGGCCATCTCGTCTCCGAACAGCAGCAGGCAGTCGAAGCCGGCCCTGGCCGCCTCCGCCCCGATGAGGCGGTGCTCCTCGTGGGTGGCCTCGCCCAGCTCCAGCATGCTGCCCAGCACGGCGATCTTGCGCCCCGGCCAGGCCAGGGGCTTGACGAACTCCAGCAGGCGGCGCATGGACTCCGGGTTGGCGTTGTAGCAGTCCTGGATGACGGTCGGACCGCCGCGCAGGATCTGCGAGCGGCCCTCCAGCGCGGCGGCCGCTTCCAGCGCCCCCCGCACCGACTCCCGCGAGGCGCCCAGCTCGACGGCCAGGGTCAGGGCCCCGAGGGCGTTCAACAGGTTGTGGTGGCCGAAAAGAGGGAAGCGGATCCTGAGGCCCTCCCAGTGGATGAGCGTGCCATCCAGCCCCAGATCCTCACTTCCCTCGAATCCCGGCGTGCTCTTCGGGCCGAAGGGGATCACCTGGCCGCGCACGCCGCGGGCCAGGTACCGATAATAGGGCTCCCCCTCGAACAGGAAGGCTTTCTGTCTACCGTTGAAACCGCGAAAAGCTCTCTTCTTTTCCCTGGCGATGCCCTCCTGCGAGCCCAGGGGCCCGATGTGCGCAGTGCCGATATTGGTGATCAGCACCGCCTGCGGCCGGGCGATGCCGGCCAGCACGTCCATTTCCCCCCGCCGGTTGATGCCCATCTCGAAGACGGCGTAGCGGTGCTGGGGGCCGACCTGGAAGCTGGCCAGGGGCAGGCCGATCTCGGAGTTCAGGTTCCCCGCGGTGGCCGCGGTAGGCGCCTCCCGAGCCAGCATCCCGGCGACCAGCTCCTTGGTGGTGGTCTTGCCGTTGCTGCCCGTTACACCCACCCGCAGCACTGCCTTCAGACGCCTGAGATGGAAGCGGGCCAGGTCCTGCAGGGCGGCCAGGGGCCTGGCCACCAGGATGACGGAGGCCCCGCGTTGGCGGGCCTCCGCGCCCACCACCGCGGCCAGGCGCCGCCAGCGCCGGCGCTCCACCAGCACGGCCGCGGAGCCGCGGGCCAGGGCGTCCAGCAGATGCTCGTGGCCGTCGGTGCGGCTGCCGGGCAGCGGCACGAACAGCGTGCCGGGACCGGCCTGCCGGGAGTCGATGACCACCCGCTCCACCGCCCGTCCCGCCTTCAGGGCGAACCGGCCCCCTGCCACCGCGGCCGCCTCGGCGACCGCGAACAGCTTACTCAAGCGGCGCCTCCGGCAGCACCACGGTGGCCAGGGCGGAGCGCTCGGGCTTCCGCAGGGCCAGGTCCTTCTCGGCGATGCGCTGGATGCGCTCCGGCGAGCTCAGGACCGCCACGGCGGCGACCAGTTTCTTGTTCTGCTCCAGCCAGTCCCTCTGTTCCGCCTCCATCGCCTGCACGTCCCGCTTCAGACTCTCGAAGCGGTACCCCTGCCAGGTGTTCAGGAACAGAAGTCCTCCCAGTACCAGAGCCAGTCCGATTCCGATCGCCGCCTTCTTCATCCCTGTTTCTTCTCCACGACCCGCAGTTTGGCGCTGCGGGAGGCGGGGTTGGCCCTCCGCTCTTCCTCCGTCGCGCTCACCGGCTTGCGGGTGAGCAAGGCGAGCTGGCTTTTGCCCCCACATTGACAAATCGGCCATTCCGGGGGGCAGGTACAGGCCCGCGCCCGCTCCCGGAAGAAACGCTTGGCGATGCGGTCCTCCAGGGAGTGGAAGGCGATCACGCCCATCCGGCCCCCTTCGCTCAGCCCGCGCAGGGCCGCCGGCAGCGCCCTGGCCAGTTCCTCCAGCTCGTCGTTCACCGCGATGCGCAGCGCCTGGAAAGTGCGGGTGGCGGGGTGGCGCCGCCAGGGCGCCAGCCCGCTCTGGCGGCGCGGGCTAGCGCCGCGCCCGCGCCGGGCTTCCGGCCCCACAGCCGCGGCCACGATCCGGGCCAGTTGGCCGGAGCTGGTGACCGGGCCCAGGCGCTGCCGATGGCGCACGATGGCCGCGGCAATGCGCCGGGCCCGCGGCTCCTCCCCGAAGTCCTCCAAAAGGCGCGCGAGCTCCCCCTCCTCCGCTTCCTGAAGCAGCTCCGCCGCCGTCCTGCCCTCGCCGGAGTCCAGACGCATGTCCAGGGGCTCATCGGAGCGGAAGGAAAAACCCCGCCCGCTCTGCTCGAAATGGAACATCGAAACCCCCAGATCCATCAGTATCCTCTCGGGCCTCAGCTCACCCAGCCCCCGCTCGAAAAAATCCGCGAAACCGGACTGCACCAGCCGCACCCTGCCGCCGAAGGGCGCCAGGCGGGCCTCGGCCTTCCGCAAAATCTCCGCGTCCTTGTCCACTCCCACCACCCGCAGGCGCGGGAACCTGGACAGGAAGGCTTCCGTGTGCCCCCCCTCCCCGAGGGTGGCGTCTACCAGGCAGGCCTCCCCAGCGGGGGGGGCCAGCAGTTCCAGCACCGCTTCCAGCAGCACCGGCACATGCACGTACACTATTTGCGCTCCGCACTCACAGGGCAATCTTGTTGCCGATCTCCTCCGCCGCCTCCTTGAACCTGCTCTCGTTCTCCGCCAGGTAGGCGGTATAGCTCCCCTCGTCCCAGATCTCCAGGTAGCTCTGGATGCCCAGGATGATGCATTCCTTCTTCAGGCCGGCGAACTCCCTGAGGGTCGGCGGGATGATGATCCTGCCGGTGCGGTCGACCTCCGTCTCCTGGGCCGGGGCCACAATGCGGCGCTGCATGAGCCGGGCTTTCTCCTGGAACAGAGAGGTGGAGCCGACCAGGCTCTGGCACACCTTTTTCCATTCTTCGTGGGTGAACAGCCACAGGCACTGCTCCACGCCGCGGGTCAGGATGATCGAGTTGCCGGGGATCTCGACCCGGATCCTGGCGGGGATCATGAGCCTGTTTTTCTCGTCTAATGAATACCGGAACTCGCCAGTGATCATCCCCTACTCTTTCCCACTTTTTCCCACTTTCGATACTTATACTACCGCAGAGGGGCCTCTTGTCAACGTCGTTATGGAAAAAATGTGCCCAGTGGGGCCCCTCAAGGGCCGAATCTACTACAAATATGTTAGGCGAAGCGGTGAAATTGACCGAAACCCGTCCAGCATATATGCTAAAGACGTGTCGCTATACCGGGTGTATTTCAAATGGAAGGAAAAGGAGGTCCAGCTCACCGCCCGGAGCCTGGACCTCACCCACCCCTACTTCGTCTCCATCAAGGATCTGGTCTTCGAGAAGAAGGAGAAGATCATCATCAATCCGGCGGAGGACGACCTGCTGCGCGCCTTCGGCGGCTCCAAGCATCTCATGATTCCATTCCAGACCGTCAGCCTCATCGAGGAGATCGACGAGGACAGTCCCAGGCTGAGGGCCTTCTCCCTGGTGGAGGGAGCCCCGCCGGGGGAAAGCTGAAGCCCTCAGGTGGAGGCTTTTCCGAACAGGCGGTAGTCGATTTCGGGGAAGATGTTGTTCCGGGCTTCCAGGCCCAGCAGCCATTCCTGCTCGATTTCGTTCTCCATGACCGTTTCGAAGATGCGCGTGAAGTTGTGGATGTGCTCGCGGGTGCGCTTCACCGCGTAGGGCACGGTGGTGCCGGTCTTCATGATGAAGGCCCAATCCGAGGCCTGGGCCAGCAGCAGCTCCCGGAAAGCCTGGTTCAGGGCCCGCCGGCGCAGGCCTTTTTCGTTGGGGAAGCGGCGGGCCAGGTCCTGCATCCGCTCGGCCTGCTTGTGCAGGTGCCGGTAGATCCAGTCGTTGGAGCTCTCCAGCCACACCTCGGCATAGCCCTTGTTGCCCCAGCTGGAAAAGCAGGGCTGCAGCACCTGCAGCTCCGAGTGGGCCTCCAGGTAGTCGGAAGCCGTCACCATCCGCAGCTTTTCGGCGGAGCGGGCCAGGCGCCGCAGCAGCGCCTCGATCCACTCCGGCCCCTCGAACCACCAGTGCCCGAACAGCTCCGCGTCGTAGGGGCAGACGATCAGGGGCGGGCGGTCCATGTGCGGGCGCAGCCGCTCGGCCTGGTGCAGCCTGTCGCGTACGAACTGCTCGGCGTGCTCCTCGCACTTTTTCAAGGCCGCTTCGCGCTGGTAGGGGGCCTTGTCACCTTCCGCGGCGGTGATGGCCCAGTACTTGATGCCCGTGTGGGCGCGCAGGCCCCCGTCGTACAGGAAGGGCCCCAGGTCCTCCAGCGGCAGCTCGAAGCCGATGTCCCGGTAGAACTCCCGGTAGACCGGGTCGCCCGGATAGCCCTCCTCGGAGGACCAGACCGCGCGCGCGGAGTCCGGGTCGCGCCCGAAGACCGCCACTTTGTTCGGGCAGGCCACCGGGGCGTACACCCCGTAGCGCGGGCGCCGGTCGGCGTACAGCAGGCCGTGCGTCTCCAGGAAGGTGTAGTGCAGGTCCTGCTCGCGCAGGAACTCCTCCACCCCCGGATAGTAGCCGCACTCCGGGAGCCAGAAGCCCCGCGGGTAGCCCCCGAAGTGCCGGATGTGGGAGCGCACCGCCACCGCCACCTGGGAGCGCACCGCGTGCGGAACCAGGCTCAAGGTGGGCAGGAAGCTGTGGCTGGCGCAGGAGGTGATCAGCTCCAGGTGGCCGCGCTGCTCCAGGCCGGCCAGCGCCGCCAGGAGGTTGCGCTGATACTTGCCTTCGTAGGCCTCGCGGCAGGCGCGGAAGCGCTCCAGGTACATGCGGGCCAGCCCGGAAAGCCGGGCGTCGCCCCAGGTGCGATTGACCTCGCGCTCGGCCAGCTCCTGCAGGCGCTCCAGGTGGCTCAAGTAGCGGGATTGCAGCAGCGGGTCGCCCAGCATCTCCGCCAGGCTGGGGGAAACCGACAGGGTCAGGCGGAAAGGCACCCCGTCGCGCTCCAGCCGCTCGAAAACCGCCAGCAGCGGCAGGTAGGTCTCGGTAATGGCCTCGTAGAGCCAGTTTTCCTCCAGGAAGCGCTCGGCTTCAGGATGGCGCACGAACGGCAGGTGGGAGTGCAGCACCAGGGCCAGGTACCCGCGGATCACTCGCCTACTCCCGCATTGCCGACAGGATGCGCTGGGGGATGGCCTCGGAGCTCATTGCCGAGGAAGGCCCGGCGAAGGCCTCGGGGCTGCCTCCCAGGAAAAGTGACTCCGACTCCTCCGGAGCCTCACCGCTGATGCCCTCCCGAGGGGTGCGGACCTGGTTGGAGCGGGCCAGCAGGCGGAACCTGCCGGAGGCCAGGTAGCCCAGCTCCAGCACGTAGTCCGCGTCCTGGTTGGGCAGGTAGATGTACCAGCTGGAGTCGCTCCATTGTATGGGGATGTCGAAGCTGGAGGCGGGTTGCAGGTCCTGGACGCGCAGGACCAGCTGCTCGAAGCCGGAGTCCCGGCGCGTCCGCGCGGCCTGGGCGTCCTCCACGTCCCAATAGGCGTAGGCCCAATGCGGGTCGCGCGCCATCAGCACCACGCGGGTCTCGTTGTAGCGCTGGGGGATGGACAGGTTCTCCGCCCCGGCCCCGGCTGCCGGCGGCTCCTCCTCGCCAGCCTCGAACTTGGCCTCCTCCACCCGCACGCTAGGGTTGTTGCCCTCCTCGCGCTCCTGGCGCATCTCCTGGTAGCCTTCCAGCAGCAGCTCGATCAGCTCTTCAGCGCCCAGGTCATCCGCCGGCTCCAGACCGTTGGACCGGGCCAGGGTGGCCAGCTCTGCAAGAGGCATGATTCGGAGGCGCTCTCTGGTCATCGGATCCTCCAGGCGCGATCGAAATCCCTCGGCGGGCAAGCCCATCCTACGGCTTTTGAAAAAATCGTGTCAACCGCCCTGGTGGCGCGAAATTATGGGGCTTCAGCTTTGCGGCTGCGCCAGCATCAGGACCACGTCCCCGTGGCCCCGGCGCTTGGCCCAGCGATCGACGGGCCCCTTGAGCCAGGAAGGAGCCGTGCCCTTGGCCAGCCCTCCCCAGGTCTGGACGGCCAGGATCCGGAAGCCGCTTTCCTCCAGCAGCCGCCGCAGGGTCCGGACGGAGAAGAGGGTCAGGTGATCGGCGATGGCCGAGCGCCACAGCCCGCGGAACAGGCGGGCCTGCAGGCCGTCCACGTTGGGGGTGGTCACCACGGCCAGCCCCTCGGGCAGAAGGATGCGCCGCACCTCGGCCAGCAGGCCGCGGGGGGAAGGCACGTGCTCGATGAGGTGGGAGAAATGCACGGCGTGGAAGCCGGCGGCCGGGAAGCGGGCCTCGCCCAGGGTACCGGTGAAGACCTCCACCCCCCGGTGTTTCGCCGCGTAGGCGGCGGACTCGGGGCAGAGGTCCACGCCGCGCGCCTGCCAGCCTCGCTCCCGCATGGTCTCCAGCAGCCGGCCGGTGGCGCAGCCCACGTCCAGGAAGCGGCGGCCGGCCGGAAAGCCAGCGGTGCGGCCGGCGAAGTCCACGTCCGCCAGCCCCAGCTCCATCAGGCGGTGGAAGTTGTCCTCGTTGGCGATCTCGTACTGGAAATAGGCCTGGCCGTAGCGGCCCTTCAGGTCCTCAAATACCGGCTGGGGGTTCTGGTATACCAGGGCACAGTCGCGGCAGGCCACGAAACGGCAGCCCTTGCCGCGGAAAACCGGCCGCCGGCGCCGGGAGCCGCATAGGGGACAGGGCACCTCCAGGAAGTGATCCCGGACCGGGCCCACGGAGAAGGTCTTCACCGGCGCTTTCAGTCCGTGACGGTGAGCAGAAAGTCCCGCGAGCTCTCGTTGCCGGCGTAGTCCGCCACGAACAGGCTCAGGGTGGTCTGCCCCGGCACCAGCTTGACCTCCCCGATGCGCAGCAGCCACTCGGACTGGTAGAGCTCCTCGAAGGCCAGGCCGGACTCCAGCAGCGCCAGACGCGGGCTGCCATCGGCCCGCAGCTTCTCGTGCAGGCCGTCCAGGCGCAGGGCGGCCACCTCGCGCCCGTCCTGGTACAGGGAGATGCGGTAGGCGGCCATGCGCCAGGCGAAGGGCACGTCTTCGCGCAGGTCGTAGAGCTGGGCCAGCACCTCCGTGGTGCCCTGCCGGAAGCTGGCGCCGCTGCGGACGACGGCCGGCTCCCTGCCCGCGCGCAGTTGCAGCTCCTTGATCACCGGGGTCTGCCGGTCGGGCAGGGGCGGCAGGACCGCCAGCGGATTGATCAGGGAGCGCATCTCCGTATCGATGATGGTCAGGTGCAGGTGCTTGCCCAGCGAATAGCCCGTGGCCCCCACCCGGCCCAGGGAGCCGGAACCGTCGAAGCTCTTGCGCTCCCGCGGCATGCTGCCGGCTTCGAGGTGGGCGTAAAGGGAACGGACCCCGTTCTGGTGCTGCAGCACCAGGTAGCTGCCCAGGCCCACGGGCACGGAGGCGAGGTCCTGGCCCTCCTCGAAGCTGAAGACCAGCTCGCCGGCGGCGATGGGCCGGATCTCCTGGTCCCCGCCGCCCAGGTCCACCCCGGAGTGGAAGTGGTCCCCCCGGCTTTCCCCGAAGGTGGCCGTCAGCACCACCCTGGCCAGGGGCCAGTCGAAGGCGGCGGCCGGCAGGCCCAGGGCTGCAATCGCCAGCGCCAGCAGCGTTGCCTTCATCATCCCTCCAGGTAGTCGGCGCGCAGCAGGCGCCCGGGGAAGCCCAGGAGCAGACTGCCGTCCAGGAAGCGCAGGAACAGGTCCCCGACGGCCAGGGAGCGCTCGTACAAGGGCGAGGAAAGCGGGCGCAGAATCCGCAGCCGGCTGCCGCCGCCCTCCCGCGAGCCCAGGGCCAGCAGCCCTGCGGCGGTCGAGCTCAGGGCCAGGAGCCGGCCGGGCAGCTCGCTGGCCGCCGCCCGCCGCAGGTCCCGCAGGGCCAGGCCCGCATCCGTCTCGCAGGCCAGGAAACGGCCGTCGGCCAGGAAGCCAAGGAGAGCCTCACGGCGCAGGTCCGAGCCGGTGTCCAGGGTCTGGATCGGGGAGTACTGCGCGCCGCGCTTCTCCAGTAAGGTCAAGCGCTGGGGGTCGATGCCGGAGAGCACCGCCAGGCGCCCGGGGGCCAGCGCCGCGCCCAGGATGACCGGAATGCGGCTGGGATCGGGCAGGAAGTCCTGGGTGATCTTGCCGCCGGAGTCCAGGAGCTTGAGCGTGCCGTCCAGCAGCCCCACCGCGCACTCGCCCCCGCTCAGGGCCAGGGTGGTGATCGGGGAGAAGAAGCCCACCGACCAGAGCGCCTCCCCGTCCCGGTCCAGGCGCTGCAGCTCGGTGAGGTCGGTGCTTACCGAATACAGCAGGTCCCCGCCGGGATCCAGCACCGGGTAGCCGCGGCCCGGCACCGCGTACAGGAAGCGCCCCAAGGGGTCCTGGAAGACGAAATTGTCGGCCACGCGCGGATAGTTGATGAAACCCAGCTCGGAGAGGGCCACCCCGTGCAGGACCTCCGCGGCATGCAGGACCTGCCCGTCCAGGCGCACGAAGCCGAAATGGCGTCCGGCCTTGAACCAGGACAGCCGCGCCTGCTGCCCGTCCGCCTCAGCGGACGGTCCCGGCGGGATGGACCGCGACCAGATCGGCTTGAAGAAAGCCTCCCGGCCGGAAGGCTGCGGGAACAAGAACAGGTATAAGAGCCCCAGCGCGAAGGCCAGGACCAGGTAGCGGCGTGAACGGTGTTTGCGCAAGGCTTTGATTCCCTATCGCTCGGTACGCTTTCCATCCTATAATGTCGGCGCGAGGCGTGTCAACGAAAGGAGGCAGGGGCATGAGCATCGATCGCCAGGGCCTGGCCGCCGCGGCCCGCGCCGCCGCCGCGGCTTCCTACTCCCCGTACTCCCGTTTCCGGGTGGGGGCGGCGCTGCTGTGCGAGGACGGGTCCATCGTCACGGGGGCCAACGTGGAGAACCGCTCCTACGGGCTGACCCTGTGCGCCGAGCGGGCGGCGGTGGCCAGCGCCGTTTCCGGAGGGCGGCGTTCCTTCCTGGCGGTGGCCGTCTTCACGCCGGACTCCGCCGAGGCGGTGGCTCCCTGCGGGGCCTGCCGGCAGGTGCTTAGCGAGTTCGCCGGCCCGCAGACCCCCGTGCTGATGAGCGGCTCCCGCGGCAGCCGGGAAAGCACGCTGGGGGAGCTGTACCCGCTGGATTCCCTGCACGACTTGAAGGACAAACGGTAGGGAGGTGGAGGGCCCTCAGGGGGCTTGGCGCCCCCCTAGGGGGCTTTATGCCCCTAGGGGGCCTTGCGGAACTTGGCCAGGCGGGCGGTCTGCTCCTGCTTGCGCTGATCGTCATCCATCTTGATCTTCCAGATGTCGATCTTGCGCTTGATGACCTCGGCCTCCTCCACCTCGCCCAACAGGGCGGCCAGGCGCCGCAGGGCGGAGAGGAACTGGATGGCCTGCTTGATGTCGTCCAGCCGCTGGGTGGACAGCTCGTACTTCTCGCGATAGCGGTCCGCGGACTGCTGCAGCAGGCGCCGGGCCAGGGCCATGTGGGCCTGGCGCTCGGCGTAGCCCTCGGCGCGCGGGTCCGCTTGCGCCAGAAAGGTCTTCAGGTTGAGCAGGTTCTTGGCCACCACCGCGTAGCGGCCCTCCAGCTCCACGAAGGACCACTTCCACTTGGTATTGGCCCCATAGCCCTCGGCCACCGAGTCAACGGCGAAGCCCAGCTTGCGCAGGTAGGCGTTCTTCGCCCCGTCGCCCAGCTCCCCCAGGCTCTCCACGCCCGCCTCGTACTCCGAGAAGGCGGCGTCCACCAGGGGCGATACGGTCTGCTCCAGGCTGATGATGGATTTGTAGCAGCACTTGCGGGCCTCGTTCAGGTAGCCCTCGTTCCTGACGATCAGCAGCGACAGGGACAGGGCGTTCATCAGGCAGTAGTAGGAGACCTGGTTCAGGCATTCCCCGGCCAGGCGGAAGCGGGTGAGGCCGGCCAGGGCGAGTGACTCCGGGTCCGCGCCTTCCTGGGGGAACTTCGGCTGGCCCTGCAGGGACTTCTCCAGCTCCAGCACCCGGGACTCGATCGAGTCCACCGCCAGCTTGTACTCCCGGATCCGCTCAGAGTAGCGCTTGCGAGCCTCGGCGCTGATCTTCTCCGTTGCCATGCTTACCGACCCTCTTCAGGGCCCTCCGTAGCGGGCCAGCAGCTCTTCGGCGTGCTTCAGCGAAGTGTCCCCCGTGCGGTCGCCGGCCAGCATGCGGGCGATTTCCTCCCGGCGGGCGGTTCCGGAAACCTGGGCCACACGCGTCACCGTGCGCTCCCCGGCGGTGGCCTTCTCGACCTTGATATGATTATCGGCGCGCACGGCGATGGTGGCGAGGTGGGTGATGCACAGCACCTGCTTCTCGGCGGCCAGGCTCTTCAGCCGTTCGCCCACGGCCAGGGCCACCTCGCCGCCTATGCCGGAGTCCACCTCGTCGAAGATCAGCGTGCCGATCTGGTCGGAGCTGGCCAGGACGTTCTTCAGGGCCAGCATGACCCGCGACATCTCCCCGCCGGAGATGATCTGGGCCAGGCGCCGGAAGGGCTCGCCCAGGTTGGGCGAAATCAGGAACTCCACCCGGTCCTTGCCGGTGGCCGTGTACAGCAGCTTGCCGGCCTCGTTGGTGCGGTCCTGGAGGTCCACCTGGAAGCGCACCTTGGGCATGCCCAGCTGCTTCAGCTCCTCCTCCACCCTGACCTGCAGTCCCGCGGCGGCCTGCCGCCGGGCCCGGGAAATCTCCCCCGCCCTGGTTTTCAGCTCCTTCTCCAGCGCTGCGATCTCCATTTCCAGCTGCCTGGCCAGCTCGCTGCTGCCCTCGATGCCTTCCAGCTCGCGGCGGCTGGCCTCCGCGTGGGCCAGCACCTCCTCCACCGAACCGCCGTATTTCTTCTTCAGTTTGCGGATCAGGGCCAGGCGCTCCTCCACCCTCTCCAGCCGGGCCGGATCGAACTGCATCTGCCCCTTGCGCTCGGCCAGGCCCTGGGCGAGGTCCTCCAGCTCGTAGAAGGCGTCCTCCAGCTGCTTGGCCTTGGGGGCCAGGGAGGCGTCGATACTGATGAGGTCCTGCATGAGGGCGCGGCTCTGGCGCAGCTGGGCCAGGCCCCCCCCCCTGCTCTCGGCGATGCGCGCGTACAGGTCCTCCAGGAGGCGCAGCATCTTTTCGTGGTTGGCCAGCAGGCGGCTGTCCTGCTCCAGCACCGGCTCCTCCGCGGGGTCCAGCTTGGCCATCGTGATCTCGCGCACCGCGTGCTCCAGCAGCTCCACGCGGCGCTGCCGCTCCTTCTCGCCGTCGAGGAGGGCGGCCTGCTTTTCCCGCGCGGCGAGGAGGCGGGCATGGGCCGCCCCGAACTCCTCCACCTGGGAGGTGCAGTCCCCGTAGCGGTCCAGCAGCTTGCGGTGGTTGTCGGGCGTCAGCAGCGACTGGTGCTCGTGCTGGCCGTGCATGTCGAACAGCAGGCTGGTGAGCTCCCGCAGGCCGGCCAGGGTGAGCGGCGAATCCTGCACGAACAGGGTCCCCTTGCCATTGCGCCGCACGCTGCGCCTTACGATAATGGCCCCCTCCTCCGGCTTGATGCCCTGGGCCTCGAGCCAGGCCAGGGCCTCCTGGTTGCCCTCCAGGCGGATCACCCCCGACACGCCGGCCTCCTCGGCGCCGGCCCGCACGGCCTCCGGGTCGGCCTTGAGGCCCAGCAGCAGCCCCAGGGCCCCGACCAGGATGGACTTCCCCGCCCCGGTCTCGCCGGTGAGGATGTTCAGCCCCGGGGTGAAGCGCACCTCCAGCCGCTCGATGAGGGCGTAGTTGGACACCACCAGGGCCTCAAGCATTCGGCTGCCCCGCCCAGTTGAGCTTGGAGGCCAGGACCTGGTAGAAGTTGCGCTGGTCCGAGAGGATGATCAGGGTTGAGCGGGCGGACTTGCGGAACAGCACCCGGTCGCCGGGCTGGAGGCGGTACATCTCCTGTCCGTCCACCTGCAGCGCGACCGCGGTGCGCTGCCGCTCTTCCACCTCCACCACCAGCTCCTCGCTGTCGGGGACCACCATCGGCCGGCTGGCCAGGGTGAACGGGCAGATGGGGTTGAGGATGAAGGCCTCCATCTCGGGATGCAGGATCGGCCCGCCCGCGGACATGGAGTAGGCGGTGGAGCCGGTCGGGGTGGCCAGGATCAGGCCATCGGCCCGGTAGCGGGCGATGTAGGTCGAGGAGAGGTGCAGGCGCAGGCCCACGATCCGGGAATACTCGCTGGAGCGCACGACCGCGTCGTTCAGCCCGCTGAAGCAGGCGATGGCCCGCCCCCCGCGCTGCACCACGGCGTCGAACATGATCCGCCTGCTCACTCCCAGCTTGCCGGCCAGGTACTTGTCCAGGGCCTGCGCCCACTCCTGCCGGGAGATCTCGGTGATGAACCCGAAATCCCCCAGGTTGACCGCCAGGATGGGGATTTCCTGGGCGCCGCCCTCCTCCCCCCCGACGGAGGCCAGGATGCGCGCGGCGTACAGCAGGGTGCCGTCCCCGCCCAGGGTGATGGCCAGGTCCGTCGCCGGGTCGACTTGGGGGAAGGTGCCATCCTGCACGGGGGCCACGCTGGTCTGGATGCCGCGCTGCTCCAGATAGGCCCGCACCTGGGCGGCCAGCTCTTCGGTCTCCTCCTTGATGAGATTAACGATGACGAGCGCCCTGCGAATTTGCTTCTTCATAGACGAGGTGAGCTGAGCTACACTATAGCGGGTCGGGCCGGAGCTGTAAAGCGAAGCCCCCAGGGGCTCAGGCGGCGCTCAAGCGGCGCTAGGGCAAGGCGCCCAGCACTTTGACGATGAGCTGCAGGTCGCGTTTCAGCAGCGTCGGATAGAGGGGAAACAGGACGCAGCGGGCCAGCAGATCCCGGGCGCCGGCCAGCGCCCTAGGGGCTGCAGCCGGCGCCATAGGGACGGCCTCCGGCTGGCGTTCCGGCTGGGCGGACGGGTCCGGGGCCGCTTCGAGGTCCGGAAGCGGCTCGAGCGGACCCTGCCCGATGGCGGCCACCGCATCCGCGAAGGCGCTGCAAGTTTCGATATTCCTCTTCATGGCGAACTGCCGCACCTGCTTCACCCCGTCCTTCACCATCACCGGGAAGGCGTAAGGCACCCCGGTGCCCTCCTGCAGGGGGCCCAGTCTCCCGTGCCGCGAGCGAGCCACGGCCTGGCTGAAAACCTCGGCGATGGACCGGCGGGACTTCAGGAAGCCTTCGATTTCGCGCGCCTGGGCCAGGCCCAGCGCGGCGTTCAGGTCGGAAAGCAGGGCGTCGCGCGGCCTGCTTTCCACCGCCTCCCTCAAGCACTTCAGCTCGCGACGCTCCCGGGCGAACACCGCCGCGCCGGCGCCGGTCGTGATGATGCCCTCCGGGGCCAGGGACAGCACGCTCACCGCCCCCAGGCCGCCGCAGCGGCGGGAGGACCCGCCCTGCCGGCCTTCGGCATCGCCCCCGGCTTCGAGGCTGGCCCCCAGGGCCTGGGAAATGTCCTCCAGCACCGGCAGCCCGAGGCCGAACAGCTCATCGGTTTCCGGCACGAAGCCCAGGGGATAGTGCAGTACCAATGCTTTCGGGTCTGCGGCCAGGTGGCGCTCCACCTCGGAGCGCAGGATCAGGCCGGTGTCAGGGTCCACGTCGGCCACCAGCGGTCGCAGGCCCCGCCCCGCCAGGGCTCGCAGGTATTCGGCCGGGGCCAGCGCCGAGAGGACCACCGCCTCCCCCGCTGCCAGCCCCATAGTCTGAAGCGCGCAGTCCACCGCCTGTCCATAGGTGGCCAGGCAGGCGCCGCCGGCCGCGCCAAGGAAGCGACTCAACTCGGAGGCCAGCTCGTGGTTGAGAGGGCCGGCCCCGAGGCGGTCTGAAACCAGACAGGCCAGTACACTGTTGAAGTCCCTGCGGCGGAGGGTGGGTCGAAAAACGGGAATGGACATGAGTCGGCCCAGCATAAAGGAGGAAACGGACTTTGGCAAGGCGCGCCGGCCCGCCCCGCGCGCGGCGCTTCAGGATTCGGTGGAGACCAGGGGCACGAAACGGCAGCCGATACCCTCGTGCTGCTCCAGGCGGGCCCCGCGCCGCCGGATGGTGAGCAAGGTCTGGAAGGCCTGCGAGCGGCCTACGGGGACCACCAGCACGCCGTTGTCGCCCAGCTGCGCGGTGAGGGTGGAGGGAACCGCCGGCGCGGCGGCGGCCACCAGGATGGCGTCGAAGGGCGCCTCCTCCGGCCAGCCGTAGGTGCCGTCCGCGGCCTGGTAGCGGATGTTGCGGTAGCCCAGCTCGTCGAGCAGCCCGCGGGCGCGCTCCAGCAGCGTGGGGATCAGCTCCACGGTGTACACCTCACGGGCCAGCTCCGCCAGCACGGCGGTCTGGTACCCGCTGCCCGTGCCGATTTCCAGAACCTTCGCCCGCGCGCCCAGTCCCAGCTCCGCGGTCATCAGCGCGACCATGTAGGGCTGGGAGATGGTCTGCCCCCGGCCAATGGGCAGGGGAAAATCCCCGTAGGCCTCGGCCCGCGCGGAGCCCGGCACGAAACGGTGGCGCGGCAGCACGGACATGACCTGCAGCACGCTTTCCGCCGCGATGCCCCGGGAGCGCAGCTGCAGCCGGACCATCCGCTCGGCCAGGGGGTTGGGCGGATAGTTGGTCTTCAGGGCAGCACCCTGGCGGGCAGCGAGGCCAGCAGCGAAGACGGAAGCAGGCTCCAATGCCGCAGGAAACGCGCGAACCAGCCGGACTCCAGGAGCCCGCCGAGGTAGCCGTACAGCTCGCGGGACCGCGGCCTGATCTGGGCGCGGAAATCGCGCAGCGCGTTTCGGTCGCCCAGGTCGGTGACCACGCGGAAGCTGAGCGCCGGCAGGCTGCTCTTCAGGGCGGCGATGAACACCCCCGCGGTTTCCCAGTTGCCGGCGGACGCCCGGAAAACACGGTGCAGCTCCTCGCGCAGCTGGCCCGAATGGATGAGAAACTCGCCGCAGGCCTGGTTGCCCACCTGCAGGCAGCCGGCCTCCCCCTGCTCGACCGCCTGCCGCAGCAGGGTTTCGATGTCCTGCTGCGGCAGGAAGCTGAAGGCCGAAGGCAGCCGCATTTCCGGCAGGAGGCGGCGCGGGAAGGGGGTGCCGGCCAGATCGACCTCGAAACACTCCCGGGCCGCCACGATTTGCCCGATGCTGACTCCCGGCTCGATTCCCGCGCAGGAACCGCTGTCCAGCAGCAAGTCCGGGCCGTAGCGCTGCACACCCAGTAGCGCGGCGGCGGTGGCGCGGGCCTTGCCGGGACCGCTTTCCAGGCAGTAAAGCTCGCCCTCCCTGGCTGACGCGTATCCGGAGCGGCATCCAGCCAAGTTGGGCAGGTCGTGCAGGGCCAGCACTTCGCGGCAGGCGGAGTATTCCACGGGGATCGGGCACAGGATCAGCAGCTTCATGCGGTTGGAGAACAATAAAGCCCGGCGGAGCCGGCGTCAAGAAAAGAAAAAAGGGGGATGGGCGAATGCCCATCCCCGCATGCTGCGTTGAGGCAAAAGGGGCAAGGAAAGGAGGTGAAACTTGCCCAGCAGGAAATTCCTTCCCGCTTCGCCGCCTCAAAATTACAAACAACACAGAAAGGAATCGGTTACAAAAATCTCTTGACTTTGAAGGCTGTTTGTGATAAATATGATTTATCTGATTCTTCCGTAATAGGAGAGAAAGATGAACGATCGCTGGTGGGAGCCGGCCTGCGCCTGCGACGCGGCCTGCTGCTGACAATGGAAACAAAACAGCCTGCCGAGGGCTGCTGCGGCGTGGAGGCGGTGGTGACCGTGGACGCGCGCGGGCAGATCGTCCTGCCCAAGGAATTGCGCGACGCGGCGGGCATCAGCACGGGGGACAAGCTGGCGGTGGTGAGTCTGAAGAACGGCGGGCGGCTGTGCTGCCTGGCGCTCATGAAGGTGGAAGAGCTGGCCGGAACGGTCCGGGAGATACTCAATCCCGTGGCCAGCCATCGTTGGGGAGGAGAAAGTCCATGAGTGAAGATATTCGTTCGGCGGTCAGGAACAGTTACGCCCGGACGGCCCGGCAGGAATCCGGCTGCGGCTGCTGTGGGGGAAGCCAGAGCGAGCAGTTGGGCTACGAGCGCTCCGAGTTGCAGGCCATTCCGGCGGAGGCGGACCTGGGGCTGGGCTGCGGCAATCCCACGGC
>MIBK01000198.1:0-510 GCA_001829505.1 Spirochaetes bacterium RBG_16_67_19 | reverse complement strand
TGACCGCCGAGATGATCGACCGTGCCCGGACCGCGGCCCGCAAGGGCGGCTATAAGAACGTGGAGTTCCGGCTGGGGGAGATCGAGAACCTGCCCGTGGCCGACGCCTGCGTGGACGCGGTGATCTCCAACTGCGTCATCAACCTGTCCCCGGACAAGGGGCGCGTATTCCGTGAGGCCTTCCGCGCCTTGAAGGCCGGGGGGCGTCTGCTGATTTCGGATGTCGTGCTGTCCGGCGAGCTTCCACCGCAGGTGCGGGATGACCTGGAACAGTGGGCGGCCTGCGTGTCCGGAGCCCTGCCCGAGACGGAATACCTGCAGCTCATGCGGGAAGCGGGATTCTCGGAGGTGAGCGTGCTGGCCCGGACGGACGCCGGCGGGCAGGCGGGCCTGCCCATACGCAGCCTGCAGGTCCTGGCGGTCAAAGGGTAAAGGGGAAATATGGTCAAGCCTCACGGTAAATTAGTACTGGTCGGCTGAACACCTTACGGTGCTTACACCTCCAGCCTAT
>MIBK01000197.1:3467-10073 GCA_001829505.1 Spirochaetes bacterium RBG_16_67_19 | reverse complement strand
CTGGCCAAGGAGCTGCGGGAGAAGGCCAAGATCGCCATTCCCAAGAAGCGCAAATAGCCCGGCTTCACGCCGAGGTCTTTGGGTTTTTCACCCCGACGATACCCTCGAAGTGTGCGTCCTGCGTCCACAGGCTGGCTTCGTATTCCATCGCGGTGGCCAGCATTACGCTGTCAGCCATGGGAAGCTGGTAGGCCAGGCTCACTCGCGCCGCCTCGAGGGCGATTTTCGCATCCAGGTCCACCACCCTGCCCTGCTGCATCGCCGCAATGGCCTGAAACGCATCGCTTTCGGGTCGCTGCTGCGCTACCCGCTTGAAAACCTCATAAAGGCTCAAGGTAGGAACGAGGAGCTCCGACGCGTTCTCGATCGCGGGCGCGAAAAAGGCGGAATTCTGCCCTCCAGCAAAGTATTCGAGCCAGCCGCTGGAGTCTACGACGTTCATACCCGGTCGGCTTCGCGCTCAACGCTGGCATCAATCCCTTTCAGGAATCCCCGCAGCTTTTTCAACGGCCGCACCGGGATCAACTCGATGCGGTTCTCGTAGAGCAACGCCTGCAATTGCTGTCCTGGTGCCAGCCTCAACTTATCGCGAATTTGTTTGGGGATAACCACCTGGTACTTTGGAGAAATTTTGACTGCCGCCATACGATCTCCCTATCGATAGATAGACGTAATACAATAATTATATCGATCTGATGATCGTATGTCAAGGCTCAGGAGCTGAGCCACTTGCGGGCCCACTGCTCCACGCCGCGCAGCGCCGGCTCCAGGGCCCGGCCCTTCTCGGTGAGGGCATAGCGGACGCGCACCGGCGAACCGGTTTCCACCGTGCGGGCCACCAGGCCCTCGGCCTCCAGCTCCTTCATGCGCGCGGCCAGCATGCGCGCGCTCAGGGAGCCGATGGCCTGCTGCACCTCGCAGAAATGCCTGGGGCCGCCGGCCAGCACGTGCACGATCAGCCCGGCCCATTTCTTTCCCAGCAGGGCGAAGGCCCGCTCCACGGTGGAACAGACCCTGCCTGCTTCCGCTTTTGCCGCCGCTTGCGCCATGAGCGGAAGATAACCTTTTTCTTGCCTTATTGCAATTTTTTTAGTAACTTACTAATTGTTAGTTACTAAACTAAAATGCAAGGGAAGGAGCAGCACAATGAAAGAGTGGAAAGTACCGGCTTCCAAGGAAAGCATCGAGCGCACCCTGAAGGCGCTCAACGCCAACGGCATCCAGGCCGTTGCGGCGGCCAACGCGGCGGAGGCCCGCCAGAAGGTCCTGGCCATGCTGCCGGCGGGGGCCGAGGTGTTCACCATGGTTTCGGTCACCCTGGATTCCGTCGGCCTGTCCAAGGAAATCAACGAGCCGGGCAGGTTCGACTCGATCCGCAACAGGCTCGCCACCATGAACCCCAACACCCAGGAGCGGGACATGCGCAAGCTGTGCGCCGCCCCCGACTTCACCGTCGGCAGCGTGCATGCGGTCACCGAGGACGGCCATCTGCTCATCGCCTCCAACACCGGCAGCCAACTGCCGGCCTACGCCTACTCGGCGGGCAAGGTGATCTGGGTGGTCGGGGCGCAGAAGATCGTGAAGGACCTGGACGAGGGGATGCGGCGCCTGCGCGAGTACGTGCTGGGGCTGGAGACGGCGCGGGCCCGCAAGGCCTACGGCCTGCCCGAGGACTGGAGCTCCTTCTACAGCAAGGTTCTGATGTTCCGCCGGGAGGTCAACCCGAACCGGACGCAGGTGGTGCTGGTGAACGAGGCGCTGGGCTTCTAGCGGCCCCGGGCAGGCCGGCCGCCCGGCCGCCGCTCGTACGGCGCGCGGGGGGTCACTCCTCCGCGCGCACGTATCGTTCCTGATGGCCGTCCTCGCCGGTTAACAGCAGGGTCCGGGAGCTCAGCGTTCCGTCCGTATAGACCCGGGAGGATCCGCCGTCCGAATCCAGGGACAGCCGGCCCTCCCCGACGTACCACAGCCCGGCGTCGTACAACTGGCCTCCAAGGTAGGCGCTGAACAGCAGGACCTCGTCCTCGATCCCCAGCTCCAGGTACTCCCACTCGGCCCCTTCCTCCGCCTTCCAGGCGCCGGCCAGCTGCCAGGCGCGGCAGCCGCCCGGGCCGGCCAGGGCGCGCGGCAGGGTCCAGGCGATCTCGGCGATGCAGGTGTCCCGGTAGGCGGTCCCGCGGTAGACCTCCTTGATCTCCAGACAGAGGACGTAGTCCATCCAGAAGGACCCTTCCGCGGGCAGCTCGAAGCTCCGGCCGTAGTCCTCGATCAGTTTCGGCGGGTCCACCGGCAGCCTGTCCCAGTCGATCGGCAGCGCCAGGCTCTGCGGCGCGGCCTGGTCGGCCAGGCCAAGGGAGAGCTGGCCGGAAACGGGCTGGGCCTGGTAGACCTGGCCCAGCTCGGTGACCATGAGGCTGGCCGTGGCCGCGGCCCACAAGGTGGCTTCCAGCCTCTTCACCCGGTTGTTCTTCTGGAACAGATTGGCGTTCCTGGCGAAGCCGTTGGTGAGGATCAGATCGGCGGTACCGCGGTCCACCGTGAACCAGACCTGCTCCCCCAGCCCGTCTCCCTCCACCCCTTCCACCCAGGCGGAATCCTTGCCGCCGTCGAACAGGTTGCGAGGCGCGTACTTGGTCCAGTCATCGTTCTCCACGAGCTGGGAGGAGGCCCCCGCGGCGACGAAACCCACCCGGTCGGTGACGATGAACTGCCGCCAGCCCTCCTGGGCGAACGCCGGAGCGCCGGGGGCCAGCAGCGCGAGCCCCGCCAGGAGCAGGGCCGCCGCGACGGCCAACCAGGCCGGCTGCTTCATTTCAGCCTCCCGACCTGCTCCTTCATTTTCGCCCAGCTAAAGCGCTGGGCGGTCTTCAGGGCTTCGTCCAGGGCCAGGCCTTCGAAGCTGACGGCGAACACCGCGCCGGTGTCGGGTTTGGCGGTCGTCGCCTCCTGGATCAGCACCACGATCCCCCCGGAGTTGGATTCATTCTCGAACATGTAGTACACCAGGAAGCCGGCGATCCGCTTCACCTCCATCAGGCCTTCCGGGGTCTGCATCTTCCAACCCTCCTTGTAGTCCGGCATCCAGGTCATGCCGGCCTGCGTGCCGAACAGGAGGTTGACCTCGAAGGTGCGGTCGCCGCTCTCGTAGGTGCGGTACACCGTGACCGCCCGCATCCCCTCCACGCTGGCGTCCGCCCCGTCGGCCGCCTCGGCTTCCCAGCCCGGCAGGTCCACCAGCAGGGGCAGCAGCGCGTCGTAGCCCGTCGCCTCCGCCCGGAAAGCCGGGGAAACCAGCACCAGCGCCAACAATGCCGCGAAGAGCAAGCCTGATTTGTTCATGAAGGCCATTGTAGCGCGGATCGGCCCGCCGTCCAGCTTACTTCCGGTAGTGGTCGGCCACCTTGCGCACCGCCCGCACCGCGTCCTGCAGGTCGGGCTCTTCGATCGAGGGATGCACCAGCAGCACGAAGGCCTCTTTTCCGATGCGCTCGGCCACGGGCCAGGAGCCCGTCAGGAAAGCCGGTTCGCGGCCGTAGCGGCGGCATCCGTAGGGGCAATCCGTGCCGCCGTAGCCGATCTTTTCCCGAAACACCTTCTGCAATGGAAGAGGCGTGGGGTAGCGCGGTGTGGCCGCCACCCCTTCGGCCTTGATCGCCTCCACCGCGGTGAGCGCGTCCAGCTCAAGGACTTCCCGATCGATGCGGCAGACGAACTTGTAGTAGGCGTGCCGGCAGCCGGGCACCTCTTTCGGCGGGATGATTCCGGGCACCTTTTCCAGGCCCTCGCGCAGGTAAGCCGCGTTGCGGTTGCGCTTGGCCACCATTGCCTCCAGGCGCGGAAGCTGGTTCAGGCCCAAGGCCGCATTGAGCGCGCTCATGCGGTAGTTGAAGCCCAGGGCGGTGTGCTCGTACTTGCGCTCCCCGATGCTGGTGACCAGCTCCTCCCCGTAGCTGCGCAGGCGGCGGGCCCGCTCGTACAGCGCCGCATCATCGGTGATCAGCATCCCGCCCTCGCCGGTGGTCATCACCTTGTCCTCGAAAAAACTGAAGGCTCCGATCCGCCCGAGGGTCCCGAGGGTCCTGCCCCGGTACTGCCCTCCGTGCGCCTGGCAGGCGTCCTCGATCAGGAATAGCCCATGCTTGGCGGCCAGAGCCTGGATGGCCTGCAGATCGGCGGCCAGGCCGTTCAGGTGCACGGGTAGAAGAGCCTTGGTGCGCTCGGTGATGGCCGCCTCGATCTTGGCCGGGTCGATGTTGAAGCTCTCCAAGTCCACGTCCACGAACACCGGCACGGCGTTGGCCATGAGCACCGGAATGGCCGTGCCGATGAAGGTGTGCGCCGGCACGATCACCTCGTCCCCCGGCCCGATGCCCAGGGCGGCGATGGCCAGGTGCAGGGCCGTGACCCCGTTGCAGGTGGCCAGCGCGTGCCGGGTTTCGAACTTCGCGGCGAAGGCCTCCTCGAACTCCCGCACCTTGGGGCCGGTGATCGAGGTCAGGCGGCCGTCGCGCAGCACCGCCCCAAGGTCCGCGACGTCCTGCTCGGTGAACAGCGGCCACTTGGGCCAGGGCGCGGTGCGCACGGGCTTGCCGCCCATCACCGCCAGCTTCTCGGTTGCGGCCATGGGCTACCTCCCGATGTATTCGCCGTCCAGCAGGTCCGGCGAGAGGCGCCGGGATGGGGTGGTCATGTTGACCAGCACCACCGACCCCAGGCCGCTTTCCGGGTACAGCCGCACCTCGGACACGTAGCCCAGGCCCCCGCCGCGGTGGGAGTAGAAACGCTGGCCGCCGCGCTCCTGAATGAACCAGCCCAGGGCGAAGGCTGCCTTGTCAGTGCGCACCTGTTCGCGGAACAACTGCGCGCGGGCCTCGGCCCCCAGCAGACGCGAGTCCGGGCGCAGCAGGTCTCGGAACACGGCCGCGTAGCTTTCCGCGCTGGTGATGATCCCGCCGTGGGCCGGGGCGTTGAGGTAGAAGCGGTTCTCTAGCGCGACCCAGGCCCCCTGCCGGCGCAGGTGGCCGCCCTTGAGCACGAAGCGGGCCAGGATCTGGAACAGCACCTGCGAGCGTTTGAAGTAGGGCCGCGCGTCGACGGTGTAGTCCTGGGTGCCGAAGTGGATGTCCGCGGCCTGCAGCCCCAGGGGCCGGAATACATGCTGCTGCGCGTAGTCCTCGTAGGAAGTCCCCGAGGCGCGCTCGATGACCTGGCCCAGCAGCGCGTAGCCCAGGTTGGAGTAGGCCGCCCCCTGCCCAGGAGCGAAGCGCGGCTTGCTGGCGCGGGCCACGACCTGCCGCAGCAGCGCCTCGCGGTCGAAGGAGGCCTGCTCCTCCTGCCAGTGCACGTAGAAGTTGCCCAGGACCGGATCCGGCACTCCCGCGCTGTGGCTGGCCAGCTGGCGCAGGGTGATGCCGGCATAGGGCAGCCAGTCCAGGTAGCGGCCCGCCTCCTCCTCCAGAGCGAGCAGGCCCCGCTGCTGGAGTTGCAGCAGGCAGACGGCGGTCACCAGCTTCGTGGTGGAGAACACGTTCAGGCGGGTGCGCGCCGTCATGGGCCGCCCGGCTCCCACGTCGGCCAGCCCCACGGCGTGGCTGTCCACCACCCCGTCGCGGTCGAACACCACGTACTGCAGCCCGGGGAACTCCCCGGCGCCCTGCAGGCGCTCCAGGTAATCGGCCACGCGCTGGTGGCGGTCCTCGATCCCGCGGTCCATCACCACCTCCTTGGAGCAGGAAGCCAGAACAGCCAGGGTCAGCGCCAGAGCGACGACTTTCATTCCCCGATAGTACTCACGCCGCCGGCCCGTCGTCCAGGAATGCCGGGCGCCCCAGCCCCCGCCGTTGACACCGGAAGCGCCGGGAAACCGCTCGCGATCGTTCAGCGAGGCGCTCCGCCCGGGCCCGCGAACAGGTCCCGGCGCCGCAGGCGCAGCAGCAGCGGCAACTGGGCGAAGAGCATGCCGCCGAACATCAAGGCGCAGCCGGTCAGCCCGCGCGCCCCCAGCCGTTCGCCCAGCAGCCACCAGCCGCCCAGGGCGGCGAACACCGCCTCCATGGACAGCAGAAGAGCCGCGTGCGCGGGCGGCGCGCGGCGCTGCCCCAGGATCTGCAGGGTGAAGCCCACGCCTACCGACAGCAGGCCCCCGTACAGAATGGGCACGGCCGCAGCCCTTATGGCCCCCAGGTCGGGATGCTCGACAAAGGGCAGGACCGCGCCGCTGAGCAACGCGCACACGGCGTTCTGCACGAAGGCCAGGGCCATCGCGTCGGTGCGCGGCGACAGCCAGGCCAGCAGCAGCACGTGGCAGGTCCAGAACAGGGTGCTGGCCAGCACCAGCAAATCGCCGCGCTCGATGGTGAATTGCCGGGTGACGCTCAAGAGGTACAAGCCGGTAGCGGCCAGGACCATGCCGACCCAGCGCGGCCAGCCGGCCCGCTGGCCCCAGAACAGGCCCGCCAGCGGGACCAGCACCACGTACAGGCCCGTGACGAAACCGGCCTTGCCGGCCGTCGTGCTGACCATGCCCGCCTGCTGGAGGATGGCCCCCCCGGTGAGCACCGCGCCGGCCAGCAGGCCGGCGGGCAGGGGGTGGATGCGCCGCGGACC
>MIBK01000197.1:679-3452 GCA_001829505.1 Spirochaetes bacterium RBG_16_67_19 | reverse complement strand
CGCCGCTCGCACCTCGGCCTTCCGCGCGGCCTGGCGCCGGGCCAGCACCAGCGGCAGCAGGGCCAGCGCCCCCAGGGCGAAGCGGATGGCGTTGTAGGTGAGCGGCCCTATGTGCTCCATGCCGGCGCGCTGGGCCACGAAGGCGAACCCCCAGATGGCCGCGGCCAGCAGCAGGAGCGCGTCGTTGGCCAGGACGGCCAGCGCGGGTGTCATGATCAACGCGAGGAGCTAATTAGGGAAGCTACCCCTTGGTGGGGTCGGTGGGATCGGAAGGATTCACGGGTCCGCCGGCAGGCTGCGCTGGGCCGGCGCCTTCGGTCGTCTCGGGGCCGGAGCCCTCTGCCGCTTCGGCGCCCTCTGCAGGCTCGGCGCCCTCGGCGGCCTCGCCGGAGGACTCATAGGGTACCCCGAACAGGTCGGCCAGCACCTCCGCCTCGGTGCGCCCCTCGTTCTTCTTGAGGCGCTTCTCCCGCTTTTCAGCCTGCTTTTTCTGGCGATCCAGCTCCTTGCGGCGCTTTTCGCTCTTGTAGGCGTCTCTGGCCATGGCTGACCCCTTTCTGGAATAATGAACCGGGCCCCGACCCGTTTGAGCCGGGGCCCGGGATGGGTGTCGGTGAGGGCTTCAGACCCTGCCGCTCACCCGGCGCACCGCGACGAGGCTTTAGCGCCTGGGGCGGTCCATCGCCATGTTGACGCGCAGGGTCCTGCCATCCAGTTCCTTGCCGTTCAGCGCGGTGATGGCGGCATTGGTGGCCGCGCCGTCGGCCATTTCCACGAACCCGAAGCCCTTGGAGCGGCCGGTGTCGCGATCGGTGATGATGCTCACCGACTGCACGGCGCCATGGGCGCTGAACAGCGCGCGCAGGTCAGACTCCTGGGTGTCGTAGTTCAGGTTCCCGACGTAGATCTTGTTTGCCATTAGAAAGCTCTCCTTTTAGAAGCGGGAATGGACCTATCGACGATAGGCCTTGTGCGTCTTTAGTGCGGCAGGTTCTTCAGGCTTGGATGGCATCGGTGGGAGAACGTAAGAAGCTGGTCCGTACCCGGTAAAGAATCTGGTCGTCGGCAAAGACTCTTTGGGGAGCCTATGGCGGGGCCCCCCTATTCCCTTCGGCCTGAAAATACCCCATTCCGAAAAAAGAGTCAACTAGGCGTTGGAAAATACATCGCCAAACCGGAAGCCCCGCGGGCGCGCCCGCGGGGTCATTCGGGTTGCTCCGACGCCATGATTATTATTAATTTAGTCAGAAATACCCCGCCGGGTGAGTCGACAGGCCGGCGGGCTATTCTTGGAGGTTATCGCAATGAATAGCAGAATCATCTTCCGGGCCGCCGCGGCGCTCCTGCTTTTCGGGGCCGCGTCGATCGCCCTGGGGCTTCCCCCCCTGGAGAAGGACGCCAGGATGCGCCTGGAGAGCTCCCCGAGGCACGGGGAATGGGTCACCATCCCGGCGGCCATGGGCGACAAGCTCGACGCCTGGGTCGTGTATCCGGAGCGCAAGGACCGCGCCCCGGTGGTCATCGTGATCCATGAGATCTTCGGCCTCACCGACTGGGCCCGCTCCGTGGCCGACCAGCTGGCGGCCGACGGCTTCCTGGCCGTGGCCCCGGACTTCCTGAGCGGCAAGGGCCCGGACGGGAAAGGCTCTTCCGCCCTCACCCCGGATGCGGCGCGGCAGATCAACAGCGCCCTGCAGCCGGCCGAGGTCGTCTCCCGCCTGAACGCGGTGGCCGACTGGGCCACCAGGCTGCCGGCGGCCACCTCGAAGTTCGGGGTGGTAGGCTACTGCTGGGGGGGCGGCATCAGCTTCCGCTACGCCACCGAGCAGCCCAACCTGGGCGGGGCGGTGGTGTACTACGGGGTCTCCCCGGACACCTCGGCGCTGGCCCGCGTGCGCGCGCCGGTGCTGGGCCTGTACGGGGGCGACGACGCCCGGGTCAACGCCACCATCCCGGCCGCCCAGGAGGAGATGAAGCGCCTGGGCAAGCGCTACGAGGTGGAGATCTACGACGGGGCCGGACATGCCTTCCTGCGCCAGCAGGACGCCCGGGAGGGCGCCAACCTGCGCGCCGCCCAGAGCGCCTGGCCGCGGACCGTGCAGTTCTTCAAGGAAGCGCTCTCCGACAAGATGTCGCTGGCGCCGGCCGAGGCCCAGCCGGTTGCCTACGCGGATGCGTTGTGCGTCTGTGAGGACGACTGGAGCGCGGGGGTGGCGGCGACTGCGACTGCTGCCGCCTCGTTGGATTGAAAACGCGGGCCGGGGGTGCCAGGCGAAAGGATATCCTTTTCGCCCGTGAAGGAGCCGCGCCTGCCCCCCGGTCCTTTCCCTACTCCCCGCTGGCCAGCTTTTCGCCCAGCTTGCGGGCCTGGGCCAGCTTCTCCGGGCTTTCCCGCACGTGCTTCTGGTCGGAGGAGTAGCGCAGGTCCCCGACGATGGACATTTCCGTATAATCGGCGATCTGCTCGAACATCTGGCGACTCAGCTCCGCGCCGGAGCAGGGATGCTCCTCCTGGTGCGTGAACACCAGCACCAGCTTCTTTCCCTGGTAGTACTCGGGGTGCTCCTCGAAGTTCAGGCCGTATAACCGGTCGATGAACAGCTTGAGCTGCGCGCTGATGCTCCACCAGTACACGGGGCTGGCCAGCACCACCAGGTCCGCCTCGATGAAGCGGCGGTACAGGCCCGACATGCCGTCGTCGAAAACGCAGAACGGCCCGCCTTCCTTCCGGCAGGCTTCGCAGTTGGTGCAGGGGTGGATTTCCAGATCGTCC
>MIBK01000197.1:0-601 GCA_001829505.1 Spirochaetes bacterium RBG_16_67_19 | reverse complement strand
CGTTCATGCCGGCATGATCGACGGCGGCGGCCCGGCTGTCAAGCCACGGATGGCCGAAGCCGGCGCGGCTATGGATGGCGGCAGCGCCACGGTTGCATTTTTGCCCCGCTCCTGCTACAACGACCAACAGCCAGCCATGCTGCCGCAGGCGATCGTCAACGGGCTCCTCTTCGGGAGCGTTTACGCCACCATCGGGATCGGCTTTTCCCTGGTGTGGGGCGTGATGAACATCATCAACGTGGCCCACGGCTCCTTCATCATGATCGGAGCCTACCTGTCCTACACCCTGTTTGCGCTCTACGGGCTGGATCCCTTCCTTTCCATCCCTCCGGTCATGGCCGTACTGTTCCTGCTGGCCTACGCCATCCAGAAGTACGTCCTGAACCGGGTGGTGCGCGGCAGCGTGTTCATCACCCTGACCTTCACCTTCGGCCTGCAGATCCTCATCGCCAACCTCTGCCTGCTGCTTTGGAGCGCCGACTCCCGCAGCATCAAGCTGCCCTACTCCTCCGCGGGCTGGCAGATAGGGGGGTTGGTCATCCCGCTGGTGCGCCTGGGCATCTTCGGCGTGGCCCTCCTGCTCACGGGGCTGTTCTACCTG
>MIBK01000196.1:14142-14231 GCA_001829505.1 Spirochaetes bacterium RBG_16_67_19 | reverse complement strand
GAGGCGGGCCCCAGGCGGCAGGTCCCGGACGGGGGGAAGTACTGGGCGCACTGGGCCAGGATCTCCTCCTCCAGCTCCTCGTCGCGCGG
>MIBK01000196.1:14041-14113 GCA_001829505.1 Spirochaetes bacterium RBG_16_67_19 | reverse complement strand
CGCGGGGGGGTAGGCATGCTTCGCCCTGGAGGGCCTCCCGGAAAGCCGGCTGCCCTACCAGTTCGAACAGGT
>MIBK01000196.1:13623-13909 GCA_001829505.1 Spirochaetes bacterium RBG_16_67_19 | reverse complement strand
GCACCAGCCCCCCGGTCTGCAGGGCGGCGGCGTTGGCCCCGATGAAGCCCTGGGTATGCACGTTGAGGTCGCCCGTCCTGCCGTACGGCGCCTCGGAGGACCAGAGCAGGAGCAGCGAGGAGAAGAAATCGTCCGGCGCCGGCGGCGGGGCGCGGAAGGGCTCCCGCAGGGTGAAGGTCACCGTGAGCAGGGGATGGTCCAGCAGCCGTCCCAGCCCCGGCCGGTTGGAGACCTCGGGGGCCCCCAGGCGCCGCAGCAGCCCGGCCGGCCCGACCCCGGAGCGCAC
>MIBK01000196.1:11568-13605 GCA_001829505.1 Spirochaetes bacterium RBG_16_67_19 | reverse complement strand
AACCGCCCCCGCGCACAACACCACCCGCCGGGCGGCGAACCGCTCGGGCCGGCCCGACACCCTCGCGAGCACGCCCACCGCCTTCCGGCCCTCGAAGAGGACCGCTTCGACCAGCGCGTCGCCCCGCACCTGGAGGTTTTCCCTGGAGCGGGCCGGCTCCAGGTAGGCGTCGTTGGTGGTGACCCGCCGGCCGTCACGGGCGCTGTAGGGCACGGAGGCCAGCCCGCGGGCCCCCGGAGCGTTGAAATCCCAGTCCCGGGCAGGGACGTGACCCAGAGCGGAGGCCGCCTCGTGGAACACCCGGTCCAGCGGCTTCCATTCCGAGCGCGCCGGGCGCCAGACCGGCATGGGCCCGTCCTTCCCGTGGTAGGGGCGGTCGCCCAGCGCGAGGTCATTCTCCGCCCGGCGGAAATACCGCAGCACCTCGCTTCCCGACCAGCCCTGGCAGCCCAGGTCCGCCCAGCGGTCGAAGTCCTCCAGCGGAGGCCGCACGTAGAACAGGGCGTTCACCGTGGAGCCTCCCCCCAGCCCCTTGCCCACGAAGTACTGCTCCGGCTTCTTGGCGGCGGTCAGGCGCCCCTGCAGATCGGACCAGAAGAACTCGGCCCGGCCCAGGGCCCGGAAGAAGTTCAGGCTGCGGATTTCCCCGGGGGCTTCCGCCGGGCGCCAGTCCTTTCCGGCTTCCAGGAGCAGGACCGAGGCCTTCCCTTCCTCGCTGAGCCGGCCGGCCAGGACGCAGCCGGCGGACCCGCCGCCGACCACGATGTAATCAAAGACCTGCTCGGCGCTCATTCCGGGCTCCTTTTTCAGAACTTCAGGCAGATCGTGGACTGCTCGCTGTAGAAGTCGATGCCGAAAAGTCCCCCCTGCCGCCCGATCCCGCTCTCCTTCATCCCCCCGTAGGGGGTGCGCGGGTCCCGCAGGAACCAGGTGTTCACCCAGGTCAGCCCCGCCTCGATCTGCTCGGCCACCCGGAAGGCCCGCCGGGCGTCGTTGGTCCACAGCGAGGCGCTCAGGCCGTAGTGGGTGTCATTGGCCCGCTCGATCACCTCCTCCTCGCTGGCAAAGCTCTCCACGGTGACCACCGGCCCGAACACCTCCTCCCGCACGATGCGGCATTCCCGGTTCACGCCGGTGATCACGGTGGGCTCCAGGAAGAAGCCGCGCGTGGCTGAAGAAGGCCGCCCCCCGCCGGTCAGGATCGCGCCCCCTTCCCGGCGGGCCAGCTGCACGTAGCCTTCGACGCGCTCCAGGTGCTGCCGGCTGATCAGCGCCCCGATCTGGGTCTTGGGCTCCAGCGGGTCGCCGACCCGCTGCTCCCGGGTCTTGGCCGTGAACTTTTCCAGGAACTGCTCGTAGACCGGCTTCTCCACGTAAACCCGCGAGCCGCACAGGCAGACCTCCCCCTGGTTGATGAAGCTGGAGCGGATGGTGGTGTCCACCACCTCCTCCAGGTTGCTGTCGGCGAAGATGATGTTCGGGTTCTTGCCGCCCAGCTCGAAGGAGAGCTTTTTCAGGTTGCCCGCGGCCGCCTGCATGATGTGCTTGCCCGTGGTGGTTTCCCCGGTGAAGGCCACGGCGCCGATCCCGGGGTGCCTGGCGATGGCCTCGCCGGCCGATCCGGGCCCGAAGCCGTGCACGACGTTGACCACCCCGTCCGGGATCCCCGCCTCCTGCAGGATCCCGGCCAGCAGCGTGGCCGTGAGGGGGGTCCACTCCGCGGGCTTGAGCACCACGGCGTTGCCCATGGCCAGGCAGGGGGCCAGCTTGGCGCTGAGCAGGAGCAGGGGCAGGTTCCACGGATTGATCAGCCCCACCACCCCGATGGGCCGGCGCACCACGTAGTTCAGGGCGCCCACCTCCATGGGGTAGGCTTCCGTGCCCATGGTGGAAATCAGGTTGGCGAAGAACTGGTAGCTGCCGGCGGCGCGCGGTATGTCCACGTTGGTGGACAGCCACAGCGGCTTGCCCGTGTCCAGGGTTTCCGCCATGGCCAGCTCCTCCTTGTGCTGCAGGATCAGCTCGCCCACCTTGCGC
>MIBK01000196.1:10530-11286 GCA_001829505.1 Spirochaetes bacterium RBG_16_67_19 | reverse complement strand
TGACAGCTTGGACAAAATGGGACAGGCTTCCCCAACTCCATGCAGATCGACGTCAAGGAAGCGGCCAGGCTGCTGGCGGTGTCGGAGAAGAGCATCTACCGCTGGATCAAGAACGGCACCCTGCCCGGCTACCGGGTGAGCGGGCAGTACCGCTTCAACCGCTCCGAGCTCCTGGAATGGGCCACTTCCCGGCGGCTGAACGTCCATCCGGACATCTTTCCCGAGGCGCGGGAAGAGGCGCCTGACCTGGCCGAGGCCATCCGCACCGGCGGGATCCATTACCGCGTGGCCGGGGCGGACAAGGCGGAGGTGCTGGCCTCGGTGGTCGCCCTGATGCGGCTTCCGGATGAAGTCGACCGGCGCTACCTCCTGGAGGTGCTGCTGTCCCGGGAATCCCTGGGCTCCACCGGCATCGGGGAAGGCATCGCCGTGCCCCACGTGCGCAATCCCATCATCCTGTTCAGTCCCCGTCCCGTGCTCACCCTCTGCTTCCTGGAGCAGGCCATCGATTTCGATTCCATCGACGGGGAGCCGGTGCATACCCTGTTCACCCTGGTCAGCCCCACCGTCCGCTCCCACCTGGGCCTGCTCTCCCGGCTGACCTTCGCGCTGCGCCAGCCGGACTTCCGGCGGGCCATCGCCGGTCAGGCGGCGCGGGACCAGATCCTGGCCGCGGCCGTGGCCGTGGACCAGTCAGTGCGCTCCCCGAAGGAAGCCCGTTGAGCGCGCTGATCCTGGCTCCGCCGGCGCTGCTCT
>MIBK01000196.1:9243-10434 GCA_001829505.1 Spirochaetes bacterium RBG_16_67_19 | reverse complement strand
CTGGCCGGCGTCGTCACGGCGCTGGCGCTGAGCCTGCCCTGCTCCGTCAGTCTGCCCTGGCTGGGGGAAATCGGGGGCTCCTTCCGTGTGGCCCTGGATCCCCTGTCCGGTTTCTTTCTTCTGCCGGTGTACGGCATAGGCGCCGTTTCGGCGCTCTACGGCGGCAGGTATCTGCGCCATTCCGCCCGCGGCCTTGGCCCCGCCTGGCTGTTCTATCACCTGCTGGTGGCCAGCATGGCCATGGTGGTCCTGGCCCGCAACGCCGTACTGTTCCTCCTGGCCTGGGAGGCCATGACCATCAGCTCCTGGTTCCTGGTCACCTTCGAGGACCAGCAGGCCGGTGCCCGCAGGGCGGGGCTGACCTACCTGGCCGCATCGCAGATCGGCATCGCCTTCCTGATGGCCCTCTTCCTCCTGCTGGGCAGGGGCGGGCTGGACTTCACCCGCTTCGGCGGCCTGTCCGGGACCGCGGCCGGCATCGCCTTCGTGCTGGCCCTGCTGGGCTTCGGCACCAAGGCGGGCATCGTGCCGCTGCACGTCTGGCTCCCCGAGGCCCACCCGGCGGCGCCTTCCCACGTATCGGCGCTGATGAGCGGGGTGATGATCAAGCTGGGGATCTACGGGATCCTGCGCACCCTGCTCTTCCTGGGCCCGCCGCCAGCCTGGTGGGGCTGGACGCTGCTCGCGGTCGGCGCGCTTTCCGGGATCCTGGGCGTGCTATTCGCCCTTGCCCAGCACGACCTGAAGCGCTTGCTGGCCTACCACAGCGTGGAGAACATCGGCATCATCCTGATGGGCCTGGGGCTGGGGCTGCTCGGCCTGGCCTACGGGCTGCGCCCGGTGGCCGTCCTGGGCTTCGCAGGCGGCCTGCTGCACGTCCTCAACCACGCCCTGTTCAAGAGCCTGCTGTTCCTAGGGGCCGGGGCCGCGGCCCAGGCGGCAGGCACCCGCGACCTGGAGCGGCTGGGCGGCCTGGCCCGGCGCATGCCGTACACCGGCCTGTCCTTCCTGCTGGGCGCGGCGGCCATCAGCGCCCTGCCCCCGCTCAACGGCTTCGTGAGCGAGTTCCTGATCGGCAGCGGCGCCCTGCGCGCCGTGCTGGCGGCGGGGGCCGCCCCGGCCGTCGCCGGGGCCGCGGCCGTGACGGCCCTGGCCCTGATCGGCGGCCTGGCCGCGGCCTGCTTCGCCAAG
>MIBK01000196.1:8955-9223 GCA_001829505.1 Spirochaetes bacterium RBG_16_67_19 | reverse complement strand
GGGGGAGCCGCGCAGCCCGCAGGCCGCGGCAGCGCGCGAGGCCCCCGCGACCATGGTGCTGCCCATGCTGCTGCTGGCGGCCGTCTGCCTGGCCGTCGGCCTGCTGGGCCCCCTGCTGCCCGCCTTCCTGGCCCCGCTGGTGGCCCAGCTCACCGGGCTGCCGCAGCGGCAGGCGTTGGACCTGCTGGGGCCCGCCCGCCGGACCCTGGCCAGCCTGACCGCGGGCGCGGGAGCGCTGGCCGGTCTGGCCGCCGCGTTGGCCGGCCTG
>MIBK01000196.1:5756-8917 GCA_001829505.1 Spirochaetes bacterium RBG_16_67_19 | reverse complement strand
CGGCACCTGGGACTGCGGCTATTTGCGCGGGAGCCCGCGGCTGCAGTATACGGCCTCCTCCTTCGCCCAGCCGCTGCTGGCCATGTTCCGGCGGGTGCTCTCCCCCGAGCATCGCGGCCGCAGGCCCTCCGGCTACTTCCCGGCCGAGGCCCACTTCGCCAGCGAGACCCCGGACGCTTTCGAGCGCCGGCTGATCCGCCCGGCCTTCGCCTCCGTGGCCCGTCTTTTCGGCCGGATGCGCTGGCTGCAGCAGGGGCGCCTGCGGCTGTACGTGCTGTACATCGCCCTGACCCTGCTGGCGCTGCTGGTCTGGAAGCTCGGGGGCCGGCCGTGAGCACCCACCTGCCGGCCCTGCTGCGCTACCTGGCCGTCCTGCTGCTGGCCCCGCTGCTGCCCGCCCTGGTCAACCGCACCAAGGCCGTCATGGCCGGCCGCCGCGGCGCCCCGCTGCTGCAGGGCTACTATGATCTATGGAAGCTGCTGGGCAAGTCGGCCGTGTACAGCCGAACCACCGGCTGGGTGTTCCGCGCCGGCCCGCTGCTGGGCCTGGCCGCCGCGCTCATGGCGCTGGCCATCCTGCCCTGGGGAGGCGGCCGGGGCCTGCTCTCCTTCGACGGCGACCTTTTCCTGTTCGCCTACCTGTTCGGCCTGATGCGCTTTCTCACCATCCTGGCGGCCCTGGACACGGGCTCCCCCTTCGAAGGCATGGGCGCCAGCCGGGAGGCCTGGTTCTCGGCCCTCACCGAGCCTGCCCTGCTGCTGGCCCTGGCCGCCCTGGCGCGCTCGGCCGGCGAGCTGCGCCTGGCCGCGCTGCTGGCCCAGCCGCGCCTGTCCGACCCCGCCGTGCCCCTGGCCGCCGCCGCCCTGTTCATCGTCTTCCTGGCCGAAAACTCGCGCCTCCCGGTGGACGACCCGAACACCCACCTGGAGCTCACCATGATCCACGAGGTCATGGTCCTGGACCACGGGGGCCCGGACCTGGCTTTCATCCAATACGGCGCGGCGCTCAAGCTCTGGATCTTCGGCTCCCTGGTCGCGGGGCTGTTCACACCGGGGGCCGCCGGCCTGCTCTCCCCGCGCGCGGACGCGCCGCTGGCAGGCGCGCTGTTCGCGGCCGCCGGCCTGGCGCTGCTGGGCGTGCTCACCGGCCTGCTGGAGTCCCTGACCGCCAGGCTGCGCCTGGCGCGCGTGCCGCAGTTGCTGGTCTCGGCCTCCGCCATGTCGGCGCTGGCCATGGTGTTGGAGTTGGTGAGGTGAGATGATGAGCCTCTGGACGGAGAGCCTGCTGGTGCTGCTGGTGCTGACCAACCTGTGGCTGCTGGGCGGAAGCCGGCTGGCCAACGCCATCGCCGCGGTGGCCGCCCAGGGCATCCTGCTGGCCGTCCTGCCCCTGCTGCTGGGCCTGGAGGCTCCGACCTGGCGCCTCGCCCTGCAGGCGGGCCTGAACGTCTGCCTGAAGGGGATCGTCTTTCCGCTCCTGCTGCTGCGCGCCGTGCGCTCCGTGGGAGCCCGCCGGGAGGTGGAGCCTTTCGTCGGCTACTCGCTGTCGCTGCTGATCGGGGTGGCCCTGGTGGGGGTTTCCTTGTACCTGGGCTCCCGCCTGCCGGCCCTGGCCTCCGGGCGCTCCACGCTGCTGGTGCCGGCCACCCTGTTCACGGCGCTCACCGGCCTGTTCACGATCATCGCCCGCAAGTCGGCGATCGTGCAGGCCCTGGGATACCTGGCCATGGAAAACGGCATCTCCTCCTTCGGCATGGCGCTGGTGGAGAGCGAGCCGTTCCTGGTGGAGATGGGCATCTTCCTGGACGCCTTCATGGCCGTGTTCGTCATGGGCATCACCATCTATCACATCAACCGGGAGTTCGATCACATCGACTCCGACCAGCTGGCCAGCTTGAAGGACTGACGTCGATGATCCTGGCTTTGATCCTCCTGCCCGCCGCCTCCGCCCTGGCCTGCCTGGTCTTCCGCCGCGCCGCGCCGCGCCTGCTGCCGGCCTCCGCCGCGGCCCACCTGGGCCTGGTGGCCTGGGCCTGGGCCGAACGCGGGCGCTTCGCCCCCGTGGGCCAATGGCTGGCGGTGGACGCGCTGGGCCTGCTGTTCCTGGCGGTGGGCAGCGCGCTGTTCCTGGGGATCGCCGTGTACGCCGCCGCCTTCCTGGGCCGCGGGCAGCCCGGGGCCGCTGGCGCGGGTGCCGAGGCCGCTGGCGCGGGTGCCGAGGCCGCAGCCGAGGCCGCAGCCGAGGCGCATGGCGTCAGGGAAGCGCATTTCGCCGCCTGGCTGCTGGGCTTCCAGGCGGCGATGAGCCTGGTCACCGTGAGCCAGCACTTCGGGCTGATGTGGGTGGCCGTGGAGGCCACCACCCTGTTGAGCGCTCCCCTGATCCACTATCACCGCCATCGCCGCTCGCTGGAGGCCACCTGGAAGTACCTGCTGATCTGCTCGGTGGGCATCGCGGTGGCGCTGCTGGGCACCTACTTCCTGTCGGCGGCTGCCTCCTCCGGATCGGCGGCGGTCCCCCTGTTCTTCCGGCGGCTGGCCGCGGCGCGCCTGGACGCCCAGTGGCTGAAGGCGGCTTTCATCCTGCTGCTGGTCGGCTACGGCACCAAGATGGGCCTGGCTCCCCTGCACACCTGGCTGCCCGACGCCCACAGCGAGGCGCCCTCCCCGGTTTCGGCGCTGCTCTCGGGAGCGCTGCTGAACTGCGCCTTCCTGGCCATCCTGCGCGTCCACGGCGTCTGCACGGCCGCGGGGCTCGGGGATTTCAGCCGCCAGCTCCTGCTGCTCCTGGGCCTGATCTCCATGGCGGTGGCGGCGGCCTTCATCCTCGGGCAGACGGACTACAAGCGCCTGCTGGCCTACTCCAGCGTGGAGCACATGGGCATCCTGGCCGTGGGCATCGGCATCGGCGGCGGTGGGGATTGGGGGGCCCTGTTCCACGCCCTGAACCACTCCCTGGTCAAAGCCGCCCTTTTCCTCACGGCGGGCAACATCCTGGCCGCCTACGGCACCAAGAAGGCGGCCGAGGTGCGGGGGCTCGCGCGCGCCCTGCCCTGGAGCGGCGCCTTGTGGCTGGCCGGGTTTTTCGCCATCACCGGCGCGCCGCCCTTCGGCACCTTCGTCGGCGAGCTGGCCATCCTGCGGGCCGCGTTCCAGCGCCG
>MIBK01000196.1:5619-5726 GCA_001829505.1 Spirochaetes bacterium RBG_16_67_19 | reverse complement strand
TTGCTGTCGGTCATCTTCATCGGGATGGCGGCCGTGCTCCTGCGCATGACCCAGGGCGCGCGAGAAGAGGAGCCGGCCCCCGAAGGCCCGGCTGGAGGCGCAAGCAC
>MIBK01000196.1:5263-5561 GCA_001829505.1 Spirochaetes bacterium RBG_16_67_19 | reverse complement strand
GGTGAGTCCGCGGCCTTCCTGGCCGCCCCGCTGGCCTTCCTGGCCGCGGCCGTGGTCCTCGGCCTGGGGGCCCCTGGCTTCCTCCACGAGCTGCTGCGCGAGGCCCTGCGCGGCTGGGGAGGTTGAAGTGGCCCGCCGGCTGTTCCTGGTCACGGGCAACGCCCGCTGCGAGCCCCTCTCCCGGCTGCCCACCCTGGCGCCTGCCGACTTCCGGGAGGCGGTGGCCCGCGAGGTGGCCGGCGGCGCCAGGCTGTCGGCGCTCTTCGCCCACCCGGCCTCCCGGGGCAGCTTCCGCCTG
>MIBK01000196.1:4777-5058 GCA_001829505.1 Spirochaetes bacterium RBG_16_67_19 | reverse complement strand
TGCCGGCCGGCCCGCGCCCGGCCTGCGGCGACGCGGATTTCTTCCGCGTGGAAGGCGAGGAAGTGCACGAGGTGGGCGTGGGCCCCGTGCACGCCGGGGTCATCGAGCCGGGGCACTTCCGCTTCCAATGCCATGGGGAGGAAGTCCTGCACCTGGAGATCTCGCTGGGCTACCAGCACCGGGGTGTGGAGCGCGCCCTGTCCGCGGGCCCGGACCTGCGCAGCCTGCACCTGGCGGAAACCCTGGCCGGGGACACCACCATCGGTCACGCCACGGCTTAT
>MIBK01000196.1:4482-4611 GCA_001829505.1 Spirochaetes bacterium RBG_16_67_19 | reverse complement strand
CGCCTGCGCGGCGACGCCCTGAACCTGGGCGCGTCGCTCGGCGGCAGCCGTTTCGGGCGCGGCCTGGTGCGCCCAGGGGGGGTGGGCTTCGACCTGGACGAAACCCTGGCCGCGGAGCTGGCGGCACGG
>MIBK01000196.1:4148-4304 GCA_001829505.1 Spirochaetes bacterium RBG_16_67_19 | reverse complement strand
CGCGATCTGCCCAGCGGCATCTACCGCTTCGTCCAGGTGCCGGTGGCCACCTGGCACACGGGGGACGTGTTCGCCCGGGCCTACGTGCGCTGGCTGGAGGTCGAGCGCTCCCTGGCCTTCGTGGGCGAGCAGCTGCGCGCGCTGCCAGCCGGCCCC
>MIBK01000196.1:3779-3960 GCA_001829505.1 Spirochaetes bacterium RBG_16_67_19 | reverse complement strand
CGACTTCCCGCTCTGCAACAAGAGCTTCAACCTGTCCTACTGTGGACATGATCTATAGAAGGAGAAGAGGATGCTGAGCCTGATCCTGGAGCGGATGCGGCAGGGTTATCGCACGATGCGCTGGCCGAGGGGAAAGCCCCCCGCCCTGCCCCCCCGCTTCCGAGGAATGCCGCGTATCGAG
>MIBK01000196.1:3416-3600 GCA_001829505.1 Spirochaetes bacterium RBG_16_67_19 | reverse complement strand
GATTGGCGCCTGGCCGCTTTCCGGCGGGAGGAGCTGGTGCTGGGCGCGGCCGCCGGACAGCCTGCGGCCGCTCCGGAGGACAGCGGGCAAGGGACGCGGCGCCGGTTCCGCCGCTCCTTCGCCATCCGCCAGGTGAGCGCCGGCGGCTGCAATGCCTGCGAGGCGGACTGCAATGTGCTCACCA
>MIBK01000196.1:3032-3270 GCA_001829505.1 Spirochaetes bacterium RBG_16_67_19 | reverse complement strand
GAAGCTGCTGATCGCCTCGGGGGCCTGCGCCATCTCGGGAGGGCCATACGCGGGCTTTCCCGAATCCGGGGACGGGGTCGGCGGTCTGCTGCCCGTGGACCTGTACGTGCCCGGCTGCCCGCCGCACCCGCTCACCCTGCTGGACGGCCTGCTGCGCCTCCTGGGCCGCCTGCCCTGAGCCTGCGGCAGCGCTCGACACGGCAGGGCCTTTTTCCTATTCTGGCCGGATGACGACACT
>MIBK01000196.1:2645-2933 GCA_001829505.1 Spirochaetes bacterium RBG_16_67_19 | reverse complement strand
GGAGCGTACGGCACAGCGCATTGCCGCGCAGTGGAGGCCGGTCGCGGTGTACTGCAGCCCGTTGTCCCGGGCCAAGCTGACCGCCGAGGCGGTGGCGCGGCGCTGCGGTCAGCCCGCGCAGGTTCACCCCGGGCTCGTCGACATCGACTATGGCAGGTGGCAGGGGATGAGCCCGGCGGAAGCCGAGCGCCAATTTCCGCACCGCTTCCGGCGCTGGTACCGGGGATCGGGCGGCGCAAGCCCGCCCGGCGGCGAGTCCCTGGCCGCCGTGCAGCGCCGGTGCCTGAA
>MIBK01000196.1:456-2513 GCA_001829505.1 Spirochaetes bacterium RBG_16_67_19 | reverse complement strand
GCCCTGCGCCGTGAACCTCCTCGAAGTGGAAGGCCGCTCTTTCACCCTGCGCCTGCTGAACGACACCTGCCATCTGACCCCGGCGCGAAAAGCATAGTGCCTTCTACCGGCTGCTCGAGGCCTGCGGGCGGCCGGATTGCCCGGTCTGTCATCTGGCCCGCCTGCGGGTGGAGCGGTATTTATCAACGATCCGGAGCTTCGCAGGCGCATCCGCTCCGCCGGTGGGTTCTGCAATCCCCATTCCTTCCAATTCCTGGGCTATCACGACGGCCTCGCCGGCTCGATCCTGTACCGGGACCTGCTGAACGCCTGGCTCGAGCGGCAAGCCGACTTCCCGGTGCTGCCTGGAACTGCTGGCCGAGTTTCTGGAAGAGGAGCAGCTGAAGAGTGCCCTGCTGGCCTCCGACGGTCTGTGTCTTCCCCATTTCCGAGCACTGGACGGGCGGCTGCGGGAAGGCAAGCGGCCCATTCCCGCCTGGCTGACGGACTTCCAGCGCGAGATCGCCGCGCGGCTCGTGGCTGACCTGAGCGCCTGGCTGCAGGCCAGCAAGGTGCGCAAGCTGGCCGGTTTCGGGGCGCTTGACCCGCCGCGCGGGAAGCGCTAATCTCCTGCTGGCCTGGGGATGGAGTCCCCCGCATAAATACCCACCAAGGGCTGATGACTCCTACGACGCAAGCTGCGGGCGAGGAGTCCATATGGTCGAGGCGTTTCAGTTCGCTGCGTTGTGGCTGGCCCTGGCCGTGGCGGCCACGGCGCTCTCGCGGCACCTGCGCGTGTCCGGAGCACTGGTCGAGATTTGCGTCGGCATTACGGCCGCCGCAATCGCCAATCGCTTTTTCGGCGAGGGTTCCCTCGGCGCGGGACAGGATTGGCTGCGCTTTCTGGCTTCCATAGGCGCCGTGCTGCTGACCTTCCTGGCCGGAGCCGAGCTGGATCCTCAGGTCATGCGCGCCAAGGTGAAGGAGGTCAGCCTGGTCGGCCTGGTCGGCTTCGCGGCGCCGTTCCTGGGTTGCGCGGCGGTGGCCCACTGGGTGTTCTCCTGGGACCTGCGGGCCAGCCTCCTGGCCGGCGTGGCTCTGTCCACCACCTCGATGGCGGTGGTTTACGCGGTGATGCTGGAGACGGGGTTCAACCGCACGGAGTTCGGCAAGGGTATCCTCGGCGCCTGCTTCGTCAACGATCTGGGGACCGTTCTGGCCCTGGGTCTGCTCTTCGCCCCCTTCACTTATCGGACGATCATCTTCGTGGTCGTGTCAGCAGGCGTCTTCTTCGCCCTGCCCACGCTGACGCGCTGGCTCACCGGCTTGTACGGCAACCGCACGGCCGCCGTGCGGACGAAATGGGTGCTGCTGGTGCTCACCGGCCTGGGGGCCCTGGCGCTGTGGTCTGGCAGCGAGGCTGTCCTGCCTGCCTATATCGCGGGAATGCTTCTGGCGGGCAACGCCGCCAAGGACCATCACTGGGTGCGGCGGCTGCGGACATTGACCGTTGGCTTCCTCACCCCCTTCTACTTCATCCGGGCGGGCTCCCTGGTTTCCCTGCCGGCTCTGGCCAGCGCGCCGCTGGTATTCCTGGGGATGTTCGCCGCCAAGACGGTGAGCAAGATCTTCGGCCTGTTCCCCGTGATTTCAGTCTTCCGCAGGGAAGCCAATGAGCGTTGGTACTATACCCTGATGATGTCCACGGGCCTCACCTTCGGCACCATCTCGGCCCTGTACGGTTTGTCGCACGGCATCATCACCGCGGCCCAGTACTCCTTCCTGGTCGCGGTGGTCATCGCCAGTGCGGTCATTCCGACACTGATCGCAGGGGCGGCCTTCGTTCCACGGCACCTGTTGCATCGTCCGGCAAAGCCGCGGCCGACGGCGCCGGCCCTTCTGGGAGAAGAGGACCTGGACAGCGAATAGCGCCGGCCTCGGTCAGGACCGGGCTTCAATCTCAGCTTGACACCTGCCAGTGCATCCTTTATCGTGAACCCGGTCGTGTATCTTTCCACCCGCTTTCGCCTGATCACCAGCTTTCTCGCGATGGCAATCCTGGTGGGCGGGCTCTCCCT
>MIBK01000196.1:0-280 GCA_001829505.1 Spirochaetes bacterium RBG_16_67_19 | reverse complement strand
GCAATCCTGGTGGGCGGGCTCTCCCTGATCGTGGGAGCGCGCCTGCTTACGGCTTCCGTGTTCAATGAGGCCTCCAATCGCGTGCGCCAGGACCTGAACACCGCGCAGGAGATCTACCGCAGCGCGGTGGACCGTCTAACCCTGGGCCTCACCCTGGTGGCCCTGCAGCCCGAGTTCCGCCAGGCCATGGAGGGCCGCGACCAGGCCGACATCGCCTCCTGTGTCGGCACCCTGGCCGCCGAGCTCGACCTGGACTTCGCCGGCCTGGTCTCCCCGAAAG
>MIBK01000195.1:1080-6355 GCA_001829505.1 Spirochaetes bacterium RBG_16_67_19 | reverse complement strand
CCGCGGACCCCCTTGCGGTGAGCCTCTTTGGATATCAACACCCGTCCCTGCTCGTCGCGGAAGAACGGCCACGGCCCGGAGGTCTTGAACTCCAGGCTGCAGGAATCACAGCGGTAGCGGTACGCCGAACTCAAGTTGAATTCCCCCGAATATACATGCAGGAAGCGTGCCAGTCAGAAGGAGTCTAGAAGAGGGTTTCCGCGCGAAATCAGGCTCTCCGGTGGGTCAAAACGGGCAAATTGGGGCCGGATGGACGCGGAAACGGCCCGTGCAGGTGCCGCGCCGCGGGAGGGCTACAACTATCCGCTTCCGTTACAACCCTGGTTGTAGGGGTGATCAATGGCAGTCCTTCGCTCCAATCTGGACGGTCAGGGGCTGAAATAGCAATCGAGAAGGCGTCTCCGGCTCAGAGCCGTAGCCAAGATTGCCGTAGATTCAACCTGCGAGCTGCTTGCTGCAGTTCGACCAGCCCCTACAAGGACTATCCAAGACTCTTGACAATTGCCTTTTTTCGCTCGATACTCATAGTAGTCAATTCGTGGATATCTGCCCCCCGCTGGATCAGCCTTCGGGCCTCTGGCGGGGTTCTTTTTCTCCAGGGATCCTATGCGCACTGAACCGGATAGCAAGCGGGCGGTCGCCTTCTTCGATGGGCAGAACCTTTTCTATGCCGCCAAGGAGGCCTTCGGATACCCCTTCCCCAATTACGACCCACGGCTGCTCACCGAGAGGGTCTGTGCCGCCCAAGGCTGGCAAATCGCCGGAATCCATTTCTACACAGGAATCCCCTCCGCCACCGACAAGCCGTTCTGGAGCTCCTTCTGGACGGCCAAGATGGCCGTTATGGGCACCCGGGGGATCCAAACCTTCTCCCGTGCGCTACGTTACCGAAACCAGACCGTCGCGCTTCCCGACGGCAGCCTCACCGTAACCCTCGTCGGTCAGGAGAAAGGCGTGGATGTGCGCATCGCGCTGGACATCGTGCGTTTCGCCCTCGAAGCCAGGTATGACGTTGCTCTGATCTACAGCCAGGATCAGGATTTGTCCGAAGCGGTGCAGGATGTGAAGAAGATCTCCGTGCTGCAGAATCGCTGGATCCGATGCGCCTGCGCTTTCCCCGTCAGCCCCACGGTCGCCGAAACCCGCGGCATCAACGGCACGGATTGGATCCGTATCGATCGACCCACCTACGACGCCTGCATCGACCCCAACGACTACCGGCCGAAGAAAAGTCCCCTATAACAGCGGGAGGCCGTCCCCTACAGCCTGCGTCAGCCGGACGCGTCGGGCTTCCCTCGCCCCTCTGCCGTCTCCCCCTCCCGAGAGCTCAATCTGAAGGGTATTGAGGTTTAGGCGTGATCGCCGGCGCGGAAGAGGCTTTACATATTGGAAGATCATATTCCAATTTACAAAGGCAGCAAACGACGGCCGCCATCCTCCGCAGGTGCTTCAGTAGAGGGCATCCAGATCGGGCAGGTCGTGCTTGCCGAGGCGCAGCGGGTACTGCCCGAAGCGGCCGAGCAGCTCCATGTAGTAATCGTAGTTTTCCACGGGCACGTTGTCGGGAACGCTGTGGTCCGACATGGGGATGTAGCCGCCGCCCTTGGCCGCGTTCAGGCGCCGCAGCACGTCGCGCTCCAGGGCGGCCCGGTCGCCGGTCAGCACGTCCCGCACGTCGATGTTGCCCACGAAGGCCAGCCGGTTGCGGTACTTCTTCTTGAGCTCCACCACGTCCAGCCCGGCCTTGACCTCCAGGGACTGGTAGGCATCGATCCCGCATTCGATCAGCTCGTCAAAGATCGCGGTGGCGTTCCCGCAGCCGTGGTACAGGATTTTCAAGTCCGGCTTGGCGCGCTTGAACTCCCGGCACATATTGGCCAGCAGCGGCTTGAAGAAGCTGCGCCAGGTTTCCGGCGAGTAGAACAGGCCCTTGTCGTAGGCCACGTCCCCGCCGATGAACATCAGGTCCACGCCTATGCGGATCTGGGCCAGGCCGAGCCGGATCTCGAAGTCCTGCACCCGCTCCAGCATCCGCTTGACCTTTGTTTCCTCCAGCATCAGGTCCACGAACAGGTCTTCCATTCCCCGGATGCGCCACAGGAACTCCATGCCTTCCAGTACCAGGCCCATGCGGGCGAACTTGCCCTCCGCGGCCGCCATCTGGTCCTGGAAGGACGGGGCCACGACGTTGCCGGCCGAGGACAGGATGTTGGCGCTGGGCTGGAAGTAGCGCCGCTCATCATCGGGGTCCTCCAGCACGAAATCCTCGTAGCCGTCCGCGGAGCGCACTTCGAAATCCAGGTAGGCCGGCATCGGGGAGTAATCGGCCTTTTTGCAGGTGCAGCCGAAGCCGCTGCGGAACACCGTGTAGTCGCTACCACGCTCCAGCTCCGTGTAGGACTGGACCTTGGGGTCCTCGTTCATGACGCAGAGCACGAAGTCGTGGTCGTAGTACTCGCTGATGCTCGTCCCCTGCGGGAGATTCTTCTCCCGGGCCCACTTGTCGATGAACTCCTGCCAGAAAAGGTCGAAGCGGGGAATCCGATCCGGCTCCCGGAAGGACAGCGCCTTCAGCACCCGGTCCAGCTTGCGCTCGTAGGTTGTCACCTGCACCCCCGAAAAAGGGATGCGGGGACTTTCGGTCCCCGCATCCGCTGATACTCCGAGCCTGTTACTGGATCAACTCCGGAGGCATCGCAATCGCGTTCTCCCAGGTCTCGTGGCCCTTGCGGAAGAACAGCATCATGTTCAGGTCGGTGTACATCACTTCGTCCGGGGTCATGTACATCTTGCGCTTGCCGACGTTCGGGACGTCCACGACCTTGCCGTCCTGGACCTTGAGGTCGCCGCGGTGGATGTTGATGGCCAGCCAGGCGGACATGTAGCCGAACCAGTAGGGGGACCACAGGGCGAACTGCTTGTTGACCCCGTCCCTCAGGAAAGTCTCCATGGTCGAGGGCAGGGCCATGCCGGTGGAGTACACCTTGCCGGTGCGCCCGGTGTCCTGGATGGCCTTGTTGGATGCAGGATTGGACATCCCCGAACTAGAAATAAAACCGGCCAAGTCAGGATGCGCTTCCATGGCTGATGTCGTCACAGAGTAGGCCTTATCGGGATCATCCGCCATATACAGGGTGTCGACGAACTGGAAGACCTTGTACTTGGGAACCGTCTTGACCAGGTTGTCGATTTCCTCCTTCACCTTGTTGAACAGGGTGATGTTGGGCGACGGAGCCAGCCAGATCACCTTGCCGCCCTTGGGGTTGTTGTACAGGGCGCTCTCCAGCTCGGCTATGGCCTGGACCCTATACGGGGCCATGTTCACGTACAGGTCCTGGCCGCCCTTGCCCACCGGCGAGTCGAAGGTCACGATCGTCGCCCCGGCGGCCTTCATTTTCTTCAGCACCGGCACGGGAGCGTTCGCGTCCGACGAGGTGGTCACCATGATCTGGGGCTTCTGCGGAACCAGGTTCTGCAGGATCTGGACGTAGCCCTCCACGTCGTTCTGGGTGGTGCCCAGGGTCACCATGTCCACGCCCAGCTCGTCGCAGGCCTTCTTGGCGCCCTGTCCCGCGAGCTCGAAGAAGATGAAGCCGGTGAACTTGGGAACGTAGTACAGCTTCTCCTTCTTCTGGGCGAACAGCGGCAGGCTTGCCATGACCGCCAGCAGCAGCGTCGCCACAACTACTCGGGTTCTTCTCATACCCTTTCCTCCTTCCCTGTCTAGGCAGGGACGTTTTATTTAGAACTTGCAGAATACTTTTCTGCAATGTTCTTTGCGCGCGAAACGGCGGCCCCCACGGCGCCAATGCCGGCGGGGACAACGATCGAAGCAATCAGGATCAGCCCGATGACCAGGGTCTGCACGGGCCCCGGGATATTGGCCAGGCCCATCCCGTTCTGGATGGTCCCCAGCAGCAGGATGGACAGAATCAAGCCGATCACCCTGCCTTTGCCCCCGGCCAGGCTGAAGCCGCCCAAAGCGATGCAGGCCACCACGAACAGCAGGATGCTGGCCACGTTGTCGGCGCGGGCCGACTGGTACTGCCCGATGTACACCATGGCCCCCACGCCGGCCATCAGGCCGCCGATGCCGTAGGTGCTGACGATGATCGACTTGATGCTGTGCCCGGTCAGGAAGGTCGCCTTCCGGTTGTTGCCGGTGGCGTACAGCAGGCGACCGTAGACCGTCTTGTGCACCAGCAGCCAGGCGAGGGCGAACAGGAAAACCAGCACCAGGAAGGACACCGGGAGGAAACCGGCCAGCAAGGTGTCTCCCACATAGATGTACGACGGCTGGAACGCGTCCACCCCGAACCCTTCGTACCCCCCGATCCACAAGGCAACCGCGCGGTACACGCCCATCATGCCCAGGGTCACCGCCATCGAGGGCAGGGAGAAGGTGACGATCAGGTAGCCGTTCAGCAATCCGGCCAGGGTGGTGATGGCGAACACGATCAGCAGCGACAGCCCGAAAGGCAGGCCCATGACCGACAGGCGGGCGAAGCTGACTGTGCCCACCGCCACCAGGGCCGGAAGGGACAGGTCGATCTCGCCCACCAGGATGATCATCATGAAACCGATGGCCAGGATGCTGGCGATGCCCATGGACTGCTGCAGCGAATACAGGATCTGGAAGGCGTTCAGGTACAGGGGGGAGAGCAGGGTGGCCACCACCACGGCGACGACGTTGAAAACCAGGATCACGCTTTCCCAGCTGTAGGCGCCCAGGAGCTCCCGAAACCTCTGCCCGGCCATTATCGTCTTGCCCCCAGTCGTTTGCTGGACTTCAGCAGCCTCGCCACCTGTTTCAGGACGCTGGCATCCAGGATGCAGGCCCCGACGATCGCCACCCCGTAAAGAAGCTGGCGGATCACCTCGTGCGTGCCGATCAGGATCAGGCCGTTGTCCATGGTGGTCAGCACGATGGCTCCCAGCGCGGCGCCAACGACATTGCCGGAGCCCCCCAACACGCTGACCCCGCCCACGACCACCGCGCCGATCACCTGAATTTCCAACCCTTGGGCGAACCACGGCACCACGTAGGAGGAGCGGGCCGCGAACAGGAAACCGCTCAAGCCGGTCATGGCGCCGCACAGCACGTAGGCCCCCAGGATCACCCGGGACACCTTCAAGCCGTAGAAGGTGGCCGCGTCCGGGTTGGAGCCGATGGCGTAGATCTGCCGGCCGATGCGGGTATAGCGCAGGTAGATCGACACCAGCACGATTACCACGATGGTGATGATGGCCAGGTTGGAGATCCCCGGCAGGAGGT
>MIBK01000195.1:0-956 GCA_001829505.1 Spirochaetes bacterium RBG_16_67_19 | reverse complement strand
TGCCATAGGCCACGATCACCCCGTTGACCAGGCCGCACACCGCGCCGATGGCAATGGGTACCAGGATGAGCACCGGCCCCGCATCGGGGAAGCGCTTGATCAAGTCGAAGCCGACGAAGGCGGCCAACGCGAGCATCGAGGCCACGGACACGTCGTAGTTGCGGGTGATGATCACCACGGCTTCCGCGCAGGCCAGGATGGCCAGGATGCAGGCGTTCAGGAAGATCGTGTTCAGGTTGGAGAGGGTGAGGAACTTCCTGGCCGCGATGGAAAACACGATCATGATCAACGCTTCGAACAACAGCACCCCGACCACCCGATTTTTGAGGATCACTACGCTCCAGTGGCGTTTCGGGGTCTGCACCGCGCTCATTGTTTCGCCCATCTCACTTGCCATTCTTGCCCGTGATAGCGGCGGCCATGATTTTCTCCTGCGTGGCGTCGGCCCGGGAGTACTCGGCGACCAGGAAGCCGTCGGAGGCCACCAGCACGCGGTCGCTCATCATCAGGATTTCCGGCAGGTCGGAGGAGATCATCAGGATGCCCAGGCCCTGCGCGGCCAGCTCCTGGATCACCTTGTGCACCTGCGCCTTGGAACCCACGTCGATGCCGTGGGTCGGCTCGTCGAAAATGAACACCTTCGGGCTCAGGGCCATCCATTTGGAGAGCACGACTTTCTGCCGGTTGCCGCCCGACAGCCCGGAGATCCGGGTTCGGGGCCCCGGGGACTTGATCTGGAATTGCCTGGTGTACTGGTCATAGACCCGCGCCTCTTCCGGGGCGTTGACGAAACCGGCCACGGCCAGCCTCACCACCGAAGGCAGCAGCATGTTGTCGCTCACCGAAAGCTCCGCGATCAGGCCCTCGATTTCCCGGTCCTCCGGCACGTAGACGATCCCCTCGTGGATCATCTGGGCGGGATCCTTGACGCTCACCTGCTTGCCGGCGATCCAGAC
>MIBK01000194.1:17153-19116 GCA_001829505.1 Spirochaetes bacterium RBG_16_67_19 | reverse complement strand
GGTGAGGGCTTCCCGAAAGGGCAGCCCGGCGCGCCGCAGCTGGGTCACGAAGAGCCTGGCCTGGGCGGCGCCCATCTCCTCCACCCGGCGGGTGGACTTGCGGAAAGTGGCGGGAGGCTCCGACAGGCTCTTCTCGTCCATCTGGGCGATCCGCGCTTCCCGCAACAGCTCTCCGTCCCAGCTGTAGCGGCGTGAGCCGTGCAGCACCCAGTACTGCCCGTTCCAACTGGCCCGCTCGGCGTCCACCCGCTCCTGGAACCTTCCCTCCGCGTCCCGCCGGAGTATCAGCACGCCGTTGAGGGACTGTCGCTTGTCGTCGTAGAAGTCGGCCTGGTAGATGATGCGCCCGTCGGCGCTGGTCACCGTGACATTGGTGCGGCTCAAGGGCAGCTCCAGCTTGACGCTGGAGCGGTACAGCTCGTTCTTGCGCCTCAGGGAGTCGATGACCACCCCCTCCTCGAACCAGTAGCTGGCCAGGCTCAAGACCACGCCCAGCAGCAGCAGGGGGGCCAGCAGCCCGTTCAGGCTGATTCCGGAGCCCAGGATGGCGATCAGCTCGTTGTTCTTGTAAAGCAGGCCCAGGGCGTATGAGCAGGCGAACAGCAGCGCGGGGGACAGGGCATAGGACAGGCACTTGGGCAGGTAAAGCCAGGCGACGTGCAGGATGGCCGGCACGCCCGTGTCCTGGGCCAGGTAGCGCCAGAGGTTGGCGAACATGTCGAACATCTGCAACAGCAGGACGAAGAACAGCAGGGCGATGGCCAGCAGCATGAGGAAGCTGCGCAGCAGCATGACGTGCAGGGTCCTCACCCGTGCCTCCTCCAGGAGAGCAGGGCCGCCCCCGCGGCCAGGATCACCGCGTTGGGCAGCCACATGGCCAGCAGGGGCGGGAACTGGAGGCGGATGCCCAGGGTGTGCCCGACGAACAGCATGCCCCAGTACAGGGTCGAGACCAGCAGGCCCAGGCCGAAGCCCACCGCCCGGCCGCTGCGGCGGGCCAGCATGCCGGTCGGAAAGGCGAACAGCACGAAGACCAGGCAGGAGAACGGGATCGAGAACTTCTTGTGGAACTCGAGCTGGTGCAGCTGGAGGTTGCGATCCGTCACCCGCCGGCGGCTGCCGGCGCGGTAGCGCTCGTAGGAGCGCCGGACCTCCTCCAGGGCGGCCGGGGTCACCGGCTCACCCGCGTCCAGCAGGTAACGCCCCGCGGCGGCCATCTCCAGCAGCGCCTTGTCCACCTCCCGGGCCTGCTCGCGGCGCGTGCCGGCCAGGCTCACCTCCAGCTCCTGGATCCGGCGCCACACGTCCACGGCGCGCATCTCCCGGGGGGTCGGGTTGATGAAGCCCGCGCTGATGTCGCGCAGCAGGATGTTGTAGATCATGGTCTGGGCGGTGGAGTACTCGTAGCGCTCCGGGTCGGAGGCGGAGCGCACGTGGCTGAAGACCTCCTCCAGGCGGATGGAGATCACTCCCCGCTGCCCTTCCCCCTCGCTCAACCGGCCGCGCGCCGCGGTGATGATCCTCTTCTGGTTCTGGTCGTTCTTGTCGATGATAGCCAGCTCCCGGATCTGCTGCCCCTCCACCGCCCCGGTGATCAGCACCGCGTCCCGGTAGGCTTTCACCGAGAAAGGCTCCAGCTCGATGCTGGGGTTGGAGTACAGGATCCTGCGGTACATCCGGCCCAGGCGCAGATTGCCCAGCGGCAGGAAGTAATCGTTGACGGCGAAGGAAACCAGGGAGAGCAGCAGGCCCAGGGCCAGCAGCGGGAACAGCACCCGGCGCAAAGGCAGGCCGCAGGCCCGCATGGCCAGCAGCTCGTTGTCCGAGGAGAAGCGCCCCACCGCCATCAACGCTCCCAGCAGGGCCCCGAAGGGGAAGGACAGGGCCAGGATCGCGGGCAGCGAGTACAGGACGAACAGCACGACGTCCCAGAAGGGGACCTTCTTGGAGAAGATCTCCTCGG
>MIBK01000194.1:12229-17130 GCA_001829505.1 Spirochaetes bacterium RBG_16_67_19 | reverse complement strand
AAGAAAATGAAAAAGAAAAACAAGAAAGATACCAGGAACGAGAACAGGAACTCGGCCAGCACGTAGCAGGCGATGCGCTTCACGGCCGTTCCTCGGTTAGCACGCTCACCCCCGCTCCCAGGCTGCCCAGGTAGAGGCGGGGCGCGGCGTAGGTCAGGGCCGGAATGTCCGCGGATAGGACCCCCTCGCGGAAGCCCAGCACCTCCCAGCGGCCCTGGACGTAGCGGGCCATTCCACCGCCCAGGGTGCCGAAGTAGGTGCCGCTTTCGGCCCGGACCGCGCAGAGCACCCAGTCGTCCCCCAGCTGCCCCCCCCTGCGGCTGTAGTGCGCCAGGCGTGAAGCCTGCCGGTCCCAGTAATACAGCCCGTCGCCGTAGGTCCCGACCCATAAGCCCCGCGGCGGGTCTGCCAGCAGCACGGTGACGTTCCTGGCCGCCAACCCTCCCGCCGCCTCCTCGAAGCCGCGCAGTCTCAGGCTGCGCAGGTCCAGGCGGACGACCCCCTGGGTAAGGGTGCCGATCAGCAGGTCCTGGCCGTCGACTTCCAGGCAGGTCACGAAATCCCCCGGCAGCGGCCCGGAGGAGATGCGGCGCCAGCCCTCCGCCCCTTCCCCGGCCTCCTGCCGCCAGAGCCCGTGCCCAAGGGTGCCCACGTACAGGCGCCCGCCGGCCAGCCGCAGCGCTTCGACCTTGCGGGGCTCGGCGCCGGCGAAGGCCTCGATCTCCTGCCACCTGGCGCCGGCCTTGGCATAGGAGAACAAGCCCTGATAGGTGCCGACCCAGACGCGGGAGGCGGAAATTTCGATGCAGCGCACCGTGGAGGGCACCAGGCTTTCCCGGCCCTCCCGGAAGACCTTCGCCTGGCCGCCGGAAAGGGACAGGCGGCTGACCCCCCCGTTCCAGGTGCCGATCCACAAGTCATCCCCGTCGACGCGCAGCGCGGAGACATTGCCGTCCCCCAGGCCCAGCATTTCCGGAGGGAGCGCCCGGTAGGACAGGCGGCGGCGCAGCCTCTCCAGGGCCTCCCGCTGCGGGGCGGAGAGCTCGGCCGGCTGAATCCTGGCGGAATAGAAACCGGCCCGCTCCTCGTCCCGGTTTTCGTACAGCGCGAGCTGGGCCAGGCGCAGCCAGACCGCGGCCGAAATGAGGGTACCGGGGCCCGCGCTGTTTACCGCCGCCAGGTACTCGCGGTAGGACAGCTCATGGTCCCTGGCCTGATCGGCCAGCTCCGCCCGGCTCAAGTGGGCCGAATACGGATCGGCCCGGCGCGCCGCGGCTGCAACCGGGGCAAGGGTGAGCCGCCCTTCCGCGGCCTGGGCCTGCAACCGAATGCCGCCCAACAGGGCGAGCCCGCAGAGCAGGAACGCCTTGGGCCTAGAATCCCGTGGAGCCAAATCCGCCTTCCCCCCGGGCGCTGTCAGCCAGCTGCGGCCGCGGCTCGAATTCGGCCCTCACCACGGCGGCGAATACGATCTGGGCGATCCGGTCCCCGGGCTTAACCGTGAAGGGCTCCTGCCCCAGGTTGACGAGGATGACCTTGAGCTCACCGCGATAATCCGCGTCGATCGTGCCTGGGCTGTTGAGCACCGTGAGCCCGTGCTCCAGGGCCAGGCCGGAGCGCGGCCGGACCTGGGCCTCGTAGCCGGCCGGTATCTGCAGGCGCAGCCCCGTGGGCACCACCGCCCGCTGGCCCGGCTCCAGCACCAGCGCGGCTTCCAGCGCGGCGCGCAGGTCCGCCCCCGCGGAACCCTCGGACTGGTAACCCGGCGGCGGCCCCCCGGAAAACGGCACCCGGATCCCGCCCATGGCCTAAAATCGAAAGGCCGGCAGGGCGAGCCTTCGCACCCCCCGGCTGCCGTAGGCCAGCAGGTTGAAGGCCTCCGCCCGGATCAGTCCGTCCACCAGCCGCAGCACCTGCTCGCGGTCCACCCGCCCCAGCATGGCCATGGACTCCTCGTGCTCCACGACCCGGTCGGTGAGGTAGTGCATGCGAAACAGGCGCTTCATGCGGTTTTCCATGTCCTCCTTGGCCAGGATCATCCCCCCGCGGATCTGGCTCTTGGCGTCCTCGACCTCCCGGGAGGTGGGCGGCTCGGAGCGCAGCCGGCCCAGCTCCGCCTGCAGGCCGTCCAGCAGCGCGGGCAGCGTGGCGGGGGTGGAGCTGGCGTAGATCGTCCACAGGGAGATGTCCGTGAAATAGGAGCGGAAGGAATACACCGTGTAGCAAAGGCCCTTGTCCTCCCGCAGGTCCTGGAACAGGCGGGAGCTCATGGACTCGCCGAACAGGGTGTTGAAAACCAGGTCCTGGTAGTAGTCCGCGGCGCGCCGGGCGCTGGGGTAGCTCAAGCCGGTGTAGACCTGCACCTGCTCGAACTTGTCGCGCTTCAGCACCCAGGACCGCCGGCGTTCCGGCGGCCTGCGCTGAGGAACGGCAGGCGGGCCCTGCCAGGCCGCCTGATTCGGGAAGCGCCGGTTCAACTGCTCCAGCAGGGCCTCAGGCTCCAGGCGCCCGCTGGCGGTGACCACCGTGTGTTCGCCGCTGAAGCGCTCCCGATAGAAGCTCGCGAGGCGCTCACGGCTGATCGCGGAAACCTCCGCGCTTTCCCCGGTGATCTTGCGCGAGAGCTCGTGCCCGTTCCACAGGCCCTCCAGGTACAGCTGGTGGGCCTTCTCCTCGGGATTGTCCTCGGCCGCCTGGATCTCGTTGATCACCACGGCCTTTTCCTTTTCGAGCTCCCGGGGGTCCAGAACGGAGTGGAAGTACATGTCCGCCAGCACATCCACGGCCAGCTCCAGGTCCTCGGCCGGCAGCGTGCAGTAGCAGCAGAGCACTTCCTTCTCGGTGAAGGCGTTCAGGAAGCCGCCCACCCGCTCCACCTCGCGGGCGATCTGGAAGGCGTTGCGCCGCTCCGTGCCTTTGAAGAGCATGTGCTCCAGGAAATGCGAGAAGCCGGCCTGCGCCGCGGTTTCGTCGCGGGAGCCGCGGATGTTCCAGAGCCCCACCGAAACCACGTCCGTATGCCGCACGGACTCCAGGATCACCTGGGCGCGGGAATCCAGGCGGGCGGTGAGGATCAAGGGCTATCTCCTGCGGGAGTCCGGCCTTCCCTCGCCCCGCGGTCTGCCATCGCCCCTGGGGCGGCCTTCGCGCCCGCCGCCCGGGCGGTCGTAGCCGCCTTCCCGGTGGTCGCGATCCCGCGGGGGCGGGCGGCGCTCGGCGGTGTAGCCCTCGGGCAGCTCGATCATGCTCAGGTTGAGGCGGCCCATGCGGTCGATCTCGAAGAGCTTGACCTTGACCTCCTGGCCTTCCTTCAGCACGTCGCTCACGGCGTTCACCCGCTCCTGGGCCATGCGGGAGATGTGCACCAGGCCTTCCTTGCCCGGCATGAACTCCACGAAGGCCCCGAAATCCATGATTCGCCGCACGGTTCCGGCGTACCAGCGGCCCACCTCGGGCTCCTGCACCAGGCCCTTGACCAGCTCGTGGGCCTGGTCGGCCCCGGCCTTGTCGCGGCAGTAGATGGTGACGGTGCCGTCGTTCTCGATGTTGATCTCGGCGCCGGTGCGCTCCGTGATGCTCTTGATGACCTTGCCGCCGGGCCCGATCACCGCTCCGATCTTCTCCTGATCGATCTTCAGGCTAATGATCTTGGGGGCGTAGTCCGAGATGGATTCGCGCGGCTCGCCGATGGTCCGGCCCATGACCTCGAGGATGCGCAACCGGCCTTCGCGGGCCTGCTCCAGCGCCCGGGAGAGGATTTCCGAGCTCACCCCGGCGATCTTGATGTCCATCTGGAACCCGGTGATGCCCTCCTCGGTGCCCGCGACCTTGAAGTCCATGTCGCCGAGGTGGTCTTCCTCGCCCAGGATGTCGCTTAAGACCTCGAAGCGCTCCCCTTCCTTCACCAGGCCCATGGCGATGCCGGCGACCGACTTGCGGATGGGCACCCCCGCGTTCAGCAGGCTCAGCGTGCTGCCGCAGACGGTGGCCATGGAGGAGGAGCCGTTGGACTCCAGGACCTCCGAGACGATGCGGATGGTGTAGGGAAAGGTCTCCTTCCCGGGCAGCACGGCCCGGATGGAGCGCTCGGCCAGGTTGCCGTGCCCGATCTCGCGCCGCCCGGCGCCCAGGCGTCCGGTCTCGCCGACCGAGAAGGGGGGGAAGTTGTAGTGCAGCATGAAGTTCTTGCGGTTGTCCCCCTCGATGTCGTCCATGATCTGCTCGTCGAAAACGGTGCCCAGGGTGGTGACGGCCAGGGCCTGGGTCTCCCCGCGGGTGAAGAGGGCCGAGCCGTGGGTGCGCGGCAGCAGGTCGATCTCGCAGGTGATCGGGCGGATGTCCTTGGTGCCGCGGCCGTCGGTGCGCAGGCGCTTCGACAGGATGGACTCGCGAACCACCTGGTACTCCGCTTCCTCCAGCACGTCCCCCAGGGCCAGGGCCTGCTCCTCGGCGAGCTGCCCGGAGAACTCCTGGGCTGCCTGCTCGTGCACCGCCTTGATGGCCTTGGCGCGCTCCATCTTGCCCTTTACGAAGCAGGCCTCCTGAAGGCGGGGCTTGACCCAGCCGGCGATCCTGGCTTTCAGCTCCGGCTCCAGGGCGTTCTGCTCCTCGGGCAGCGGCAGCTTGGCCAGGCCCACGGCCTTGGCCAGCTCCAGCTGGATGCGGCACAGCTCCCGGATGGTGCGGTGGGCTTCCTCGATGGCCCGGATCATCACGGCCTCGGAAATCTCCTTGGCCCCGCCCTCCACCATGGTGATCCCGTCGGCGGTCCCGGCCACCACGATGTCCAGGGAGCAGCGCTCCAGCTGGTCATAGGTGGGGTTGACGAGCAGCTGGCCGTCCAGGTAGCCCAGGCGCACCGCGCCCACCGGTCCGGAGAAGGGGATGTCCGAAAGGGTCAC
>MIBK01000194.1:0-12217 GCA_001829505.1 Spirochaetes bacterium RBG_16_67_19 | reverse complement strand
CGCCACGATGGCGATCACGTCCGGCGGGTTGATCTGGTCGGTGGAGACCACCGTGGGGATGATCTGGATCTCCCGCTTGAACTTCTTGGAGAAAAGGGGCCGCATGGGGCGGTCGATCAGGCGGGAGACCAGGATTTCGCGGTCCTTGGGCCTGCCCTCCCGTTTGATGAACCCCCCGGGGATCTTCCCCGCGGCGTAGTACTTCTCGTTGTACTCCACCGAAAGCGGGATGAAGGAGAGCGGTTCGGCCCTGGGCTGGCCGGCGCAGGCGGTGGCGATGACCGCCGAGCCCGCGTAGCGGGCGAACACCGCGCCATTGGCCTGCTTGGCCATTCTCCCGCTTTCCAGCACGAGCTCGTCGTCGCCGATTTTCAAGCCTACACGATGTTCCATGCTACTTCCTCAAGGAGAGCTTGTTGATGATTTCCCTGTACTTGGCGATGTCGGTCTTCTTCATGTAGTTGAGCATCCGCCGCCGCTGGCCGACCAGCTTCAAGAGGCCGCGCCGGGAGTTGTGGTCCTTGGGATTGGTCTTGAAGTGCTCCGTGAGCTCTTCGATGCGCCGGGTCAGCAGGGCCACCTGCACCTCCGCGGACCCGGTATCCTTCTCCGTCCTGCCGAACTCCTTGATGACTTCCTGCTTCTTTTCCTTGGTAAAGGACATGTGCCGTTCCTCCTAATCGCTAAAGCATATTTCCGAAACCCGCCAGCCGGCGCCGGAGTCCCACTCCAGCGTGTCGGCGGTAAGGGTCACCTGGGTGCGGAGCCTGGCCGCTTCGCCGCGCAACACGGCGCGGTAGCTTCCCACGGGCGGCAGGACCTGACGGATGAGCCTGCGGTCCACGCTGGCCGCCGTCCCTCGCAATGCCGGCTCCGCGCCCTCCAGGTCCAGGCAGTAATCGTGGCCCAGCATCTCCCGCGCCTCCTGGAACCCGGCCTGAAGGATCGCGTCGCGGATGCGGGAACTGCTCACGACCCGGTTCCCATAATGGGCCGCCGGGACGACCGTGAGCCGCGTGCGCGCGGGGCTCAACAGGGACTCCAACTCGCGGATGCCCGTGCTCCTCCCGCGCCCCATGTGGAAATTGTAGCCTACCACCAGGCGGCGGATGTCGAAGGCCCGCTCGAGCATAGCAAAGAAATCCGCCCCAGTCAGTGTACTTATTTCGATGGAAAAGTCAATCAGGACCAGGTAGCGCACTCTCAGGGACTCCAGCTTGCGCACTCTCTGGCGCAGCGACAGGATGCTGCCCGGCACCTGGCGGCTGCCCAGAACGCTGGCGGGGTTCTGCCGGAAGCTGCAGACCACGGGGACCAGGCCGGGGGAGGCCTCCACGATCTCGGCGATGAGTCGCTGGTGGCCCAAGTGGATGCCGTCGAACACCCCAATGGTCAACGCGCTGGGCGGATCGCGCAGCGGGGCGAGGCTTTCCCAGGGCAGGATGGTCATTTCAGCGGCCTTCCGGAATGACGGCCCGGTACTCGTAGCGGCCGCCGCTGCGCCAGACCACCGCCAGGAGCCCGCCCTCGCCATCGAGCACCGCGTAGAGGCCGTCCTGCCGGGGCGGGGAAAGGCACCAGTCCTCGCTGAAGGGCCGGCCGTTCAGGACCTCGGCGCGCCGGCCGGGGTCCAGGCTGAGCATTGCCACGCCGGCGAGTCGCGGCAGGAAGCGGGCCGGCGGAAACAGGTGCGTGGCAGCCTGGAAATCCTGCGGGGCCACCGCTTCCTCCAGGCGGAAATCCCCGACCCGCAGGCGCGCGAGCCTGCTCACGTAGGCGCAGGAGCCCGCCAGCCGGCCCAGGTCCCGGGCCAGGGCCCGCACGTAGGTTCCCTTGGAGCAGTCTATGGCCAGCTCCAGCTCGGGGGGCTCGAAGCGCAGCACCTCGATGCGGTGAATCGTCACCTCGCGCGGCTGGAGCTCCGGCTTTCGCCCCGCGCGGGCCAGCTGGTAGGCTCTCTGGCCCCCGACGTGCACCGCCGAGTACTCGGGAGGGGTCTGCTGGATCCGGCCGCGGAAGCACTCCAGGGCCTGCTGGATTCGCTCCAGCGAAGGCACCGGAGCCTCCGACACGATCTCGCCCTCCGGGTCCAGGGTGGCGGTGCTGCGCCCAAGCTGGAAAACCGCCCGGTAGGCCTTGTCCGCGTCTTCGAACAGGAAGGCCAGGCGGGTGCTGGAGCCGACCAGCGCCGGCAGCAGGCCACTGGCAAAGCGGTCCAGGGTGCCCAGGTGCCCTACCTGACGCAGGTCCAGCGCCTTCTTCAAGGCGCCCAGGGCCTGGAAGGAGGTCAGGCCTTCAGGCTTGTCCAGAAGCACCAGCCCGGAGGGGGGCTTCATTCCTTGGAGATTTCCCTCAACTTCTGGGCGATGCGGAACCCCTGCTCGATGGAGGAGTCCTCCACGAAGGTGAGCCGGGGCACGAAGCGCAGGCGCAGACCGCCGGCTATCTCCCTCTGCACGAAGCCCGCCGCATGGTTGAGGGCCTCCACGCAGTGGGCTCGCAGCGCGGCATCGTAGCAGGAAATGAACACTTTCGCGTGTTTGAGGTCATTGGAAGCGGCCACCTGGGTCACCACGGCCAGCGGAAGCACGCGCGGGTCCTTGATGGTCTGGCTGTGGATCAATGCCGCGACGTGCTCCCGGATGAGGCTTTCAACCCTCTTTTGCCTTACTTCCGACATCGGAACCCGGTCCTTGCAGCGTCTTGGCCTTCTTGATGATCTCGAAGGCCTCCAGTATGTCGCCGGCTTTCAGGTCGTTGTAGTTCTCCACCCCGATGCCGCACTCGTAGCCCGCTTCCACCTCCCGGGCGTCTTCCTTGAACCGCTTCAGGGAGGTGATCTTGCCGGTGTAAATGACCACTCCGTCCCGCACCAGGCGCACGGAGGCGTTGCGGCGCATGACCCCGTCGGTCACGTGGCAGCCGGCGATGATTCCGATTTTGGGGATCTTGAACAGGTCGCGCACCTCCGCGGTGCCGATGGTCTGCTCCTCCAGGCTCGGGGCCAGCATGCCCTCCATGGCGGCCTTGATTTCGTCGATGACGTTGTAGATGATGTTGTACTTGCGGATCTCCACCTTCTCGCTGTCCGCCAGGTGCTGGGTGGCCGGGGTCGGGCGCACGTTGAAGCCCACGATGATGGCGCTGTAGGTGGAAGCCAGCAGCACGTCGCTGCGGTCGATGGCCCCCGCGCCAGCGTGCAGGACGTTCAGGCGGACTTCCGAGGTGCTGAGCTTCTCCAGGGAGTTCTGCAGCGCCTCCACCGAGCCGTGCACGTCGCCCTTGATGATGATCTTCAGCTCCCGAATTTCCCCGTCCTTGATCTTGTCGTACAGGGTGTCCAGGGTGACCTTCTTGATGTTCTTGGACTCCTCGTGCTTTTTCAGCTCCTGGCGTTTGGCGCCGATCTGCCGGGCCTCCTTCTCGCTTTCGGTGACCTGGAAGGGGTCGCCGGCGTTGGGGATGCCGGTAAAGCCCAGGATCTCCACGGGGATGGAGGGGGTGGACTCCTCCAGCTTTTCCCCCTTGTCGCTGAACAGGGCCCGCACCTTCCCCGGGTAGACGCCGGCCACGAAGGAATCGCCCACCCGCAGGGTGCCGCGCTGGATCAGGGCGGTGGCCACAATGCCCCTGCCGAAATCGATCTTGGACTCCACGATCCGGCCCTCGGCGCGGGCCTCGTAGCTGGCCTTCAGCTCCAGGATTTCACTCTGCAGCAGGATCGCGTCCAGCAGCTCCTTGATGCCCTGGCGCTTCAGCGCCGAAATCTCGCAGTACTGGGTGTGCCCGCCCCAGGTCTCGGGGATCAGGCCGTGCTCTGCCAGTTGCTTCTTCACCCGCTCGACATTGGCCTCCGGCAGGTCTATCTTATTCACCGCCACGATGATCGGCACTTTCGCCGCCTTGGCATGGCTGATGGCTTCCACGGTCTGGGGCATGACCCCGTCATTGGCGGCCACCACCAGGATGACCAGGTCGGTGATCTGGGCCCCGCGGGCGCGCATGAAGGTGAAGGCCTCGTGGCCCGGCGTGTCCAGGAACACGATGCGCCCCTGGGGCACATCCACGGTGTAGGCTCCGATGTGCTGGGTGATCCCGCCGAACTCGGAATCCACCACGTTGGTGGTGCGGATGGCGTCGAGGAGCTTGGTCTTGCCGTGGTCGACGTGGCCCATCACCGTGACGATCGGCGGACGGGGCCGCAGGTCCTCGGCCTTGTCCGTCTCGGTGGCGATGATCGTTTCTTCGTACAAGGAGACGATCTTGACCTTGCAGCTGTACTCCGCCGCCAGCAGGGTGGCCGTCTCGGCGTCGATCTGCTGGTTGATGGTCACCATCATGCCCATGCTCATCAGCTTGGAGATCAGCTCCGAAGCCTTGAGGTTCATCTTGCGGGCCAGCTCCGAGACCGTGATCACCTCCATGATGGCGATCTCGCGCGGCACCGGATTGATCTTCTGGTTGAGCTTCTTTTTCTGGCTGAGGACCTTTTCCTGATGCTCCTCGAAACGGTTCTTGGAGTAGTCGGCCTTTTTCTTGGCCTTGAAAACCTTCTTGCCCGCTCCCGCCTTGTCGGTGCCAGTGCCCGTGGAGGGTGCCGGTCTGGGCGGAGGACCACCCGGACGCCGGTCGTAGGGCCGGGGACCGCCGGGGCCCGGGCGCCGGTCGTAAGGCCTGGGCGGGCCGCCGGGCCCGCGGTAGCCTCCGCCGGGGGGGCCGCCGGGCCGGCGGAAATCCCCGCCTGGCGGGCGGTACTCGGGACGCCCGTAGCGGGGCGGCGGCCGGCGGTCGCGCTCCTGGGGCAGCGGCGGCCGGACGGGGGGCTGGCTGCGCCGCACCTGCTCGAGGGTCACTGATTCGGTCTCGCTTGGGACGGCGGGAGGCGGTTCGCGCGGAGGTCCAACCGGGACTACCTTGGGCTCGGGCTGAGCCTCTTTGGCCACCGGGGCGAAGCCCGCGATCGGCGGCGCGGCGGTCTTCTTGACTACCACCACCTTCTTCTTGACTACGACGATCTTCTTCTTCTCGAGCTCTTCCGGCGCCGCCGGGGCCGGCTCCGCCATTGGAGGCTTGCGGTGCTTGATTAGCGTTGCCTTGGGTTTCTTCGGTTCCTCAGCCATCTTGCCCTTCGTCTTCCTCGAAGCTTAAACCAACGCCGCAGTTTGGACAAGCCGTCATGTCCGGGCGGATGGCCGCGCCGCATTCCGGACATTCGTAGGTTTCCTCCGCCGGCGCGGCAGCGCCCTGCGCTTTCGGCGCGCTCTGCTCAGGCGCCGGAGTTGGCACCGGAGTTGGCACCGGCTCCGGCACGAAACGCGCTTTTTTCGGCGCGCTGGTGCCCGCCGCCGGCGGTGAAGCGGCTTCCGGTGGCACCGGAGGCGCGCCCTCCGCGGACACTTCGGCCGGGGGGCCCGCTTTGGGCGCTTCCGCTTCGGAAGCCTCGGTATCAGCCTTGGCCTCGCTCTCCTCCACCACCTCGATGTTCTCGGCAATGGCCTTGGTAATGGTCTGGGCGTCGTCCGGGGAGACCCCGCTCAGGCCGGCGATGTCCTTCTCGCTCATGGAGATCAGGCTCTCGATGTACTCGATGCCGTTGGCCTTGAGGATGTCCACCAGCCGCTCGTTCAAGCCGGGCAGCTCGCTGATGCGGCTGATCTCCTCGGTCGGCTCCAGATCCCCGAACAGAGCCGACAGGGCGCGCTTGGTTTCCGCGGACATGTCCATTTCGGAGAACTGCTGCGCCGTCTTGACGTCAATGTTCCAGTCCACCAGGCGGTTGGCCAGGCGCACGTTGAGGCCCTGCTTGCCGATGGCCAGGGAGAATTGGTTTTCCTGCACCACCGCCAGGGCGCTCTTCTTGGCCTCGTCCAGCACGACCACCTGCTCCACCTCGGCGGGCAGCAGAGCGTTGCGGATGAAGGTGCGCGGATCCGGATCGTACTTCAGCACGTCGATCTTTTCGCCTTCCAGCTCGCGGACCACGGCCTGGATGCGCACGCCCTTCAGCCCGACGCAGGCCCCCACGGGGTCCACGTCCTCGCGATTGGAATAGACCGCCATCTTCGTGCGGTAGCCGGGCTCGCGCACGATCTTGTAGATCTCGATGGTGTGGTCGTAGAGCTCCGGCACCTCCAGCTCGAAGACCTTGCGGACAAACTCGGCGTGGGTGCGGGAAAGCACGATCTGCAGCCCCGTGGGGGACTTGGCCACCTCGTAGATCAGGGCCCGCACCCGGTCGCTGGGGTGGTAGACCTCCCGCGGGGACTGGTACTTCTTGGGCAGTATCCCCTCGGTCTTGCCCAGGTCCACGTAGATGTTCCCGTTGCGCTCCCGCTGGTAGTAGCCGATCACCATCTCCCCCACCTTCTCCTTGAACTCGGAGTAGAGGGTGTTCTTCTGGATCTCCCGCAGGGTCTGCTTGGTCTTCTGCTTGGCGCTCTGCACCGCGCCGCGGTCGAACTCCAGCGGGTTGATCTCGATCAGCAGTTCGTCTCCTACCTCGCACTCCTCGTTGAGCTCCACGGCTTCGGGCAGGGGAATCTCCCGCAGCGGGTCCTCCAGGTCGTCCTCTTCAACGATCTTTTTGCGGGCGAAAATGGTCACCTCGCTGCCGTCCTCGCTGAAGCGGACCACGGCATTGTCCATGGAGCCGTACTTCTTCTTGAAGGCGGCCAGCAGGGATTCTTCGATGGTCTTGCGGACCAGCTCCTCCGAGATACCGCGTTCCTGGATCAGCAGCTTGATCGCTTCCGACATCTTCGAGGCCATAACCTAAACTCCCTCATGAAGCATCTAGTTTCGCTTTCACGATCTCTTCCAGGCGGATGCTCAAGCGGCGGCCACCGCTAGCGAAATCCACGGCACCGTCGGCGATCCCTTCGTTGATCCCGTCCAGCCAGTCCGCCGCGTCCCGCAGCCACAGCCGCATGCCGCGCCCCCGGAAGATCTCGTATTCCAAGGGGTCCTTGAGGACCCTCTCCAGCCCCGGCGAGCTGACCTCCAGCCCGACCTCGCCCAGGCCCGCCTCCAGCTCCAGCCTGGGCTTGAGGTTGCGCGACAGGGCCGCGCAGTCGTCCACCCCGACGCCCTCGCCGCGATAGATGACCACGTGGACCTTGCTGCCGGAGTGGCTGCGATGCAGGCCCAGCTCGACCAGCCGGAAGCCCAGGCCTTCGACCACCGGGGCCACCATCTCCCGTAGTTCCTGTTCCGTCAGGCTCGGCACCGCCATCCGCCTCAAAAAAAAGGGTCGAACCCTCGACCCTCACCGCCACCTACGCTGTACAGAATAACATACCTACCATACTTCGAATGGGTTGGAAAGTCAAGGCACGTCAATGGCCAGGGTCAGGACGCGCACCCGGGAAGCACCGCCCAGAAGCAGCAGGCGGGCGCACTCGCTGGCCGTGGCCCCCGTGGTGAAGACGTCGTCGATCAGCACCAGTTCCCCGGGCGTCCCGCGCCGCAGGCCTATGGTGCCGCGCAGGTTCAAGCGGCGCTCCTCGTAGCCCAGCAACTTCTGCGCGGGCCCGGCCCTGCGCTCCAGCGCCCTGCGGACCGGGAAGCCATGGTCGCGCCGCAGGACCCGGCAGAGGCGCTCCACCGGATCCCAGCCCCGCCGCCGCACGGCCTGCGGGTTGGCGGGAGCCGGGATCAGGACGGCCCCCGGGAAGCCGGCCCGCAGCGCCTGGGCGTAGAAGCCGGCCAGGATCCGGGAGAGGCGCAGGCGATTGCGGAACTTGTACTGGTACAGCAGCTCGCGGATGTCGCCCAGGTATTCGAACAGGGAAAGGTTGCACTGGAACTCGTATTCCCGCCGGCGGCAGCGGGTGCACAGGCGCTTCTCGCTGGAGAGCGGCAGGCTGCAGACCGCGCAGCGCCGCGGGCTGTCCAGCGGAATCAGTCCCGCCCGGCAGGCCAGGCACAGCGGCTCCCCTTCCCTGCTGTTGAAGGTGAGCTCATCCCCGCACAGCAGGCACCGGCCCGGGAAAAGCAGCTCCATCCCACCAGACTACCGCCGGGCGGCGGGTGAGTGCAATTCGCGGGGTTTGCGAATTTGACAGAATCGCGCGGATCGGACTATGATCCCCGTATGCAGGTCAACCGCGGAGAGCCCCCGTCCGACCCCATCATCCAGGCCCGGCGCCTTGAGCTGGAAGAGCTTCAGTCCGCCCCGGCGGTCCGCAAAGTCGCCTCCGGCCAGTCCCCGGCCATCCCCGCGGAGGAAGGCCTGAGCGAGCTGCGCCAGCGCGTGCTGGTGGCCCAGCGCTACGTGGCGCGGGCTCAGGCCGTCCTGGGGGGCTTGGAGGGCTTCCGGGACCATCTGCTCGGCGGGCCGCCCGATGAGGCGGAGGCGCTGCAGCTCATTCTACGCCCCCGCTACCAGGGCGAGTCCGTGCTGGAGAGCCACCGCACCACTCTGCTGGGCATCGCCGCGCGCGGGGACATCCCCCTGCTGGAGCGCTGGATCGGCACGGTCCGGGAAACCGTGGCCGGGGTGGCCTCGGAACTGGCCCGCCAGGAGGTCCGCGAGCCGGCGGCCAGGACGCTGCAGGAGCTGCAGGAAGGCATCCGCCGCTCCGGCGCGGGCCTGGAGAGGCTGCAGCGGGAGAACGTGCTGAAGCTGCTGAGCTGAATCTGGCGGTTCAGCCGCCTTTTTCCCCCTGCAGCTCCTTCTGCCAGCGGGCCAGGAGGGCCAGGGCTTCCAGGGGGGTGGTCCTGGCGATATCGCGCCCTAGGATTTCGCCCTGGATTCCATCCAATGGATCGAACAGCTCCGCCTGCCGTGCGGAACCCGCTTCTTGGGGCGCGAAGACCCCTTTGGGCGGCGCGTCTGGCTGATCAGCAGGCGCTTCCTTCGACTCAACCGTCCTGCCCCCCAGGGAGCCCAGCAGCCCCCCGGCCCGGCGGATGACCTCCTGCGGAACGCCGGCCAACTCGGCGGCGTGGATGCCGTAGGAGTTGTCCGTGGGTCCCGGGCGGACCTGCTTCAGGAACACGATCCGCCCTTCTCTCTCCAGCACCGCCATGGAAAAATTGGCCAGGGCCGGATGGCGCAGGGCCGTGAGCTGGTGGTAATGGGTGGCGAACAGGGTGAAGGCCCGGACCTTTTCCAGCATGTGCTCGGAGACCGCCCAGGCGATGGCCAGGCCGTCGTTGGTCCCGGTCCCCCGGCCCACCTCGTCCATGATCACCAGGCTGTCCGCGGTGGCGCTGCGCAGGATGTGGGCGGTTTCGGTCATTTCGACCAGAAAAGTGGATTCCCCGCGGGCCAGGTTGTCGGTGGCCCCGACCCGGCAGAAGATATGGTCCACCACCCCGATGCGCGCGGCTGCCGCGGGCACGAAGGAGCCCACCTGGGCCATGAGCACGATCAAAGCGCACTGCCTCAGATAAGTGGACTTTCCGGCCATGTTCGGGCCGGTGAGCAGGATGAAGGAATTGCCGTCGCGCTCCAGATGCAGGCTGTTGGGCACGAAGGCCCCGCCGGCCAGGGTCGCCTCCACCACCGGGTGGCGGCCATCCTGGATCAGAATCCCCCTTTGCTCCGTGACCTCGGGCCGCGCGTAGCCGTGCACGGTGGCCGCGAAGGCGAAGGCCTGCAGCACGTCCAGGTCGGAGAACAGCTCCGCCAGATCCAGCAGCAGGCCCACCTCGCCCTGCACGGCGCGGCGCACCTCCAGGAAGCGCTCGCGCTCCAGCTCGACGATCCGCTCGGAGGCGTTGTTGATCTCGCTCTCCAGGTCCCCCAGCCTGGCGGTGGAGTAGCGCTCCCCGCCGACCACGGTCTGGCGCCGGATGAAATGCTCGGGGACCAGGCCCGCATTGGAGCGGGTCACCTCCAGGAAGTAGCCGATGATGCGGTTGTACTTCAGCTTCAGGTTGGCGATGCCCGAGCGGGCCCGCTCCTCCTCCAGGTAGGATTTCAGCACTCCCCGGGCGCTCTCCTTCAGCTCGCGGTGGCGGTCCACCTCCGGATCGAATCCCGGTTTGAGCAGGTTGCCTTCGTTGAGCAGAATGGAAGGCTCCTCCAGAATCGCGCGCTCCAGCAGGTCCGCCAGGCAGCGGATGTCCGCCTCCCGCCGGCGCAGGCCGGCCAGCCTCGCCTCCAGTTCGGGGCGTGCGGCCAGCAGGCCGGCGGCGCCCAGCATGGCCAGCAGGGTGCTCTTGACCGCCAGCAGGTCCTTGGCGTTCGCCTTTTCAAGGGCGACCCGGGAGGCCAGGCGTTCCAGGTCCAGCACCCTGGCCAGCTCAGCGCGGAATCTGGCCAGCAACGACTGGTCACGATAGAACAGCTCGACCAGGGCCTGGCGCTGGCCGATGCCGGAGACCTCTTTCAATGGCTTCAGCAGCCAGCGCTTGAGCTTGCGCGAGCCGGCGGCTGTGCGGGTCTGGTCCAGCAGCTCTAGAAGGGTGTAGCGCCGGCTGCGGTCGTTCAGGTTCTGCACGATCTCCAGGTTGCGCAGGGTGGATTCGTCCAGGCCCAGGAAGCTGGAATCGGTGTACAGGGACAGGGAGCGCACGTGCGACAGCAGTCCGCGGGCGGTGTCTCCCAGATAGGAAAGAAGCACCCCCGCCGCGGGGATCTCCGGGGAGAGCTCTCCCAGGCCGAAGCCCTTCAGGCTGGCCACGCGGAACTGGCGCTCCAGGGTCTGGCGATTGGATTCCAGGTCGAAGCTCCAGTCCGGCAGGCGGTTGACGACCAGCTCCCCACGCTCGGCCAGCAGCGCTTTCAGCGCCTCGTCCTCCTCCAGCAGGGATTCCTGCACCAGGATCTCCCGGGGGGCCAGGCTCAGGAATTCCCTGCGCAGCCGCTCCACCCTGGCGGTGGGCTGGAAATGGGTGGCCGCGAAGTACCCGGTGGACAGGTCGATGCAGGCCAGGGCCACCGCCTCCCCGACCCGGCAAATGCACACCAGGTAGTTGTTGGCGGTCTTCTCCAGCAGGTTTTCGTCGGTGACCGTCCCGGGAGTGACCACCTCGATGACTTCCCGGCGGGCGATCCCGGTCCTGGAAAGCTCCAGCTGCTCGCAGATGGCGATCTTGCGCCCGGCCTTGAGCAGGCGCCCGATGTAGCCCTGCACGGCGTGATAGGGCACGCCGCACATCGGCACCCCGCCCCGTTGGGTCAGGGTCAGATCCAGGAGCCGGGAAGCCTCCACCGCGTCCTGCTCGAACATCTCGTAGAAGTCGCCCAGCCGGAAGAACAGGATGCTGTCCGGATGACGGTTCTTGATGCTTCGGTACTGGCGCATCATGGGGGTTGTTTCGGGCATACGCGTAGATTATATTTATGGAGATGGAACCCGTCGAGGTCAACAGGCCGCCGGAGCAGGCTAGCCCCCCGCCGCCCGAGCCGGCTTCTTCGCCTCCGCCGGCCCCCCCGCCGCCGGAGCCGCCCAGCCCCGCGCCCGTACCCGCGGATAGCGGCCAGAACGTCGACCTGTTCGCCTGACGATCAGAGGGAGCGCAGGTAGTCCCGCAGGATGACGGCCGCCGCCACCGGGTCGACCCGGCCGCCTCGCCGCTTGACCCCCATTTCGCGCAGCGCCTCTTCCGCCTCCAGGCTGGAATAGCGTTCGTCCCAGAGCACCGCCTCCAGGCCGCCGTCCTGCAGGCGGCGGGCCAGGCGCCTGGCCGGCGCGCAGCCCGGGCTCTCCGCGCCGTCCTCGTGCAGGGGCAGGCCGACCACCGCCCGGTCCACGCCCAGTTCCGCGGAGAGGCGCAGCAGCTGCCCGGCCAGCGGTCCCTCCCCGGCGAAGGTCAGCCAGCGCAGGGGCGAGGCGATCATCCTCAGGGGATCGGTGACGGCCAGCCCCACCCGCCGCGTTCCCAGGTCCACGGCCAGGATGCGGCCCAAGTCTAGCTCCCCGGGGCTTTCTGTCCCGCGCGCCGCACCAGTTCCTGGATCACCTTCTCGGTAACGTCCACTTCCTTGGTGTAGAAAAGGAAGAACTGCTCGAACTGGCCGCTCTTGTTCAGGATGACCGAGAAGCCCTCGGCTTCGGCCACGAACTGGATGGCCGAAACCAGCTCGTCCAGGAAGGCGTCGGAGACCGAGACGCGCTCCGACATCTTCCGCAGCTGGTCCATCTTGATGCGGCGGTAGTCGTCCCGGTACTGCCTTTTCTTGAAGATCTCGGATTCCAGCCGCAGGACCAGGTCGCTGTTGCGCTCGCCCTCGGCCTGCAGCTTCTGGCTCTCCAGGGCCAGCACT
>MIBK01000193.1:19226-19473 GCA_001829505.1 Spirochaetes bacterium RBG_16_67_19 | reverse complement strand
CGGGTGGTCCTGTCGGTGGGCATCCTACCTGAGCCGGGCACGGCCGACCTGGCCGGGATGCTGGGGCTGACCCTCAACGCCCACGGTTTCCTGGCCTCGGCCCATCCGGCCGCCGGAGTCTGGGCCTGCGGCACCTGCCTGGAGCCGCAGAGCATCCCCGACAGCATGGCCTCCTCAAGGGCCGTGGCGCTGGAGATGGCCGGGAGGGGCGCATGAGCAAGACCGCGAATGCCGTCGGCGTGGTGCT
>MIBK01000193.1:15714-19113 GCA_001829505.1 Spirochaetes bacterium RBG_16_67_19 | reverse complement strand
CCCGGATCGCCAAGCGCCGCTTCCGCCGCGTGCTGCTGGCCGGGGTCGCCCCGGCGGGGCAGGCGGAGCTGCTGCAGTCCCTGGCCCGCCAGGCCGGCCTGCCCGCTTCCGCGGTGGCGGGCCTGGATCTGGGCCCGGCCCTGGCCTCCCACGGCCGCGCCGCGGCTGCCCTGCAGGCCATCCGCCGAGGGCTGGCGGCCCTGGAACAGGTCCCGGCCGTCGAGCGGCGCAGCCTGACCCTGGAGCCGCGCGTGCTGGTGGTCGGCGCGGGCCTGGCGGGCCTGGAAGCCGCCTCCGCGCTGCGCGAGCTGGGGCACCCGGTCACCATCGTGGAACGGAGGGAGGCCGGGTCGAAAGTCGCCGCCCCGAAGGCTCCGCGCGGAGCCACGCTGCTATCCGGCAGCACCGTGCGGTGCGCGGAAGGCCAGATCGGCGGCTTCGCGGTGAGCGTGCGCACGCCCTCCGGGAACCGGCAGGTGGCCTGCGGGGCCGTGGTGCTGGCTTCGGGAATTCCGGCCCCGGCTGCAACCGCACCGGACAGCACCGGGCCCTACGAAACCGCCGGCGTTCTGCCCATGGACGAGCTGGAGCAGGCCGTAGCCAGCCTTCCGCGCCGCCGTGGGGTGCGCTCCGTGGCCGTCGTGCTGGACTGGGCCCTGGACGAAACCAAGGGCTCCACCCAGGCGGCCCTGGAGCTGGCCTTGAGGCTGCAGAAGGAAGGCTCGCTGCAGGTGCACCTGTTCTGCCGCCAGGTGCGCGTGGCAGCCATGGAGCTGGAGGAGCTCTACGACCGGGCCCGCCAGGCCGGCGTGGACATCGTCAAGTTCGAAGGCCGGCCGGCCCTGCGCGCCGCGGGAGCGGCGGTGGCCGTCGACTTCCGGGACGCCATCCTCGGCGCGCAAGTGAGCCTGGAGTGCGAGCTGGCCGGGGTGAGCGGCTACGGAGTGAGCGGGGCCGCGGAGGCGGAGCTGGCCCGCCTTTTCGGGGTCAGCCTGGATGCCCTGGGGCAGATGCAGCCCAACAACATCCACCTGTTCCCCGGCGAGACCAACCGCCCGGGCGTGTTCGCGGTGGGCTCCTGCCGCGGGCAGTTCTACCCGCCCCGCATCGAAAGCGAGGCGCGGGCCACGGCCCTGGCCGTGCACCAGCTGCTGGCCCCTGGTGTCCTGGAAGTGGAGCTGGCCCAGGCGATGGTGGACGAGGACAAGTGCGCCCTCTGCCTGACCTGCGTGCGCAGCTGCCCGCACGGGGCCATGTACGTGGACCGGGCCAAGGGTGTCGCGGCCAGCGCCCCGGAGGCCTGCCGCCGCTGCGGGATCTGTGTCGGGGAATGCCCGGCCAGGGCCATCACCCTGCCGGCCTGGCCGGACTCGGCCTTGATGAGCCAGGTGAGCTGACATGGCAAAACAAAGCGAAAAGAAAATCGTGGCCTTCTGCTGCGAGAACTCCGCCTTGAAGGCGGCCGAGGCCCTGGACGGCCCGGCGGCGCTGGAGGTCCTGGCGGCGGTGGAGCTGGTGCGGCTGCCCTGCACGGGCAAGGCCGAAACCGGGCTGCTGCTGGAATGCCTGGAGAAGGGCCATCCCGGGGTGCTGGTGCTGGGCTGCCCGGCGGACAACTGCAAGTTCCTGGTCGGCAGCAGCCGCGCCCGCAAGCGCGTGGAGGTCACCCGCCGGCTGCTGAAAGAAGCGGGGTTGAGCGAGGAGCGCGTGCACATGGACTTCGTTTCTTCGGTGGACGCGCACCGCCTGGGGCGGATCGTGCGCGAGATGCAGGAGCGCCTGGCGGCGCTGGAGCCCGCGCCCACACCAATCGGAGGTAAATCATGATCACGGCTGTCCAGAAACCCTTCGCCGAAATCCAGGCCATGGTCGAGGGGTATTCCAACCTGTTGGTGCTGGGCTGCGGCACCTGCGTCACGGTCTGCATGGCCGGCGGGGAAAAGGAAGCCGGAATCCTGGCCTCCACCCTGCGCCTGGCGGGCCGGCAGAAGGGCCTGAAGATGCGCATCGTGGAGGACACCATCGAGCGGCAGTGCGACCGGGAGTTCTTCGATACAGTGCGCGACAAGGTGGAAGCCGCGGACGCGGTGCTCTCCCTGGCCTGCGGCGTGGGCGTGCAGTTCTGTAGCGAGGTGTTCGCCGGCAAGCGGGTGCTTCCCGGGCTGAACACCCGCTTCTACGGCACCACCGAGCAGCAGGGGATCTGGAGCGAGCGCTGCGCCGGCTGCGGCACCTGTGTGCTGGACCGCTTCGGCGGCGTGTGCCCGGTGGCCCGCTGCTCCAAGAGCCTGCTGAACGGGCCCTGCGGCGGCTCGCAGAACGGGATGTGCGAGGTGGACCAGGAGAACATCCAGTGCGGCTGGCAGTTGATCTACGACCGGATGAAGAGCCTGGGGCTGCTGCACCTGCTGGAAGAGAACCAGCCGATCAAGGACTGGAGAACGGGCCGGGACGGGGGCCCCGGCAAGATCGTGCGGGAAGACATGGTGCTGGACACATGAAAGCGGAATCGAACCTGGAAAAAGTTCTCTCGGCCGGCCACTTCGCCGTGACCGCGGAGCTGGGGCCGCCCAAGAGCGCGGAAGTGGAGGTCATCGCCACCAAGGCCGGATACCTGAAGGGCCAGGTGGACGCGGTGAACATCACCGACAACCAGACCGCCATCGTGCGCATGTCCTCCATCGGCGCGGGCGTGCTGGCCCTGCGGGCCGGGGTGGAGCCCGTGATCCAGATCACCTGCCGGGACCGCAACCGCCTGGCCATCCAGGCCGACGTGCTGGGGGCCTATGCCCTGGGGCTGCGCAACATCCTGTGCCTGAGCGGCGACCACCAGATCTTCGGCAACCACGCCGGCTGCAAGAACGTGTACGACCTGGATTCCATCCAGCTGATCGGGGCGCTGAAAACCATGCGCGACGAGAAAAAGTTCATCTGCGGCGATGAGATCCGCAACTCCAAGAACTCGCCGGTGGTGGAGCCGCGCATCTTCATTGGCGGGGCGGAGAACCCCTTCGGCGACCCGCTGGAGTTCCGGGCCATCCGCCTGGGCAAGAAGGTGGCCGCCGGGGTGGACTTCATCCAGACCCAGTGCATCTACGACATGGAGCGCTTCGAGGAGTGGATGCGCCAGGTGCGGGAGCGCGGGCTGCACCAGCAGGTGAAGATCCTGGCCGGCCTGACCCCCCTGAAGTCGGTAGGCATGGCCAAGTACATGCGCGACAGCGTGGCGGGCCTGAGCGTGCCGGACTACTACATCCAGCGCCTGGAAGCGGCCAAGGACAAGGCCGCCGAGGGCATCAAGATCTGCGTGGAGCAGATCCAGCGGCTGCGCCAGGTCGAGGGGGTGGCCGGCATCCACCTGATGGCCATCGAGTGGGAGAAGTTCGTGCCGCAGATCGT
>MIBK01000193.1:15251-15690 GCA_001829505.1 Spirochaetes bacterium RBG_16_67_19 | reverse complement strand
CCCCGTCTTCAATTAAGGCCAAGGAGCGAGCATGGAGAAGGTCACCGTAGCCGAAAAGCTGGATCCCAACTTCAAGTTCGAGTTGAGCTCCCGTCCCGGGGGCGAGAACCTCAGGAAGTGCTTCGCCTGCGGCACCTGCACCGCCGGCTGCCCGGTCTTCCACGTGGAGCACGAGTACAACCCGCGCAGGATCATCCGCATGATCCTGCTGGGCCTGCGCGAGCGGGTGCTGTCCTCCAAGACCATCTGGCTGTGCTCCCAGTGCTACACCTGCTCGGCCAACTGCCCCCAGGACGTGGACTTCTCGGACATCATGTTCACCCTGCGCGACCTGGCGGTCAAGGAAGGCTACGCCCCGGCCAGCCTGCGCGAGAAGATCGAGCGGGTGAGCACGGCCGCCCACGAGTTCCGCCGCGACTGCATCCACCTGCTGCTCGGC
>MIBK01000193.1:14908-15043 GCA_001829505.1 Spirochaetes bacterium RBG_16_67_19 | reverse complement strand
CCCGTCGGCGCGGTGCTGGTGGTCGGGGCCGGCATCGCCGGCATCCAGAGCTCCATCGACCTGGCCGACAGCGGCTACAAGGTCTACCTGGTGGAGAAGAACCCCTCCATCGGCGGGGTGATGACCATGCTGGAC
>MIBK01000193.1:10982-14901 GCA_001829505.1 Spirochaetes bacterium RBG_16_67_19 | reverse complement strand
TCCCCACCAACGACTGCTCCATGTGCATCGTTTCCCCCAAGCTGGTGGAAGCGGCCCGGCACACCAACATCGAGCTCTACTCCTACGCCGAGGTGGACAAGGTGGAGGGGCAGGCGGGGCACTTCAAAGTCCAGGTGCGCAAGAAGGCGCGCTCCGTGGACCTGGCCAAGTGCACCGGCTGCGGGGCCTGCGTGGCCGCCTGCCCGGTGGACCAGCGCATCCGCCTGCCGGAGCCCGTCCCCGTGGAAGCCGACGAGACGGTGCGCAAGACCGACGCCATTCTGGACCGCTACCCGCCGCGGCAGGCCTCCCTGATCATGGTGCTGCAGGACGTGAACGCGGCCTTCAACTACCTGCCCGAGGCCGCCCTGCAGCGCATCGGCGAGCGCCTGGGCCTTTCCTTCGCCGAGGTGTACGGCACGGCCAGCTTCTACAAGGCCTTCAGCCTGGAGCCGCGCGGCGAGCACCTGGTCCAGGTGTGCGTGGGCACCGCCTGCCACGTGCGCGGGGCGCAGCGCATCCTGGAGGAGTTCGAGCGGCTGCTCGCCGTGGGCAGCGGCATGACCACCGAGGACCGCAAGTTCACCCTGGAAACCGTCAACTGCCTGGGGGCCTGCGCCCTGGGGCCCATCGTGGTGGTGGACGGCGAGTACCACGGCAGCATGAACCTGGCCAAGGTCTCCAAGCTGGTGGACAGCTACGCGAAAAAGGAATCGGCGTGAAACTGGCAAGCGCGCAAGAACTGGACCGCCTGCGCTCCGAATTGAGCAGCGCCAATGGGCTTGAGGAGATCATCATCTCCGCGGACGCCACCTGCTGCCTGCTGCGCGGGGCCAAAGGCGTGGTGGAGGCCTTTCGCGGCGAACTGGCCAAGGCGGGGCTGGCCGATAAGGTGCACCTGCGCCTGGCCGGCTGCCTGGGCTTCTGCGAGATCGAGCCCATGGTGATCCTCAAATCCCGCGACATCCTCTACCAGCGGGTGGCCCCCCAGGACGTGGCGGAGATCGTGGGCAAGAGCCTGGTGGGCGGGGAGCTCATCGAGCGCCTGCTCTACCAGGACCCGGCCACCGGGCAGCGGATGTCCAGCCGGGAGGCGGTGCCCTTCTACGGCAAGCAGCACCGCCTGATCCTGGGGGCCAACGAGCGCATCGAGCCGGTGCGCATCGAGGACTACCTGGCCATCGGCGGCTACGCTGCCCTGGCCAAGGCCCTGTCCATGGCCCCCGAGGCGGTGATCGAGGAAATCAAGGCCTCGGGGCTGCGCGGGCGGGGCGGCGGCGGCTTTCCCACCGGCAAGAAGTGGGAGACCTGCCGCAACGCCGAGAGCGAGGACGGGGTCCGCTACATCATCTGCAACGCGGACGAGGGGGACCCGGGCGCCTACATGGACCGCTCTGTTCTGGAAGCCAACCCGCACGCGGTCCTGGAAGGGATGATCATCGGCTCCTGGGCCATCGGCAGCCGCGAGGGCTACGTCTACGTGCGCAACGAGTACCCGCTGGCCGTGGAGCACCTGAACCTGGCGCTGAAGCAGGCCGAGGAGTACGGCCTGCTGGGCGGGAACATCCTTGGCAGCGGCCACGACTTCCGCATCCAGGTGGTGCGCGGCGCGGGAGCCTTCGTCTGCGGCGAGTCCACGGCCCTGATGCAGTCCCTGGAGGGCAAGGTGGGCCGGCCGCGCGCCAAGTACGTGCACACCGTGGAGCGCGGGCTGTATGACCGCCCCAGCAACCTGAACAACGTCGAGACCTGGGCCAACGTGCCCCTGATCATCGACCACGGGGCCGCCTGGTTCGCCTCCATCGGGACGCAGGGATCCAAGGGGACCAAGATCTTCTCCCTGGTGGGCAAAATCAACAACACCGGGCTGGTGGAGGTGCCGATGGGCATCCCCCTGCGGGAAATCATCTTCGACATCGGCGGGGGCATCCCGGAGGGCAAGAAGTTCAAGGCGGTGCAGACCGGCGGCCCCTCCGGGGGCTGCATCCCCGAGAACATGCTGGACATCCCGGTGGACTACGACGAGTTGAGCAAGGCCGGCTCCATGATGGGCTCCGGCGGCATGATCGTCATGGACGAGGACACCTGCATGGTGGACGTGGCCCGCTACTTCCTGCATTTCCTCAAAGGAGAATCCTGCGGAAAATGCGTGGCCTGCCGGGAAGGGGTCCGGCGCAGCCTGCAGATTCTGGAGCGCATCACCGCCGGGCAGGGGCGCCTGGAGGACCTGGACACCCTCACCGAACTGGGCGAATACCTGCAGGACACCGCGCTGTGCGCCCTGGGCTCCACGGCGGCCAACCCGGTGCTGACCACCCTGAAGTACTTCCGCCACGAGTACGAGGCCCACATCACGGAAGGCTACTGCTCCTCGGGGGTGTGCAAACCGCTGTTCCAGTTCCTGATCGACCCCGCGACCTGCACGGGCTGCCAGGTATGCAAGAAGCGTTGCCCGGTGGAAGCGATCTCCGGCGAGAAGAAGGCGCCCCACCTCATCGATCTGGGGAAATGCACCAAGTGCGGGGCCTGCTTCGAGGCCTGCCGCTACGGGGCCATCCGCAAGGCCCGGATCAAGGAGAAGGTCGCATGAGCGGACCGCAGAACGGGCACGGCAGCGCGTCGATCACCTTCACACTGAACGGCGCCCAGGTGCAGGCGGAGGCTGGCCAGACCATCCTGGAAGCGGCCCGGGGCAGGGGGGTGCAGATCCCCACCCTGTGCCACCACCCCGCGCTGGAAGCCTACGGCGGCTGCCGCCTGTGCATGGTGGAGGTCGCCCAGGGCCGGCGGAAGCGCCTGGTGACCTCCTGCAACTACGAGGTCCGTGAGGGCCTGGAGGTGCAAACCGACTCGGAGCGCGTGCACAAGAGCCGGCGCATGAGCCTGGAGCTGTTCCTGGCCCGCTGCCCGGAGGTGGAGTCCATCCGCGAGCTGGCCGGAAAGTACGGGATCACCACCCCGCGCTTCGAGCTGGAAAAGGACGACTGCATCCTGTGCGGGCTGTGCGTGCGCATCTGCCGCGAGCGCATGGGCCCGGGAGTGGCCGACTTCGTGGGCCGCGGCGCGGACATCCGGGTGGACACCCCCTACCACCGCGGCAGCGAGGTGTGCCTGGAGTGCGGGGCCTGCGAAGCGGTGTGCCCCACCCACTCCATCCGCCTGAAGACCGTCTATGAAGTCCCGCCGGTGATGCAGCTGTCCGAGTTCGACCAACGCCTGCGCCAGCGCCCCACGATCTACATCCCCTTCCCCCAGGCCCTGCCCAACGCCCCGGTGCTGGACCGCTCCAACTGCGTGCGCTTCCGGCAGGCCGAGCGGGGCGTGGAGGCCTGCGGCATCTGCGCCGAGGCCTGCCCGGTCAAGGCCATCGACTACGGCCAGACCGACCAGACCGTGGAAATCGAGGCCGGGGCGGTGATCCTGGCCCCGGGCTTCTGCGCCTACGACCCGGCCGGCCGGCCGGAGCTGCACTACGGCACCTTCCCCAACGTGGTCTCCAGCCTGCAGTTCGAGCGCATCCTCTCGGCCTCCGGCCCCTACCTGGGCAAGGTCCTGCGCCCCTCGGACTTCCGCCAGCCCCGGCGCATCGCCTTCATCCAGTGCGTGGGCTCCCGGGACGAGGAGCACAACTACTGCTCCTCGGTGTGCTGCATGTACGCCATCAAGGAGGCGATCATCGCCAAGGAGCACGAGGAGGACCTGGCCTGCGAGGTGTTCTACATGGACGTGCGGGCCCACGGCAAGGGCTTCGACGCCTACTACGAGCGGGCCAAGGAGCTGGGCATCGTGTTCACCCGCTGCCGGCCCTCGAAAATCGAGGAGATCCAGGACCGGGGCTTGCGCATCGGCTACGTGGGCGAGGAGGACCAGCGCTACCACGCCAAAGAATTCGACCTGGTGGTCCTGTCGGTGGGCCTGG
>MIBK01000193.1:10626-10971 GCA_001829505.1 Spirochaetes bacterium RBG_16_67_19 | reverse complement strand
GAAGCCCGGGAGCTGGCCAAGACCTTCGGTATTGAACTGAACGCGCACGGCTTCGCCGCCACCCGGCCCTTCGACGCGGTGGCCACCAGCCGCGAGGGCGTGCTGGTCGCCGGGCCCTTCGCCGCGCCCAAGGACATCCCCGAGACCGTCATGGAGGCCTCCGGCGCCGCCGCCCGGGCCATGGTCGCCCTGGCTCCGGCCCGGGGCACCCTGGTGCAGAAGAAGGAGCTGGTCCCGGAGCGCAACGTCATCGGCGAGCCCGCCCGCATCGGGGTGTTCGTCTGCCACTGCGGGCGCAACATCGGCGGGGTGGTGAACGTACCCTCCGTGGCCGAATACGCCCGC
>MIBK01000193.1:6930-10482 GCA_001829505.1 Spirochaetes bacterium RBG_16_67_19 | reverse complement strand
TTCCAGCAGACCATCCGCGAGGCGGGGCTGAACCAGAACCTGTTCGAGATGGCCAACATCCGCGACCAGTGCTCCTGGGTGCACATGCACGAGCAGGCCGAGGCCACGATCAAGGCCAAGGACCTGGTGCGCATGGCCGTGGCCAAGGCCGGGCTGATCGAGCCTTTGGGCTCCCTCACCCTGCCGGTGACCCAGTCGGCCCTGGTGCTGGGGGGAGGGGCGGCGGGCCTGACCGCGGCCCTGGCCCTGGCCGACCAGGGCTTTCCGGTCAATCTGGTGGAGAAGACGGCTCAACTGGGCGGCAACGCCCTGCGCGCGGGAGCCACCCTGGAGGGCCGGGACATCGCCGCCCACGTGCGGGGGCTGATCCAGCGGGTCGGCAGGCACGAGAAAATCACGGTCCATACCAACGCCCGCCTGGACGCGGTAGACGGCTTCGTGGGCAACTTCAAGTCCAAGGTGTCCGCGTCCAGCGACGTACACGAGATCGAGCACGGGGTGGTCATCCTGGCCACCGGCGGCCGCGAGGCCGTGCCCCAGGAGTATCTGTACGGGCAGAACCCGCGCGTGAAAACTCTTCTGGAGATCAACGAGCTGGCCGGCCGGGCGGACTTCCAAACGCCGGACAGCGTGGTCTTCATCCAGTGCGTGGGCAGCCGGGAGCCGGACCACCCGTACTGTTCCAGGATCTGCTGCGCCGGAGCCCTGAAGAACGCCATCCGCCTGAAGGAGGCCAAACCCGGGGCGCGCATCTTCATCCTGTACCGCGACATGCGCGCCTACGGCTTCCGCGAGGAGCACTACACCCGGGCCCGCGAGCTGGGGATCGTCTTCGTGCAGTACGACCCGCAGGCCAAGCCCACGGTGCGCGAGGCGCCCCAAGGGCTGGTGGTCGGGGTGCACGACAAGATCCTGGACGCGGACCTGGAGCTGGCCGCCGACCTGCTGGTGCTCGCGAGCCGGGTGGAGCCGAATCCGGAAAACGCGCGTCTGGCCCAGCTGTTCAAGGTGCCGCTCAACGCCGACGGCTTCTTCCTGGAGGCCCACGCCAAGCTGCGGCCCGTGGAGTTCGCCACCGACGGGGTGTACATGGCCGGGGTCGCCCACTACCCCAAGGACGTGGAAGAGTCCTCCTCCCAGGCCATGGCCGCGGCCAGCCGGGCGGCCACGGTGCTGTCCAAGGACACGGTGGAGGCCGGGGGCAAGACCGCCTACATCAACCCGGCCCGCTGCAACGCCTGCGGGGCCTGCGTGACCGTGTGCCCGTACACCGCCATCGCCATCGACGAGGAGAAGGAGGTGGCCGTGATCAACGAGATCCTCTGCAAGGGCTGCGGCGCCTGCGTGGCCACCTGCAAGGGCTCGGCGCCCAACCTCAAGGGATTCAAGGACGAGCAGATCCTGTCGGCGATCAACGCCCTATAGGAGCAGCAGACGATGAGCGATACTTTAGCGATAGACCTCCGGGCCGCGGATACGGAGTGGCACCCCGTCATCGTGGCCTTCCTGTGCAACTGGTGCTCCTACGCCGGAGCGGACCTGGCCGGGGTGAGCCGCCTGCAGTACGCCCCCAACGTGCGCATCATCCGGGTGCCCTGCTCCGCGCGCATCAACCCCCAGTTCATCATGAAGGCCCTGCAGAACGGGGTGGACGGGGTGCTGGTGTCCGGCTGCCACCCGGGGGACTGCCACTACATCAGCGGCAACCTGGTGGCCCGGCGCAAGTTCGCCCTGACCAAGAAGTTCCTGGAGTTCGTGGGGGTGGAGCCCGAAAGGGTGCAGTTCTCCTGGGTGTCCGCCTCCGAAGGCCGCCGCTTCTCGGATTTGATGAACAAGGTCATCGCCGACGTGCGCCGGGTGGGGCCGGCCAAGGGGCTGAAGAAGGAAGTGAGCTCATGACCGACTCCCGCGCCGGCGAAATCCGCAAAATCGCCCAGGGACTTTTCGCCGAAGGCAAGATCGAGCTGTTCCTGGGCTTCCAGCAGGGCTCACTCCCCCTGCGCTCCCGGCCCTGCTTCGTGACCGCGGAGGGCGCGGCGGCCGGCGTGGATTCGCCCCTGGTCTGGGACTCCTTCTGCGCCAACAATCTGGCCGCCTACCTGCCGAAGTACTACGAGAACCTGCCCAACCGCCCCAAGAAGCGGGACAAGCCCTACCCGCGCATCGGCATCGCGGCCAAGGCCTGCGACCTGCGCTCCATCGTGGCCCTCACCAAGGAGAAGCAGGTCCGCCGCGAGAGCCTGGTGGTGGTGGGCGTGCCCTGCCGGGGCATGATCGACACCCGCAAGGTGGAGGCGGCCGCTGGGGGCCAGGAGATCCTGGGCCACGAGGAAGTCGACGGGGACCTGCTGCGGGTGGCCGTCCGCGGCGCGGAACCCCTCTCATTGCCCCGGGAGCAGGTTCTGCAGGACTGCTGCCTGGAGTGCCGGCACCCCGTGCCGGAGGGCGCGGACGTGCTGGTGCCCGGCCAGGCCCGCAAGCCCGGCGACGGGGGCTACGCGCGGGTGAAGGAGTTCGAAGCCAAGAGCCAGGCGGAGCGCTGGGAGTACTTCCGCTCGGAGCTGTCCCGCTGCATCCGCTGCAACGCCTGCCGGCAGGCCTGCCCCACCTGCTGGTGCAAGGAGTGCTTCGCCGAGCAGACCGACCGCAAGTGGATCGGCGTGGGCACCGACGCCTCCGACAAGATGTTCTTCCAGATCATCCGCATCTTCCACCAGGCCGGACGCTGCGTGGAGTGCGACGCCTGCTACCGGGCCTGCCCCATGGGCATCGACCTGCGGCTGTTCACCAAGAAGATCGTCAAGGACGTGGAGGAGACCTTCGGCTACCTGCCGGCCTTCGACGCGGGGGAGCTGCCGCCGCTCACCACCTTCGGGGAGAAGGACGCGGATTCCTTCATCACCGACCCGGACAAGAAAGGGTAAGAATGGACCAGGTCGTTATCAAGAAAGCCGACATCCCGAAGCTGGCCGGTGAAGGCCGGTTCTTCGCCCCGGCCCGCGAGCCGGCTCGTACCGGCGGGCCGCTGTATTACGAGCTGGCAGAGAATCCCGGCCAGATCGTGTACGACTTCGCCAACGTGCGGGTGCCGCTCAAAGAGGTGTTCCTGCCCCAGACCGAGGTGCTTTGCACCTTCGACTACGACCAGGTGACCGAGGTGCCGCTGCCCGCGGAAAAGATCCTGGTGTTCGGCTGCCGGCCCTGCGACGCGCGGGCCATGTCGCAGCTGGACGCCGTGTTCAGCCCCAAGAACAAGGGCTTCGCGGACCCGTACTTTCTGCAGCGGCGGGAGAACGCCGTGGTCATCGCTCTGGCCTGCACCGGCCCCTGCCCCACCTGCTTCTGCACGGCCATGGGGGGCGGGCCGGCCGGGACGGAGGGCGCCGACCTGCTGGCCCACGACCTGTCGGCAGCGGTCGGTGCTGGCGGCGCGGCCGGCGCCGCCGACACGATCCTGCTGGAGGCCGTGAGCGACAAGGGCCGGGCCCTGCTGGAGGCGCATCGCGGCCTGTTGAGCGCAGCCGCTCCCGAGGCGCTGGAGCAGGCCCGGGC
>MIBK01000193.1:3332-6740 GCA_001829505.1 Spirochaetes bacterium RBG_16_67_19 | reverse complement strand
CTGCCAGTTCCCTCTTTTCACCAAGCACGCCTCGGGTCACAACCCCCGGAAAAACAAGAAGGAGCGGCTGCGGCAGCGCTTCATGCACAAGTTCTCCTACGCGGTGGAGAACACCGGGGTGGCCCTCTGCGTTGGCTGCGGCCGCTGCATTTCAGGCTGCCCGGTGAACCTGGACATCCGCGACGTCATCCGCAGCCTCGCCAAGGAAACCATTCAATGAACGTTGAAGCAAAGCCCGCCGCCCCGGCGGCGGCCCCGGCCAACCCCTACATCCCCTACCCGGTGCGCATCGCGGAGATCACCGTGGAGAACGAAGCCCGCGACCTGAAGACCTTCAAGCTGGTGTTCGAGCGGGAGGAGGACCGCCAGGCCTTCCGCTACCTGCCCGGGCAGTTCGCCGAGGTCTCGGTCCTGGGCCTGGGGGAGTCGCCCTTCGGCATCGCCTCCTCCCCCACGGAAGCCGACTACTTGCTGTTCACCGTCAAGCTGACCGGCACGGTGACCGCGGAGCTGCACGGCTCGGAGCCCGGAAGGCGCATCGGGGTGCGCGGCCCGCTGGGCAACACCTTCCCCTGGCAGCGGCTGGAGGGCAAGGACATCGTCATCGTCTCGGGGGGCTTCGCCTTCACCACCCTGCGCTCGGCGATCACCTACATGCTGGACCCCGCCAACCGGCCACGCTTCGGCAACATCTTCGCCCTGTATGGCGCGCGCAGCCCCGGGGAGCTGCTGTACAAGAAGCAGCTGGCGGCCTGGAAGTCCGCGCAAGGGCTGAGCCTGAACCTGGCCGTGGACCGGGATCCGGGGGAGCCCTGGGACGGCAGGATCGGGCTGGTGCCCAACGTGCTGCGGGAGTTGAAACCCGCCACGAAGAACGCCATCGCCCTGGTCTGCGGGCCGCCGATCATGATCCGCTTCACCATCCCCGCCCTCCTGGAGCTGGGCTTCGCCAAGGAGGACATCATCCTCTCCCTGGAGAACCGCATGAAGTGCGGCATCGGCAAGTGCGGGCGGTGCAATGTGGGCGCCAAGTACGTGTGCGTCGACGGCCCGGTGTTCAGCTTCGCGGAGCTGGAAAAACTTCCCCCGGAGTACTAGCCATGAGCATCCTGCTGTCCAGCGCGGAGATCTTCGACCTGGCCAAGGCCGTCGAAAAGGGCGGCCAGGCCTTCTACCAGGCCATCGCCTCCACCACCTCCTCCCCGGAGCTGCGGGAGCTGTTCACGCACCTGGCCGGCGAGGAAGTGAAGCACTTCCACACCTTCGAAAGGCTGGCCCGCGAGTACCCGGAGCTGGAGGTGGACGCCGAGGAGTGGGGCCAGACCAGCGCCTACATCCAGGCCACCAGCGACTCCCGCTTCTTCGTGGGGGAGGACAAGGCCCTCGCCCTGGCCAAGACCGTGAAGGACCCCCTGAAAGCTGTGGACATCGCCATCGCCTTCGAGAAGGACACCCTGCTTTTCTTCTACGAGCTGCTGGGCGTCACTCCCGCCAAGGGGCGCGAGGCGGCCAGGGCCATCATCGAGGAAGAGAAGCGCCACGTGCAGCTTCTGTCCCAGCGCCGGAAGCGCTTGGCCGAGGCCGGCTGACGCGGCGGCCGCCCAAGCCGGCCAAGCGGCGCAATAGCGCATCGGCCTCTACACCGTTATACTTGCATTCAGTACGAGTCCGCCATGAATAGAGAGGCTCTCGCGGAGGTCCATCCCAGGATGGATGTAGCGAGGATCCTTCGAGGGGAAGAGACTTCGCCGGCGCTTTAGAGATGCCGGAGCTGCTCTCCGTATTTATTGGCAGCGGCTGAAAGGAAAGGACATTGACCATCACGAAAAAATCGTTATCAGCCCGGCCACGCCCACCAGCGCGACCTGGCGCGCATCCTCTCCAGAGTCACCGAACCGACAGGTCAAGTGCTTCGTTCATTGTTCGTCACCTCCACCGCCGGACAGATACGCCCCGGCTGCGCCGAGGAACTCTTCGGCCCAGCCGCAGAGCATTCGGGCCTGTTCATCGGAAACGTGAGCTTCCACGCCATAGTCTCCTACGTTTCTAAAATCCTGCGCAGAGATAAGCCAGCGGTGAAACTTCGGGTGCAATCGACTGGTCTTGGCGTACTCGCGGCCCAAAGCAGCGATAACCGCCGCGTGACTGCTGTACGACTGCCCCAGGTGAGCCAGCAGAGCTTCCGCCACATAGAACATGGCGTAGTAAGCGCGCGAGGCGGCATAATCGGGAAACCCCTCCCGCAGCAGCGTTCGCGCAGCCGCCAGACTGTCGCCGGCTCTCTTCAACAGAGCCTCGATCTCGCTCATATGGTGACCGCCTCGCGGCGCACATTCATCAAGAAAGGCGTGTTGCGACTCTCGTAATCGGATCGCGTCACAAAGGCGGTCGAAATGACGACCTCGTGTTTCAGGCTCAACTCGGCGGACACCTCACCCGTCTTGAGAATCAGCTCTCCATAGTCGAACGGCCCTCTCATGATGCACAAGACATCAATGTCGGACTCATCGGTCGCTTCCCCGCGTGCCTGCGAGCCATACAGCACGAGCGAGTCAAGTTCGTGGCCCAGAGCTTCGCGGATCCCCTGGAGGTATTCATTGAGGATGTGTTTCAGTCGGTCTGGCGGACTCATCTAGATTTACTCCTTCCTCGAACGCCTCGCGCCTGCGCCAGTTTCCTTGATCACACGGCGGAACTGAAGCCCCACTCGCGTCGCTGGGGCTGAGGCCGCTATGGCCCTTTCCGGCCACGGGATTCCTGGGCACCCGTCACGTTCTTGTGTCTCTCCAGCCAGGCGTCGATATCGTCCCTTCGGAAGCGCCACTGATTGCCGACCTTGGAGGCTGGCATCCTCTCCCCGCTGGCCATCCGGTAGACTGTGTCCTTGCTCAAACGAAGATAGTCGGCCACATCCCCCAAAGTCATTAGCTTCTGCATTTGGGGCTCTCCATAACGTGTGGATTGGATCATAACCAAGCAGAGTATTGCGGACAGCTGCGGACTTGTCAATTCGCTCCTTCAGCTGTGACTGCAAGAGATCCAGCGGCTCTCTTCGCCCGTGGTTCCGTGGTACGCGGCGCGCTCGGCCACACCTCCCTCACCTGGACGGATCACCCTCTGCCTGCCCGAGGAACAGGTCCATGCCGGCGGGCGATGCCTGGCGATACATTTCCTCCATAGCATCACGAAAGCTCCGGCTCCCGCGCCAGAAAGGGAAGCCCCCGAGACGGCCGAAGAGTGGTGGAGACTGCGGGGCTTCTCCCGCTTCCGGGAAGGCGAAATCCCCTCCGTTCCCCCAAAACGCCGCCGGCTCCGTAGCGAGCTTAGGGGAACGCGGCGTTTGCCTGCTGGCCTGGGCCGGGCGGGAGGTCTCACGGGCCGCCTTCCGCCCGCCGCCCCCCCTGGCCT
>MIBK01000193.1:3018-3304 GCA_001829505.1 Spirochaetes bacterium RBG_16_67_19 | reverse complement strand
TTTTCCCAGCGCCTTCAGCAACTCCTCGCGCGCCATGCCCCGCAGGCGGAAGATGAGGAAGGGATCCCGATCGAACTCCTCTCCCAGCAGGTAATACACGGCGGCGATGTGTTTGCAGGGGTTGGACCAGTCCGGGCAGGAGCACTCGGTGTCCAGTTCCCGGAGGCTCTTCGGAAAAAGGGAAAGCTGCGCGCTCGTGAACGCCTTCTCGATGTCCTCCGGCATCTCGCCGTTCAGGAGCCTGGCACTGAATACGGCCTTGGAGGCCATTGCGGCGATGGCCTTC
>MIBK01000193.1:367-2929 GCA_001829505.1 Spirochaetes bacterium RBG_16_67_19 | reverse complement strand
TTCGCCGATGTCGATGGAGACTACCTGCCCGCGCCGCGCGTAGCTTTTCCCTCGGCTCAAGCGCGAATCAATGTGGAAGCTTTCCAGCACATCGATCCAACGCCTCGCCCACCAGCTTTTCCCAAAGCCCCCGCTTTTGGATTGAGACTTGATCCCGCCTTTGACCTGGCGCGGCCTGCTGGGCTTGTAATAGTAGCCCCAATACGACATGTCACTCCCCCTGCACTTCGGCCCGAAGCTGGAATAGCTTTCTGATCTCGCTGTTGGAAAGCTCGCTCAGCCAGGCCTCCCCGGCGCCAACCACGGATCCCGCCACTTCCTTCTTGCGCTCGATCAACTCGTCGATGTGCTCCTCCACGGTCCCCGAACACAGGAAGGAGTGCACCTCCACGTTTTTCTTCTGGCCGATGCGGAAGGCCCGGTCCGTGGCCTGGCTTTCCACCGCGGGGTTCCACCACCGGTCATAATGGAAAACGTGGTTGGCCCGCGTGAGGTTCAAGCCCGTACCGCCTGCCTTGAGGGAGAGGATGAAAAGGTGCGGCGCCTTTTCGTCATTCTGAAAGCGCTCTACCATTGCATCCCTCCGAGCCCGGGGTACTCCGCCGTGGAGGAAGGGTGCCTCCTCCGCGAAAGTCGCTTCCAGATACGCGCGCAGGATCTCCCCCATCTCGCTGAACTGGGTGAAGAGCAGCGACCGCTCCCCGCTCTCCAATACCTCCTCCAGCATCTCCGTCAGGCGCTGGAGCTTGCCCGAGCGGCCGGCGACCTGCGAGTTGTCCTTGAGGAAATGGGCGGGATGGTTCAGGACCTGCTTCAGCTTGGTGAGCGTGGCCAGGATCACGCCTTTGCGAGCAATCCCGTCGGCGCCCTCCAGGGCCTCTTCCGCCTCGTCCACCACCGCCTTGTACAGCGACGCCTGCTCCTTGGTGATCGTGCACCAGACTTTCATCTCCATCTTCTTGGGCAGATCCGAGATGACGGTTGGATCGGTTTTCAGCCTGCGGAGAATGAACGGCCCCGTGAGCCGCTTCAGGCGTGAAGCGGCCTCGGCGTCGCGGTTGGCCTGGATGGGGATGAAGAACCGGCGCTTGAACTCACTGCGGTTGCCCAGCAGGCCGGGATTGAGGAACTCCATGATCGACCACAGGTCGCCGACGTGGTTTTCCACCGGCGTGCCGGTGAGGGCGAAGCGGCATCCGGCGGAAATCGAGCGCACCGCGCGCGCTTGCTTGGCCTCCGGGTTCTTGATGTTCTGCGCCTCGTCCAGGATCACCCCCGCCCAGCCGATGCCCGCCAGGTGCTCGAGGTCCCGGTGAACCAGGCCGTAGGTCGAGATGACCATGGCCTGCCTCTCCGCCTCGCTTTTCAGCGACTCCCCCTTCTTCCGGCCCAAACCGTGGTGGATGATGACGGGCAGATCGGGGGTGAATCGGGAGGCCTCCTTTTTCCAGTTCGCCACGACGGAGGTGGGACACACCAGGAGGAAAGGGTTGTTCTCACCGCTTTCGCGCCTGGCCTGGATGAAGGCCAGGGTCTGTACGGTCTTGCCCAACCCCATGTCGTCGGCCAGGCAGGCGCCCAGGCCCCACTGGCTCAGGAAAGAGAGCCAGGAGTATCCCCTGGCCTGGTAAGGCCGGAGGGTCCCCCGGAAACCGGCCGGTGAGGCGAGCTCCGCGAAACGGGAATCCCCGCGCAGGCGCTCCAGCAGCTCGCCGATCCAGCCGCTGGCCTGCACTCCGCGGAAATCCATCCCCGCCACCGCGGCCGAGGTCCCCAAAGACAGCGCCAGCAAGTCACGCGCTTTCATCCGGCTATCGGTCTTGCCTTTCCAGAAAGCGAGCGCGGCCTGAATTTCCTCCGCGCTCATCGCCACCCATTGGCCACGCACCTTCACCAGGGGCGCTTTGAGGGCGGCAAGGGACTCCAGCTCCTCCCTCGTGAGCACCTGGCTCCCAAGGGCCACTTCCCAGTGCACGTTCAGCACCTTGTCGAGGGTCATCCCGGCCTGGCCCTGCAGTGTCGAGCTCTTTACGCGCGCCCCGACCGAAAGGCGGACCTTGCCGCCTTTACGCGTCCACCACGAGGGAAGCAGCACGCCGAATCCCGACCGGTCCAGCAGAGTGGAGGTGGAAGAGAGGAACTCGTACGCTCCGGTTTTATTCAGGAAATAGCCAGCGGGTGCGCTTTTTCCGAGGCTTCGCTCGATCTGCGGGCTCAAAGCGGAGGCCCGGCCAAGGGCGGAAAGCACGGCCTCCCGCGCGGAGCCCGCTCCCGAGGCGCGAGCCAGGACCTTCTTCCCTTGCGCACCGAACGCTTCAGGCACGGGGATAAGCAGGCTCATGTCATCCACGGGTTGCACGAGGTAGCGCACGTACCAGCGACCGTCCCCTTCCTCCTGCGGCGGCTCCTCCAACCGGAAGCAGAGCCGGTACGGCGATCGGACGGCCAGGGAGATGGGCTTTTTCCAATCGGCGATCTGGGCGCGGAGCTTTTCAAGCTCCGCCGGGGCCGCAGCGATTGTGCCCTCCGGTGCGCTCAGGGCGTGGAGCCAGTGGTCGTGGA
>MIBK01000193.1:0-305 GCA_001829505.1 Spirochaetes bacterium RBG_16_67_19 | reverse complement strand
CGCGCCGCCCCCCGTACCAGCTCGTCCACGGCACCCGCCAGGAACCGCCCTAGCACCTCCTCGGGCGCTGACAGCGGGGGCTCTTTTCCCTCCACCATCCGCAGCGCCCTCGCGGCCACCGGCATTGAAGCGGCCAGCCCCGCCATGGTCTGACGATCCTCCCCGTCGACCACCGGCTCCCAAACCGCGGCGTAGCTCCCCGCCCTTTCCTCCAGACCCGGCAGGTAGGCCTTCTTGTAGACCAGCAGTCCCGCGAACCTCAGCGCGTCCGCCCAGAAGCGAAGGTCGTTCCCGATGAGCACGCC
>MIBK01000192.1:12469-14700 GCA_001829505.1 Spirochaetes bacterium RBG_16_67_19 | reverse complement strand
CGCAGGGAAGGCGACCGGGTGGTGTTCCTCAATGACCTGCGCTTTCGGCAAGGGACCGCGTTGATCCTGTCGGCCTCGGCCCTCGATCCGAGCCTCGCCGCGGCCGAGGCCTTGCGCAGGCCACACGGCGTCATGAGAGGGGTAGACTATCGGGGAGAGCAGGTGCTGGCAGCCTGGCAGTTCGTGCCCGGCTCCAGCTGGTCCCTCGTTGGGAAGGTAGACCTGGCGGAGACGGAAAAACCGGTAAGGGATCTGGCCCTCGCTTCCCTGTTGCTGGCCCTCGCCCTGGGCGTGGCCTCGACTCTTTTCCTGATTCTGCGCCTGCGGCAATTGGTTCGCCATTCTCGCGACGCGCAGGAAGCCCTGGTAACCCATTACGGGTACCTGGCGCGATACGCCAACGACATCATCCTGCTGCTGGACGCCAAGGGGAACATCGTGGAGGCCAACGACAGGGCGGTGGAGGCGTACGGCTACGATCGCGGCGAGTTGCTGGCTTTGCGCTACGGCCATCTGACCGACGCCTCCTTCGAATCGGCGGCTGGCCTGGGAGCTGAACATGGGATCGTCATAGAGAGCCTGCACCGCCGGAAGGACGGCAGCCAGTTTCCGGCGGAGGCCAGCATCCGCTCCATGCAGGTCGGCCAGGAGCGCTACGTGCAGTGCATCCTGCGTGACATCAGCGAGCGCAAGGAGGCCGAGCAGGAGAAGCGGCGACTGGAGGAGCTGCTGGCCAAGGTGCAGAAACAGGAGGCGATCGGACGCCTCGCCGGAGGGGTGGCCCATGACCTGAACAACGCCCTGACCGCCATCCAGGGCTACGGCGAACTGCTGAAGATGAAGCTGCCCGCGGGCGCCGGCGAAATGCGCTCCGCGGAAGGCATCCTGGCCGCGGTGGCCCGGGCGGCCAGGGTGACCCACGGCCTGCTGGCCTTCAGCGAGCAGCTGCCCCTGTCCTGGGAGCCGCTGGAGCTGAATGCCCTGCTGTCCTCTTCGCGGCAGACCCTGGAACGGGTGCTGGGGCCGGAGATCGTCCTGGAGCTTCAGGCGCACCCGGCAGCCCTGGTCGTGCGCGGGGACGCGGAGCTGCTGAGCCAGGTGTTCGTGCACCTGGCTGACAACGCCCGCAGGGCCATGCCCCAGGGCGGCCGCTTCACCATAAGCCTGGAGGGCTCCCGCGGGCAGGACAACGCGGAAACCGCCTGCCTGCGCATGAGGGACACCGGCGTGGGCATGAGCGAGGAGGTACGGGCCCGCCTGTTCGAGCCGTTCTTCACCACCCAGGGCTTCGGGCAGGGTGCCGGGTTGGGCTTGCCCATCGTTTTCGGCATTGTGCGCCAGCACGGAGGCAGGATCGAGGTGGACAGCGAGCAGGGGCGGGGAACGGAGTTCCGCATCATCCTGCCGCTGGCACGGCAGGCGGCGATAGGATAAGATGAACTTTCCGGCAAAGGAGGGTGACTTGGGCAAGAGAATCCTGGTGATCGACGACGAGGTGATGATCCTGGACGCCATCAAGATCATCTTCGAGGACCTGGGGCATACGGTCGAGGTCCGCTCCAACTCCCAGGCCGGCCTGGAGGAGGGCCTGCGCGCGGAGTACGACCTGGTGCTCTTGGACATCCGCATGCCCGGCAAGAACGGAGCGGAGATCACCGAAGAGCTGCTGAAGGCCAAACCGGCCACGCGCGTGCTGCTGATCACTGCCTACCCGAACGACCCCCTGGTGGCGCGGGCGTTGGGGGCCGGTGCCCATGCCCTGCTGAAAAAGCCCTTCGAGATCGCCAAGGTCCTGGATTTCCTCGAAAAGTAGCCATGGCCGCCGGGAAGGATTTCCAGCTGGAGGAGACCATCCGCCGATCCATGGAGATCCTGCAGGAGGTGGAGGGCTACGATCCCCACACCGCCCTGAAGGCCTCGCCGCCGGGACCCGGGCAGGCGGTCGACGGGGAGCTGGACACCCTGCAGAAGGAGCAGGCCCCGGACGAGGCGCACGTGGAGGTGGCCCTGGCACGGGACCTGATGAGCGCCACGGCCAGCTTCGTTCCCCCGGCGGGCGACCAGCCTCCGCTGACGGAAAACGACGTGGCCCGCGCGCTGCAGGCCAAGGGCGTGCGCTTCGGAGTGGACGCCAAGCTCATCCGCCAGACCCTGCACACCGTCAACACCGAGCTGGTGGCCCTGGGGGCGGTGGTCGTGGCGCGAGGCAAGCCGGCACGCAACGAAGCCCC
>MIBK01000192.1:12223-12418 GCA_001829505.1 Spirochaetes bacterium RBG_16_67_19 | reverse complement strand
CCCCCGTGGAGCCCTCCGAGGGCAGCGTGGATTTCAAGGCCCGCAGTCCCTTCCGCCTGGTGCGCACGGGAGAGGTGCTGGCCCGGATGGTGCCAAAGCAGGAGGGGGAGATCGGCTTCAACGTGCGCGCGGAAGCCATCCCCTTCAGCAAGGTCGAGGTGAGCAGCTTCAAGCCGGGAGCCAACACGGGCTTCA
>MIBK01000192.1:9951-12164 GCA_001829505.1 Spirochaetes bacterium RBG_16_67_19 | reverse complement strand
GACTACCGCACCGGGCACGTGGATTTTTCCGGCGACGTGGTCATCCACGGCGAGGTGAAGCAGGGCTTCCAGGTCAAGGCCAAGGGCTCGGTCTTCTGCGCCCGGGTCATCGACGCCACCCTGGTGGAATGCCAGGGGGACCTGGTGACCCAGCAGGGCATCCTGGGCCGGGGCAGCGGCAGCGTGCGCGTAGGGGGCAGCGTAACCGCCCGCTTCATCGAGAACTGCCTGGTGGAGGCGCAAGGGGCCATCCGGGTGCGTACGGGCTGCCTGAACTCGGTGCTGCGCTGCCTGGACCGGGTGGTCACCGGCCCCAAGGGCATGCTGGTGGGAGGGAAGATCTACGCCCAGAACGGCATCCAGGCCGGGCAGGTGGGCTCACCGACCAGCCCGCGCACCGAGCTGATCTGCGGGATCAACGCCTTCGTGCAGCAAAAACTGCTCTGGATCAGGGACAAGAATCTCGCCCTGGCCACGCGCCTGAAACAGGTCCAAGGCCGGATGAGCGCGGAGCCGGCCAGCAGGCCCCGCCTGCAGGACGTGCACGATCGGCTGCGCGCGGCGATCCACAAGCTGAATGAATCGACCCAGGAGCTGATGAAGGAGCTGGACAAGAACGACAAGGCCTTCGTCCAGGTCCAGAACACCGTGTATCCCGGCTCGTATATCGAAATCTGCCACGTCCCCTACGTGGTCACCGAGACCCTGGCGGGGGTCCGCTTCAGCCTGGACAAGCGCAACGGGAAGATAGCCCTGGATCCCCTGCTCTAGCGTATGGCCTGCATGAAGGAGGCCAGCACCTGCAGGGCTTTCTCGTTGTTGCCGCCTTCCGGGATGATCAGGTCGGCGTAGGCCTTGGTGGGTTCGATGAACTCCAGGTGACCGGGCCGCACGACCTCCAGGTACTGGCGGACCACCGACTCCAGGGTGCGGCCGCGTTCCTTGATGTCGCGCTGCAGGCGGCGGATGAAGCGGATGTCGTCCGGGGTGTCCACGTACAGTTTCAGGTCCAGAAGCTCGCGCACCCGCGGATCCACGAAAACCATGATGCCTTCGAACAGCACCAGCCGGCGCGGGGCCACCTCCACGGTTTCGGGGCTGCGGCGGTGGTGCACGAAGTCGTAGACCGGTACCCGGATGCTCTGCCCCCGCTTCAGGGCCCGCAACTGCTCGACCATCAGGTCCGTGTCGAAGGCCGAGGGGTGGTCGAAGTTGAAGGCGGTGATGTGCTGGTTGTCCATGAACTCGGCGGACTTGTAGTAGCTGTCCTGGGCGATGCACACGAAGTCCGGCACCACCTCCGCGATCTGGCGCACGATGGTGGTCTTGCCGGAGCCCGATCCCCCCGAGATGCCGATGATCTTCACCATCACAGTCTCTTTTCGTACACCCGGTAGACCTTGGTCTGGGTGAGGGAGAGCTTCTCCAGGGCGTTGCGGATCCGGGCATTGTCCTCCAGGATGTAGTTGGCCTCCAGGTGCACCCCCCGCGGCTGAAGGGCCTCGAACAGGCTCACGTACAGCAGCACGTCCAGCCCCAGGCCGTGGTAGGCGGGCAGGACCGCCAGCCCGAACAGGCGGTAATCCCGCAGGCGGCGCGCCCCGCGAAGGAGGGTCAGGAAGCCGAAGGGCAGAAGCCGGCCGTGGATGCGGCGCAGCAGGATGTTGAGGTCCGGGAATCCCAGGGCGTAGCCCACCGCCTGGCCCGAGTCCTCCACCAGCCAGATGGCGTCCGGGTCGGCAATGGGCTTGAGCTGGCGCAGGACGTCGGCCAGCTCCTCCCGGCCCAGGGGCACGTAGCCCCAGTTCCCGCTCACCGCCTGGTTGGTGATGCTCCAGATGGCCTCAGCCTCCTGCGGTATCCTCTTCAAGTCCAGGGGGCGGACGGACAGGCGGGGCCGGCGCTCCAGCAGGCGGCGCCGGAACTCCAGGAAGCGCGGCGGGATGCGGTAGCCTTCCAGGGCGTCTGCCTCGTACACCAGCAGGTCCTTGACCTTGGCGAAGCCCCGGCCCAGGGCATAGTCGTTGTAGCGCGGCGGGTTGTAGGGGGACAGGAAGGTCGCCGGCCGCCCGTGTCCCCGCAGCAGGAAACCCCAGCACTCGGACACCGGATTGATGGGCCCGCGCACGGCGTTCATGCCGCGGGAGGCCAGCCAGCCCTCCGCCTCCGCCAGCAGGGCGCCGGCCGCCTCCTCGTCCTCGCTCTCGAAGGAG
>MIBK01000192.1:9697-9868 GCA_001829505.1 Spirochaetes bacterium RBG_16_67_19 | reverse complement strand
CCGCCGGGCCAGCAGCAGCCGGTACTCGGAATGAGCCAGGATCGGGTTTTTCGCGGTGAAGGTCTTGCGCTCGTCGGCCCACAGCGGCGGCGACCAGAGGGGATCGCCCCGGTACAGCCGCTCGGGCAGGCGCAGGAATTCCCTGAAGCCCGCGGCCCCCGCCGCGTCCTC
>MIBK01000192.1:6664-9653 GCA_001829505.1 Spirochaetes bacterium RBG_16_67_19 | reverse complement strand
TGAGGCCACTTGCTCACCGCCGCGCCGCACTTGAGCCTCGCCCCCACTCGCCCGTATACTACCCGTGGGACCGCGATGGAAAACCGTGCCGTTCTGCTGATCGACGACGAGGTGCCCATCCTGGAGCTGTTCTCGACCATCCTCTCCGAATGGGGCCGGCCGCGGGGCGTTTCCGTGCGGACCGCCGCGTCCAGCGCGGAAGCCCTGGCGCTGCTGGAAAGGGAGGCCTCCTCGATCGACCTGATCGTCTCGGACCTCAACATGCCCGTCAAGCGGGGCAGCGACCTGTTGCTGGAGGTGAGGGACCGCTACCCCGAGATCACGACCATGATCGTTTCCGGGGCCGGAGACCTGGAGGAGATGAGCAAGATCATTGGGGCCGGCGTGTTCTCCTACCTGACCAAGCCCTGCCACCCTACGGCGCTGATCGCCGAGGTGGAGAAGGGGCTGGCCTTGACGCGCCTCAAGCGGGAGAACCTTCGTCATGAGCAGAGGATCCGCGACGAGCTGCGCTGGGCGGGGGAGCTGCAGCGCACGCTCCTGCGCGCCGATCCGGTCGAGGACCCGGGGCTGGAGGTCGCCGTCACCTACCTGCCCCTGCCCGAGCTGCAATGCGGCGGGGACTGGTACGAGGTCACTTCCCTCTCCTCCTCGAGGACCCGGTTCCTGATCGGGGACGTGGGCGGTCACGGCATCCGGGCGGCCCTGGTGGCCGCCATGCTGAAGGTGCTGGTTTCCGGCAGCGGCTCCGCTTCGCCCGGCGCCCTGCTGGAGCGCCTCAACCGGAGGGTCTGCGCCGATTTGGGGAAGCTGCCCGACCTGATCATCACCTCGCTGGCCTGCCTGCTGGACTCCTCTGCCCTGACCCTGACCTGCGCCAACGCCGGGCACATCCCGCTGTTCGTCCTGCGCGCCGGCGAGGCGATCCGGGTGCTTCCGGAGGGCATGGGCCTGGGCTTCAGCCCGCAGGCCGCCTATCAGGAAGTGGTCGTATCCCTGCGGCCGAGCGACCGCCTCGTGCTGTGCACCGACGGGCTGCTGGAGGGCCTGGCCGCCTCCCCCGCGGAGGCGGAAACGGGCTTCACCCGCATCCTGCAGGAATGCGCGGGCCGCGAAGACTTCAACGCCGCCGTGGTCGAGACCGCCCGGCGGAGCGCCAAGGACGGCTTCCGGGACGACGCGGCGCTGCTCAGCGTCCGGTTGAAATAGTCCTGCGCGCCGGGGCGGGCCTGGCCTTCCAGGCAATTCATCTCGCAGTTATACAATCTCTGAGCGTATACCGATATTAATATTACGACTGATAGGATGACAGCTGGAGCTGGAAAAAATTCCATACTGGTTGCTTTCGCCCTCAATGAGCAGCGCTACGCCCTGCGCCTTGCCATCGTAGAGCGGATCGTGCGGATGGTGGAGATAACGCCGTTGCCGAACGCTCCGGATATCGTTCTGGGTGTGGTCAACCTGCAGGGCAGGATCATACCCATCTTCAACATCCGCAGGCGTTTCGGCCTCGAGGAGCGAGAACCCGACCTGGACGATCACCTGCTTATCGCGCAGACACCCCGGCGGACCGTTGGGCTTTTCGTCGATGAAGCCCTTGGAATCGTGGATTCAGGGACGGGGGAGGTGATCTCCTCGGAAAAAATTCTTCCGGGCATTGAGCACATCGAAGGGGTCATGAAGCTCGAAGACGGCTTGATATTCATCCACGATCTTGAGCTTTTTCTCTCTCTCGATGAAGAAAAAAGCCTGAGCGAAGCGCTGGGGAAGTCCTCGGGGCCAGAAGGGTGAACCAGCCCATTGCCAAGCCTCTCCTTCGGGAGCTCAGCGAGCTCTGCGCCCAACGACTGGGACTGCACTTTCCACAATCGCGATGGAGCGACCTGGAGCGGGGAATTCTGTCCGCCGCTTCCGATCTCGGTTTCTCCGATCCGGTGCCTTTCCTTCAGCATCTTCGCTCCTCGCCATTGACGAGGAACGAGCTCGACGCTTTGGCCAGCCATCTCACGGTGGGCGAGACGTATTTCTATCGGGACAGGCTGGCTTTTGAAGCTCTAGAAACGCATATCCTGCCGGGATTGATAGCCACGCGCCGGAAGTCCGAAAAACGGCTCAGAATCTGGAGCGCCGGGTGCAGCACGGGTGAGGAGGCCTACTCCATCGCGATCGCCGTCAGCCGGGCGATTCCCGATTTGAAAGACTGGAACGTAACCATCCTGGCGACGGACGTCAATCCACGATTCCTCCAGAAGGCTTCTAGCGGACTGTACGGCGACTGGTCTTTCCGGGACGGCCCGCCCTGGATCAAAGAGAGGTATTTCGCGAGAACGGCGGACGATCGCTACCAACTAAGCGCGCATATCCGGCGGATGGTAAGTTTTGCCTATCTCAACATGGCGGAAGACGTGTATCCTTCCCTCCAGAACAACACCAATGCCCTGGATCTCATTTTCTGCCGGAATGTGCTGATGTATTTCGCGCCGGACCGGGCAAAAAGAGTCATTCACCACCTCTACCAGGCACTAGTAGAAGACGGCTGGTTTTTCGTAAGCCCCAGCGAAGCCTCTCATACCCAATTCAGCCAGTTCATCACGGTTGCCATCGATAACGCCTTCTTCTATCGGAAAGACCACCGACAGGTGCTTGAACCGGAAGCCCCCTCCTTTCCCCTGGTCGACACAGTACGGCTTTCTAGCAGCCCAATCCCCGCTTCGCAGGAGGAGACCCAGGAGCCCGATCAGGAATCCTTACCTTCGCCGGCTCTCCTGGCAAGGGAATACGCCAACGAAGGGAAACTGACGGAAGCGCGGCAATGGTGTGAAAAGGCTGTCGCTGCGGACAGGCTCAATCCCGGGCTGCATTACCTGCGCTCGACGATCCTGCAGGAACTGGGGATCCTCGACGAAGCGATCCTCTCGCTGAAGAGGGCTCTCTACCTCGACCAGGACTTCGTGCTGGCCCACTTCAGCCTCGGAAACATAGCCAGAAG
>MIBK01000192.1:1472-6510 GCA_001829505.1 Spirochaetes bacterium RBG_16_67_19 | reverse complement strand
CCATGAAGGGTAACGATACGAGATCCGGGGAGCCGAAGCCGGCCGGTGTGGACTGGGGCGAGCTTCATCGCCGCAGCGAAGCCCTGGGACGGGCTCTGGCGCCGGGCCTGGCCCTGAGCCCTGAAGCCAGGAAGAACATCCTGAGGGAAAGGGCCAAAGCCCTGGCGATGCCCCCGTGGGAGCAAAGGGTTAAGGGGGCTCAAGAATGGATCGACATCGTGGAGTTCGGGCTGGCGAATGAAACCTATGCCATTGAAACCACATTCGTTCGTGAAGTCTATCCTCTCCAGGAGCTTACCCCCCTGCCAGGAACGCCGCCGTTTGTCTCCGGAATCATCAACGTGCGCGGGCAGATCCTTTCGGTGATAGACATCAAGAAATTCTTCGACCTGCCGGAGAAAGGGCTGACCGATCTCCATAAGGTCATTGTCATCCGTCAGGGCGGCATGGAGCTCGGAATCCTCGCCGATGAGGTTTTCGGGGTGCGCTCGCTTCCTATTGAGGAAATCGGGCTCCCCCTTCTCACATTGATGGGCATCCGGGCGGAGTATCTGCGGGGAGTGACGAAAGAGGCGGTCGTGATTCTCGATGCCGCAAAGATGCTCGCCGACCCGAAGATCGTCGTAAACTGGCAATAGGAGGCGGAAAGTCATGAAATGGTTCATCAACCTTCCCATGCGCGCAAAACTTCTCCTCGCTTTCGGCTTGATGATCGCCTTGTTGGTTCTTGTTTCCGCAATAGCCTATAGGGGTATCGCCACTGTCCGGCAGGATCAGAAAAGCCTGTTTGAAGAGGACTTCACCAAGGTCGTGGGCATCATGAATGTCCGCTTCCACCAGACCAAGATCCGGGCAAACTCTGTGACAGCGCAGATGGTGACCGACCGATCCACCCAGGATTCCTTGCTGAAGGACGGGGATGAGCGCACCAAGACCGTAGACGCACTTATGCAGGATCTCCTGGAGCGAGAAAGGAGCAACCCGAATCGCCTTGCCAAGCTTCTAGAGCTCGATGCCCTCCGGAAAGCCTTTGCAGATACGAGAGAAAAACAGATTATACCCCTGATGCTGGCGGGTAAGATTGATGAGGCAAAGGTATTTACTATCGGTATTCAGGCAGAGCGCAATCAGCAGATCAACAGCATCGCTGATGAACTGGTGGCCGAGGAGGAAAAGGAAGCCCAGGCGGCCTTCGCTGACTCCCTGCGAATTGCCAACCAGTCCAGCCGCGTCTTCATAACAGTAGGCGTCGTAGCCATTCTTTTCGGAATCTTCCTGGCTCTGCTGTTGAACCGAATTATCTCCTCTCCGCTCAAAGAAATTTCCCGCGCTGCCGAGCGGATAGCATCTGGAGATCTGACCGTCGAGGTCGCTTTGGACGATCGAAAAGATGAGGTGGGCACCCTGGCGGGGACCTTCCGCGCCATGGTAGCCAACCTCCGGGACGTGAACCGCCAGATCGGTGAAGGGGTAAATGTCCTGGCCACCTCCGCCAATGAAATCCTCGCGGCCGCGACCCAGGTCGGCACGGGGGCCACGGAAACGGCGGCGGCGGTCAGCCAGACCACGGCCACCGTCGAAGAAGTGCGCCAGACGGCGCAGCTCTCCGGCCAGAAAGCGAAATATGTTTCCGACAGCGCGCAGAAGGCCGCGCAGGTTTCCCAGAGCGGCAAAAAGGCCGTGGAGCAGACCGTCGAAGGCATGAAGCGCATCAAGGGCCAGGTGGGAGCGATCGCCGAGAACATCGTGAGCTTGAGCGAGCAGAGCCAGGCCATCGCGGAAATCGCGGGCACCGTGGCCGACCTCGCCGGGCAGGTCAATCTTCTATCGGTCAATGCCAGCATCGAGGCCGCCAGGGCGGGCGAACAGGGCAAGGGATTCCTGGTGGTGGCCCAGGAAGTCAAGAACCTGGCGGCGCAGGCCAAGCAAGCGACCGTTCAAGTCCGCTCGATCTTGAACGATGTGCAGAAGGCGATCAGCTCCGCGGTGATGGCCACCGAGCAGGGCAGCAAGATAGCCGAGGCCGGCTTCGAGCAGGCCACGGAAGCGGGCGAGTCCATCCAGGCGCTGGCGGACACCGTAACGGAATCGTCCCAGGCCGCCACGCAGGTCGCGGCATCCAGCCAGCAGCAGGAGGCTGGCATGAATCAACTAGCTTCCGCCATGGAGAGCATCAAGCAGGCCAGCCTGCAGAACGTCGCCAGCACCAGGCAGGCGGAGGGAGCGGCCCGCAACCTGCACGACCTGGGTCAGAACCTGAAGCGGCTCGTTGAACGGTATAAGGTCCAGGCGTAGCAGGAACAAGAACCGATGAGCGACCTGGAGTTTCAGAACAGGCTCCTGGCGATGTTCACGGTCGAAGCCGGCGAGCACGCGGCCGCCATCGCTGCCGGGCTCGTCTCCCTGCAAAGGGCTGGGCCCGCCGATGAGCGGGCTGGAATCATCGAAATCCTCATTCGCGAAGCCCACAGCCTCAAGGGCGCCGCCCGGGCCGTCGGCAGCAAGGAAATCGAGGGGGTATGCCAGTCGCTGGAGAGCGTTTTAGCCGCGCTGAAGCGCAGACCCTCGTCGTCCTCACCGCAATTGTACGACGTGCTGCACAGGGCGGGGGATCTCCTATACAGCCTCGCGGCCAGAGAGGGACAGGGCGATGCCCGCAAGCTGCCGGTCGCAGAGGTAGTCCATAGCCTCGAAGGGCTGCTGAAGGATGAGCCGGCGCAGGAATCGGAGACGCCGCAGGTCCCGCGCAGGGAAGTCTCCCTGACTTCCGGCCAGGAAACGGTTCGAGTGGCCACCTCCAAATTGGATTCCGTGCTGCGTCAGGCGGAGGAATTGCTCACCACCCGGCTGGCTGTAGGTCGGCAGGCCGCCGAGTTGAAGGAGCTTCACCGCCAGCTTTCTTCGTGGAAGAAAAACTGGACGCGGAACCCGGCTCTGGGAACGCTGGGGCGCGCCCTCGAATCCATTATTGCCGAGACGGAAGACATTGCCAGAAAGGCCGAGCGGAACCAACAATCCCTGTCCGCGACGGTGGCTAGGCTGCAGGAGGACATGAGAAGGGTGTTGCTGCAGCCATTTTCTACCATCCTGGACGTTATACCGAAACTCATCCGCGACCTCAGCCGGGACCAGGGCAAGGAGGTGGACTTGCTGATTCGGGGCTCGGAGATCGAGATCGATAAACGGATTCTGGAGGAGATGAAAGACCCGCTCATCCACCTGGTGAGAAATTGCATCGATCATGGCGTCGAGACATTGGAGGAACGCGGCCGCAAAGGAAAACAGCCCCGCGGAAGGATACTCATCTCCAGCTCTCCAATAGACGGCAGCAAGGTAGAGATTCTCGTCGAAGACGACGGGGCGGGCATCGATTGCGCCCGGGTGAGGGCGGCAGCCCTGAGAATGGGGATCCTCTCCAGGGAGCAGGCGGAGAAACTCAATGCTGAAGAGTCGATGCCATTTATCTTCCATTCGGGGCTGAGCACAGCCGCGATGATCACCGACGTCTCGGGCAGGGGTCTGGGCCTGGCCATCGTCCAGGAAAAGGTCGGCAAGCTGGGCGGCAGGATGTCCGTGGAGAATCGTCCCGGCGGCGGGACGGTTTTCAGGATCGTGCTCCCCCTCGCCTTGGCCACCCTTCGCGGGGTCATCGTCCAGGCTGGCGGGCAGCTCTATGCGTTCCCCGCCGCCGGCGTAGAACGGGTGGTGCAGGTTGACCGCGATGAGGTGAGGACCGTGGAGAACAGGGAAGCGGTCCGACTGGGAGGACAGGCGCTGGCCCTGGTCCGGCTGCGCGACGTATTGGAGACTCCAGGGCCGGCCCCGGCGGCGGAGCTCACGGGAAAGCTCCCCGCTGTGGTGCTTCACTCCGCCGGGAGACGCATTGTTTTTCTCGTAGACCAGATCATCGATGAACAGGAAGTCCTGGTGAAGAATCTCGGCAGCCAGCTGCGGCGGGTTCGCAACCTGGCAGGGGCGACATTGCTGGGAACTGGAAAAACCGTGCCGGTCCTCAATATCCCCGACTTGATATTATCTGCGCAGCGGCTGAGTGCCAGCGGCCTGAAGCCCGCCGCTCAAGTAGAGGAAAAGCCGGCCAGCCCGAAATCCGTACTGTTGGTGGAAGACTCCATCACCTCCCGGATGCTCCTGAAAAGCATCCTGGAAAACGCGGGGTACGAGGTGAGCTTGGCCGTCGACGGCATCGACGCCATAACCAGGCTGCGCAGCGGCAGCTACGATCTGGTGGTCTCGGACGTGCAGATGCCGAGGATGAACGGATTCGATCTGACCGCCAAGATCCGTCTCGATAAGAAGCTCGGCGAGACGCCCGTTGTCCTGGTGACGGCCCTCGAATCCAGGGAAGACCGCGAGCGCGGCATCGAAGTCGGAGCCAATGCGTATATCGTGAAGAGCAGTTTCGACCAAAGCAATCTGCTGGAAGTCATCGGGAGACTCCTATGATCAGGGTCCTTATAGTTGAGGACTCGCCCGTAGTCCGGCAATTCCTGGAGCATGTGCTGTGCTCCGACCCCACCATTGAAGTGATCGGAACCGCCCGGGACGGCGAAGAAGCCATCGCCTTGGTGGAAAAAAAAAGGCCTCAGGTGATAACCATGGACGTCAATATGCCGAAAATGGGCGGCTTTGAAGCCACACGGAGGATCATGGAGTCCTTTCCCACGCCGATCGTCATCGTGAGCTCGAGCTGGGATGCCCGCGAGGTCGAGACGACCTTCCGCGCGATGGAGGCCGGGGCCGTGGCGGTGCTCGCCAAGCCGCATGGCGGGGGCCATGCGGAGTCCGAGCCGGAGGCCAGGGAGCTGATCCGGACGGTGAAACTGATGTCCGAAGTGAAAGTGGTGAAGCGCTGGCCCCAACGGACGAAAACCGCAGTCAGTACTCCTATTCCAAAGACCGTAATCGAGCGAGCCCGGGAGGGCATCGAAATTGTGGCCATCGGGGCGTCTACCGGAGGACCCCTCTCCATCAAGACGATCTTGTCCGCGCTCCCGGCGTCGTTCGCCGTCCCCGTGCT
>MIBK01000192.1:0-1461 GCA_001829505.1 Spirochaetes bacterium RBG_16_67_19 | reverse complement strand
ACATCGCCTTGGGGTTCGCGGCCGGTTTCGCGGCCTGGCTGGCCGGCTCCTCGGGATTGAAGGTCCGGCTGGCCGCAGCCGGCGAGCCGATAACGGCCGGCCACGCGTACGTCGCCCCCGATGGACTGCACCTGGGAGTGCAAGACAGCCGCCGGATCGAGCTCAGCCGCAATGCTCCGGAAAACGGCGTCCGCCCGTCCGTGTCTTACCTGTTCCGCTCCATAGCAAAGATCTTCGGACGGAAGGCGGCGGGGATACTCCTGTCCGGGATGGGGGTGGACGGGGCCGCGGAGCTGAAACTCCTGAAAGAGGCGGGCGCGGTCACCTTCGCGCAGGACGAGGCGAGCTGCGTCGTTTACGGCATGCCGGGAGAAGCGGTGAAACTGGGCGCGGCGCCCTACGTGCTGCCGCCGGAAAAAATCGCCGCCGCTCTGGCAGCATTGGTGAACGGGAGGTAGGCATGAGCGCAGTGGAAATCCTCGTCGTCGAAGACAGCCCCACTCAAGCCGAGCTGCTCAGGCACCTGCTGGAGGCGCACGGATACCGGGTGAACATTTGCCCTAATGGCGTAGAGGCCCTGAGCTCCGCCCGCCGACACCGGCCCGACCTAGTCTTGAGCGATGTGCTGATGCCGGTTATGGACGGTTACACGATGTGCCGGGCATTCAAGGACGACGAGGATCTCAAAGGCATACCGGTCCTCATTCTCACCACCCTGGCGGACCCTCAGGATGTGATCCTCGGAATAGAAGCGGGGGTGGATCATTACCTGACAAAGCCGTACAGGGAAGAAGCGCTGCTCTCCAGGGTCGAGGCGGTCCTGGCCGCACCGCTGGAAAGCGGGGAGGCCCAGGAGGAGTTTCGGGTCGTTTTTTCGGGCCAGCCGCGGATCGTCAAGGCGAGCCGCCAGCGTATCATGAACCTTCTCTTGTCCACCTATGAAAACGCGGTACAGCACAACCGGGAGCTGATATCCACCCAGAACGAATTGAGGGCGCTGAACGACAGGTTGGAACAACTGGTAACGGAGCGGACGGCCGCCCTCGCCGGCGAGATCGCCGAACGAACCAAGGCCGAGGAAGAGGTCAAGGCCATGACCCAGCACCTTTGGCAGGCGGCCAAACTGGCCACCATGGGGGAACTGGCCGCGAGTATCGCCCACGAATTGAACAACCCCCTGGCCACGGTGACCCTGAGGGTGGAGCTGCTAAAGACCCAGTCGCCTGAGAACGACCCCCGGAGGCTATCGCTGGAAATAGTGGAGAAGGAGGTCGATCGCATGGCCGCGCTGGTGGCCAACCTCCTGCAGTTCAGCCGGCGCAACCAGCTTCAGATTTCAACGATAGACGTTCGAATCGAGTTGGATAAAACCCTCGAACTGATTCAATACCATCTGCGCAAGCTGAACATCACCGTCCTTAAGGATTTCATCCCCGATGCGGCAACAATCCATGCGGATCG
>MIBK01000191.1:7311-11578 GCA_001829505.1 Spirochaetes bacterium RBG_16_67_19 | reverse complement strand
TCGATCATGAGCGGCAGCACCTCGTGCACCGCTCCGCAGCAGTGCCAGCCGAAGAAAAGGCCGTGGGCGTGGACGTTGTCGATCAGCTTCCGGTAGGCGGGCAGGAAATAGCGCCGGAACAGGGCCGGTGAGAAAAGCAGGCCTTCCTGTCCGGCCACGTCGTCCCAGGTGCCGTAGTAGACTGCCTGGCCTTTCATGGCCGCCAGCTCCCGGCGATTGAACTCCAGGACGAAATCGGCTATGGCGCCCGTGATCCGCTCCGCCATCTTCCGATCGGAGCACAGGTCCATCAGGAATGCTTCCATCCCGCGCAGGTAGGAGCAGATCATGAAGAGGCTGCTCAGCGTGCCCAGATTCACCAGATCCTCTTCGCTGTCCCGGAGCTTCTCCGGCTGCACCTCCCGGTACGGATTGACCATACGGTCGAAGTCGAAGAGCTCCAGCCGGTCCAGGAGGAATCCCGGCCGGATATCCGCCGGCGAGCGGGCCGCGGCCAGCGGCGGGTCCACCCCGATCAGGGGGTAGTCGATGTCCCAGCCGGGCATTCGGGCCGGCCTGGAATGGATGCCGATCTTGTGGAAGGAAGTCCCATCGTCGATGTACGGCGGCTGGGGCGGGGGACCCGCATAGCGGGGCGAGAAGGTCGAGAACTTGTCCGGCTTGGTTCCGGAGGACCAGAAGTCCGCCGGAAGCTGAGCCAGGAAGGACTTCTGATTGCGGGCGAAATCCTTTGGATCTTCGAATCCGAAGCGCCGCATCAGCAGCTCGGTGAGATGCTTGCTGGCCCGGAAGGTGGTCGGGAGGCGGTCGACGGGCTTGCGCCGGATGGCGGCCAAGAGGCGCTGCTTCTTCGTCATCAGAGCCTGCTAGTTGGGGTCCCAGGACAGGTTGACCCCGAACTCGTGGTTGAAGCGCCCGGAAACCAGGCTGTCCGGCAGGGGCAGGCGCAGGATGCCCCGGTAGCGGCCGGAGAGGCGCCAGTCCCCGCGCAGGCGGGATTCCACGCCCAGGCCGGCGACGTAGGTCTGCTGGGATTTCTCCTCGTTTTCGTACAGGTCCAGCACGCCCTGCACGAAGGGGACCAGCTTCAACTCCCGCATCAATCGCAGGGTGAGCTCGGTCTTCAGCAGCAGGCTGGTGAAATCCAGCGGATTGCCGAAGCTGTCCGGCTCGTCGTAGAAGGTCCACTTGGACCGGAAGCCCGTGCTCCACTGCAGGCGGTCGGTGAGGTCCCAGGCGAAATCCGGGTTGAGGTAGAACCAGGTGTAGCTCCCGGGATACAACTTGCGGGCCACGGCGGTGTAGAGGTTGGTGACCAGCTGCTCGCTCCACTCTTCCTTGATCCGCAAGGTGAGCTTGTGCCGCTGGGAGGAGGCCTCGAACAGCTCCTCCTCGACGTTCTCCGGCTCGATCTGCTCGCTGCCGACCCCGCCGTCGTAGCGCAGGAAGAATACCGGCAGTTTCATGTCCTGCGCGGGGACCAGAAGCGGGAGCAGAAACAGGGAAAAGCCGATCAAGGCAACGCGGGCGTTCATAGCCCTTAGTATAGGCTGTTCCCGCCCGGATTGTTATTTTGAGGGTAGAGGGTTCATGATGCCGAACGCAAGGTTTGTCGGGCGGGACGAGCTGGCCGGAAGCGAGTGGGACAATCAGCGCAGGGATTGGAAGCGGCCGAGCATCGACCGGGAGGTCTTGAAGAGGCTGTCCGAGCGCAGCACGCTCAATGGCCTTGCGCGCACCGCCTACTTCGTCCTGCTGCTGGCCGCCAGCGCGGTCGCCGCGGTCTACGTCAGCCGGATCAGCCCCTGGCTGGCGATACCTGTCCTCTATCTCTACTGGTTCTTCTACGGATTCTGGGTGGCGATCGTGCACGAGCTGCAGCACGGGACCGTGTTCGCCAGGTCGGAGGATTGGCTCAACGAGGTCTTCCTGTATTTCGTGCAGGCCATTGCGTGGAACAGTCCGACCTACGCGCGCATCTCCCACAGGCTGCACCACCGCTACACCATGGTGCGTGGCGTGGATCCGGAGACGGATTGGCCGGAAGTGATCACCACCCGGTGGCTGCGCGGATTCCTGGTCAGCCTGGTCCTGCGGATCCTGGTGGTCGGCGCGCTGTTCGAGCTGTACCGCTCCGTCAGGCTGCAGATCGAGCGGGCGGCGGGAAAGAAGGACCGCATGATGCGCGACCATTGCACGGACCAGGAGGTCGCGGCCATCCGCATCGAGTCCCTGGCCATCCTGCTCGTGCACGGGGCGGTCGCCGCCGCGGCGATCTTGTTCCGGCGCTGGGAGCTGCTGGCCTTCGTCACCCTGGCCTGGCATATCGGCTCGCCCATGGAGATCCTCTGGCACGCCACCAAGCATATCGGCCGGCCCTATAACGTGAACGACCACCGCCTGAACACCCGCTCCGTGCGCGTGGGCTGGTTCATCAAGTCCTTTTTCTGGGGCCTGGACGACCACGTCGACCACCATCTGTATCCGGTCGTGCCCTCGAGGAACCTGCCCAAGCTGCACAAGCTGCTGGAGAAGGAGCTGCCGGATCCGGACAACGTCTTCGGCTGCTGGGCGGAGATGTTCGAGATCTCCAAGGAGAAGGACCGCGACCCGAGGCGTGAGTTCGTGTCCGTCGAAGTTCGGCAGAGCGATCCAGAAGCCGAGGTTCAGTCAGCCGAAGCGCTCTGATGCCGGCGCCTTCGGTGGCACCGGCTGCGCCTTTATGCTATTATTCCTCTAACAGGAGGAAAAGCCATGCGCCATATTGGATTGTTACTCCTGGTGCTTGCCCTGACTACCTGCTCTTTGTTCGAGCAAAAAGCTTCTCTTATTATCGCCCTTCCTCCGAGCCCTGCTTCTACAACGACCAACCGCTCCGGCGGGCCTGCGGTAGGAATGATTGCTCCCCTGACTGCCAAGTTCCGCATCACCGTGTCGGGAGGAGCCCTGGTCTCCGCGATGGTAACCGAAATTGCCGGTTCGACGTCTCCTACAGAGGCCACAATCTACCTGCCTGGTTCCGGCACCTATAACGTGACCGCGGACGGGTTAGACTTGAGTGGCGTCATATTGACCAGCGGAAGCGCCACCGTCGACGCAGTCCCGGGGGTGAATTACGTCACGATCGTGATGCAGCCGATGATTAAACTCTACGTGTCCAACCGTACCGGTAACACGGTAAGCGTGATCAACGGATTGGATGGGAGCTCCATAACAACCATTGCTGTCGCCGCTGCGCCGATTGCGATCGGGGTAAATCCGGTGACCAGGAAAGTGTACGTAGCTCATTTCGGCGCGGATATTTCCGTGATTGACGGATCGACGGACACTGTGAGCACCACAATTATATACGGGGTTTCGGGAGATTTTCCCAGCATTGGCGTCAACCCGGTTGCGAATAAGATCTATGCGGCCTGGCAATACGACAGCCCGACCTCGGTCCAAATCATCGATGGCGTTACGGACATATTGGGGACCCCGTACAGCGCAAACACCTATCCCACCTCGATAGCCTTCAATACGGCGAGCAACAAGGTCTATGTCCTCGACTGGGGCAGTTCCGACATCCAGGTGCTTGACGGCACTACGGATGTATTGCTGACCACCATTCCTTTGATTTCCAGCACCGAAAAATGCGGAATCGCGGCAAACTCCGCTACGAACAAGATATACTTTACGGATGGAGCAGCTTCTGGTTCGGTGTATGTCGTAGATGGGTCAACGGATACCGTCCTCGCAACTCCAATCCCTGTCGGTGGCAATCTCACCGGTCCGGACGAAGGGGCGGGGGTGGCGGTCAACCCCATCACCAACAGGGTCTACGTGACGAACTCGCTGGACAATACGGTTTCGGTCATCGATGGAATAGCGGATGCGGTCATCGCTACAATCCCAGTAGGTACTGCACCGCGGGGAGTAGCGGTGAGCAAGAACTACAACAAAGTATATGTCGCCAATCGCCTCGATGCGACGATATCCATCATCGATGGCGCGACGAATACCGTAACGAACACCGTCCCTGTGGGGGTTGAGCCTCAATTCATCGGCGTACTTGGGGACTAGCGGTTCGCAGATCATGGATACACGCTCCAGGATATGCGCCCTCCTGCTGGGGCTCGCCATGGTGTTTCTCGCCGCCTGCGGCAAGACCGGCGACGCGCGAACCATGGCTGAGTCGGCTCCCGTCTCGGAGGCCGTGACAGCGACCATTCCTGAACAGGCCAGCGCTTCCCGCCAAGCGGCGGCTCCGCTCCCCACGGAGGGCGTC
>MIBK01000191.1:5800-7280 GCA_001829505.1 Spirochaetes bacterium RBG_16_67_19 | reverse complement strand
GCGCGGCGGCGAGCGCGAGCGGGGATGCGGCGACGGCCTCCGGCGCCGCGCGGTCCACTTCGACGCCTGCTGGCTCCGAGGCTGTCGCCGAGCCTCGGGCCTCCCCCCCGGCGCCTGCGGAACGGACCAGGCCCGTGGCTGAAGAAGACAGGGTGGCTACAGACGTCCCGAATCCCTCCATCAGTCCGTTTTCCGGGGTGTTCGTTTCAGCCCAGGTGGTGAGGATCGACTGCGCGCTCAAGGAAGCCCGCATCCGCTACACCCTGGACGGCTCGACGCCATCATCCGCCCGTGGTCTGGAGTATTTGGGACCGGTCAAGATCGAAAAGACGGCGTCCCTCAAGGCTCTCGCCTATATCCCCGGCGGGAAGAGCTCTGAGGTCGTCGTGGCGTCATACGCCATCGGCGAACTGTTTGCGCGGCCAATGCCCTCGGTCGCTTCGGCCGCTTTGGGTACGTTCGATTCTCCCGTCGAAGGACTCGGAAGGGCGCTCGCGGAAGCCAGGGCCACGGGCATAGGGATCGTCAAGGCCCAGGCAGGAACGTATTCCGAACGCGTCGATATCGCAGAGGACGTCGTCATCAAGGGCGGCTATTCCCTTGATTTCGCCGTGCGCGACCTGGCCAAGTACGCTTCCGTCCTCGCCGGCCCCGAATCCAGAGGCACGACCCAATCGTCGCCCGGCTACTCGATTCGCTTTTCCGGTTCGGCCGTTACCGCCAAGACCCTTCTGGAAGGCTTCGCGGTCAAGGGCGCAGACGCCAACTACGGAGCAGCGGTCGTGGCCTCCGATCGCGCCGCGCCAGTTATCCGTTCCTGCTCCCTGGCCGGCGGCACCGGAAGCTACACCTACGGCCTTCGCTCCATGACCCAGGCCTCCCCAAGGATCGAATACAGTTTCATCGACGGCGGGGACGGAGGATCGAGCTTCGGCATCTCCGCGGATGGAGCCGAGGTTGCCGTCGCATCCTGCACCATCACCTCCGGAACCGGCACGGTCGTTTCCTATGGGATCGCCCTCACCAGTTCCAGGGCGTCGGTATCGGGGTCGGTGATCGACGGCGGAAATGCCAACTCCTCCTACGGCGTGGCGGCCTATTCGGCGCCGAACCTGTCGCTCCTCGGCTGCACTATTTCCGGAGGTCGCGGCAAGACGGCGTACGCGGTATTCATTGCCTCCTCGGATCCCGACATCCGCAACTGCCTCCTGTTCACCCGTGGATCGGCCAAGGCATATGGCATTTACGAAAACTATGGCGACTCGGATCCGAAGACGCTGGAGGGAAACTGCTTATTCGACTCTCCGAGCGGGCTGTATTACGACGAAGACACGCGGAAGGCCTATATGGCTGTGGGCCCGGAGGGTCAGTTCGTCCTGCCTGACGGCACTGCAATGACCACTCCGCGCGGCAAGGCGAACATCACCGCCGTTCCGGTTTTAGGGCCCGCGCCGGACCTGCGGACCTCGCCGGGGTCCCC
>MIBK01000191.1:0-5748 GCA_001829505.1 Spirochaetes bacterium RBG_16_67_19 | reverse complement strand
CGCGACGGCCGCAAGCGGACACTCCCGTATTCCATCGGGGCCTACGAGGTCGATTGAGAAGTCACTTTTCGGTGAGGTTGAATACGCCGTCCCACCCTTCCAGCGGCGGGTTCTTCAGGAATTCCTTGCTGCGCTGGACGTAATACTGCGTCGGTCCATCATTCGAATCGAGCCTGGCCAGATTCTCGAAGGCGGCTTTGGCCCTGGGCCAATCCTTGAGGAGGAATATGTCGAGTGCAGCCTGGAAACCGGCCAAAAAGTCTCCCTGCCGGGGATCGGCCTCCAACTTGAAATCGATGAGCTCGTACAGCTGCACGGGTTGGTTTATACCGACGACCCGGACGCGATCCATGCGCCGCAAGAGAAATTCGTCGCCTGCGGCCGCAATCGTCTCGCCGCTGGCCAGAATCCAGGAACCGTAGCGCTTGTTGACCCCCTCCAGCCGTGCCGCCAGGTTTACCGCGTTGCCCATGATCGTGTAATCCATCTTGCGCTCGGTCCCCATATTGCCCACCACCATGTCGCCGCTGTTGATCCCGATGCGCGTGAGCAGCGGCCCGGGCGAGAGCTGCTCCAGCGCGAGCCGGCGGTTGAGCTCCGTTTCCGCTCTTTTCATGAGGATCGCCGAGCGACAGGCCGCATTGGCGTGGGCAGGAAGCGCGACGGGCGCGCCGAAAAACGAAATGATTGCGTCGCCCTCGTACTTGTCTATCGTTCCGCGCTCGTTAAGGATGGTATCGCTCATCGCGGACAGGTAAAGGTTAAGCAGCCTGACCAGACTCTCGGGGTCCAGCTGCTCGGAGATCGTGGAAAAGCCGCGCACATCCGTGAACATCGCGGTAAGCTCGCGCCGGTCCCCGCCGAGGGCGAGCTTACCGGGGTCCTCGAGGATTTCCTCGATGACCTCGCCCGAAAGGTAGGTGGAGAAAGCCTTGCGCAGGAAGTTCTTTTCACGTTCGTTGGTAAAAAACTCGCCCAGCGAGTAGGCGACGAAGGAGACAGAGAGGGAGAGGCCGGGGCCGAGCGGTCCGACGAAGATGCCCGTCGCGATGAAAAGGGCGAGAATCCCGCCTAGGAGTCCAAACACGGCGCCGGCACCCACGACGGTTTGCCAGAGCGGAGGCAGGCCGCGCGCCACGAGAACCAGGCCGACGGACAGGACGATCGCCATCAGCACCGATATCCACCTGGGAGCGATGTCGAGGAAGGCCCGGTTGAGGATGGTATTGGCTACCGTGGCGTGCGTTCCGACGTTCGGGTACTTGCCCTGGAACGGATTGACGCCGAAATCGGTCGTCGAAGTCGCGGTCCAGCCTATGATGCAGATCTTGCCGCCGAGCATATCGGAGAGCCTTTGCCGGTATTCCCGTATGAAGGCGAACTTATCTCGGAGCTGCTGGAACAAGGCATTCAGCGAATCCATCTCCTGGCGTGTGCTGGCCAGGACCTCCACATCGGTATTCGAAGCATTGAGCAACCCGACCGCCGCGGCGGCTGTCGTCTGGGCGTCTCCCTCAAGAAAGGCGCTCACTTTGTCCAGGAAGTCGCGCTTACCCTCGGCATACGAGCGGAAGGCGTCTTCGGATCCGGTCTCCACGACCGCGCGCCTCGCGTTTACCAGATCGGTGGCCTGGCCGGAAAGCGCCGCGCACATGAATGAGGCCATGCCGAGACGTTCCGCGATTGCGGGGTCCGCTGCTCCGATGCCCCAAATCTGGCTCCGGGCCAGGTCGCCGACGAGCACTGGCAATTCAGCTTCCAGCCGAGCCAGGTCGATAAGCTTGTAGAAGCTCACGTGACTGTAGCTTTCTTCGAATGTCTTCTTTGGCCAATTGAGGATCATGTTCCCGGTTTCATCGAGGGGTATGGTAACGGTCTTCCGTATTCCGCCCGGGAAATCGGCGTTTTTCAGCACAATCCGCTTCCTGCTGATTTCCACCTCGGGGGATCCGAGCCTGTCGAGCACCGGGGCCATGACCAGCTGCGGATACCATTTATCGCCGGACTTGACGAAGAGCTTCAAGCGACGGCGTTTTCCGTCCGGATCGATATGGATGTTCGTGAATCCAGCCCCCTTGGAGCCGGAAACCACCGGCCTGATGGGAACGAGGAAATCCTTCGCTTCATTGGGCAAGTGCCCGCGCTCGACCATCTTCGGATATGCGTATCCGGACAGGGCCAGCGCGCGCGCCTCGGGGTCGTTGGTGGTGATCTCCACCTCCTGAATGTTGAGCGTCGTGAAGGTGGAGCCATAGAGTTTCATTGCCCGTCCGAGGTAGGAATCGTTGTCCACGGCCACGGACTTGGCGCGTTTCAAGAGTCCGTTCTTGGTCTCCAGGATGTACTCGTTGATCTGCTTGGCATATCCCAGGGCTTCGCGCGCTTTGAGCCTGCCGGCGGCCATCGAGTCGACAAGCTGCATGAAGCCGCTGGATATTTCCGAAAACCCGGCTTCAAAATCATTTACCAGACCCTTTTCCAGGTACCAGGTGTCGATTCCCGGCGGACTTCTATTGAGATACTCGATATCGAATACGGCGTAGGCCGCGCCGAAGTCTTTCAGCAGCAACAGACCGTCAGCGAGCAGCCCGCGCGGCCAAGGCCACGAACCGACCTTATCGATGGCCTCGTCGTCGACGTCTAGAAGCGTGATAGAAGAGTTTTCCTTGACTGCCGGCTTCAGGCCGAGATAAATATCGTAGAGCCCGCCTTCCATCCGAATGAAAAACGGAAGAAGGTACAAGGCGGAAAACAAGAAGCTTATCCCCAACGGGATGAGCAGAGTTCGCGCGTTAGCCGGCTTTTTTTTCACGAGGCGACTCCTTTGATTGAAATCAAAGAGCGCTTGTAGTATAATTTTTGCCTACTATTCTGGCAAGGAAAACGGCATGAAAAGAACAGCCTGGACGATTCTTTTCACCTTCGCCGCCGCTCTGGGCGCTTTCGCCCAATCCAATGAAGCGATGGATCAGATACTGGCAGCCAACGCTCTCCAATGCGGCAAGGCGGCTTACCTTCTCCTGGTCGCCTCGGACAACATCGCGGAGGACGCGGGCGATGCCCGGTCCTTCGACCTGCTGCGGGAACTGGGCTGGATCGGCAACAAGGCCACGGCGGAAACACCCATCACCATTTCCGAATACGCCTATGTGCTCATGCGCGCCTTCGGAATGAAGGGCGGCCTGCTGTACTCCCTGCTGCCCGGCCCACGCTACGCATTCCGGGAACTGGTGGATCGTGGCGTGATCCAGGGCCGCGTCGATCCGGCCGATAGGTTGTCGGGTCAACGGGCCATGCATATCCTCGGCCGCGTGCTCGACATCGAGGAGGCCGGAGGATGAAGCGCATCACGCTCTTCCTGTGCCTGGTCTTGAGCGGGGCGCCTGTTTTCGCCGCCGATTTCGGCCTTGTGCTCGATAACCTGAGCGGTTGGTCCTCGTTCGACGAGGAACCCCAACTTCAGCGCGACCGGGCCACCGCCTGGTTTTCCACCCCGCTGGGCGCGAACTTCGACCTGCATGCCTCCCTCCGCCTGGAATACCGTCTCACTCCCGAACCCTCCTGGTTCGGCTCCTCCAGCTTCGGAATCGATGTAGGGCGGTTGGAGCTGATGGCCATCTATCCAGGAAACCCAGACCATCCGCTCACCTGGAGCTTCGGCGGGGGTCGCTTCAACTATGCTTTCCTGGGCGAGAATATCTTCACCGGCAGGCTGGACGGATTCAAAGCTAAAATCGATGTCGGCAGGGCGACGTATCGCTTCGCCCTCGGGTATCTGGGCCTGATGCCCAAGGAGGATACCCGCACCCTTCTGTCCGCCGACGACGTTGCCGATTACAACGATGAGGCGATATTCTTCGCGCCCCCGCGCCTCATTGCCGAAGCCACGATCATGCTCCCCGAGCTCTTTGCCCGTCAGGACTTTTCCTTCGGATTCGGCTCGCAGTTCGACCTCCGTGGTTGGACCTCAGAGGCGCCCAGTGAACTCGTGCACACTCAATACCTGTCCTTCGTCCTCGGAGGATCGCTAGGAAGGAATATCTTTCAGAAGGCGCACCTTGATATGGGAATCGGCGAACTCGGGGAAGGGCTCTTCGTCATGGCCGCCGCGGGATACGCCGTCAGCCTCTTCATGCCGGAACTGGCCCGCGCCCGCCTGGAACTGCTCATCGAATATGCGTCTGGAAATACCGGGTTCCTTTCAATTTGGAGGCCGATATCCGAGCGGCAGATGGGTTTCGTTTACAACGTCTCCTTCGCCGACTGCCTGTCCGGGACCCTGGACGCTTCTTTCACTCCCCTCAAGTCCTTGACCGCTGGGGTCAAGGGAAGCCTCTTTCTGAGGACCTCCATGGAGGCTCTGCAGGATACCTCGTTCGACACGGCATCCACCGCTTCCTATCTCGGCACGGAAGCGGACTTGTACGCGATTTTCAAACCCAGCAGCGATCTTTCGATCTCGGCCAGCTCCGGCGTCTTCCTGCCTGCGGCGGGCCTGAGCTATCTGCCGGACGCTTCACCGCGCTGGCTCGTCTCCGCAACGGTGACCCTGTCGCTCTGAGCGAATACTGAGGAGCGCAACAATGAAACAGATCTTTCTCGCCATCTTCGCCCTTCTGGCTGCCGCGACGGTTTTTCCTCAAACCGCGGTCTTCAAGGAATTGAGCGGCAAGGTGGAATACCAGCTCGCGGGCCAAGAGTGGCGTCCCGCCAAGGCCGGCGCCGAAGTACCCAAAGGCACCATGATCTCCACCGGCTTCAAGAGCATGGCTCTCATCGCGCTCGGAAACGCAAGCGTTCTAGTCAAGCCGCTTACCCGGTTGACCATAGAGGAGATCGTCCGGGTGGAAGGCTCCGAAGCTGCCAGGCTCTTCCTCATCGCGGGCCGGGTCCGCGCAGAAATAACGCCCGAGAGCGGCAAGACGCTGGATTTTTCGGTAAGAAGCTCGACGGCGACCGCTTCCGTGCGCGGCAGTGGGTTTGACTTCGACAGCGTGAACCTGGAGAAAATTCGCGGGAAAACCCGCTTCGTCAACTTGATTGGACAATCACGCACCATACTTGACGGGGAAACTTCCAAGCTCGCCAACGACGGCACGGTCGAAGCTCCGAGAAAACTCCAGGAACAGCGCAGCGTCGTCATCGGCACCAGCGACTTCGGCTTCACTTCCGGCGACAGCGGCGTAGGTATCATTCCGCCTGCCCTCGGAGTCGTATTCATCATCGAGATCCAATAGGAGAGGCGGGTTTTGCACCAGGTCGCTGAGGTCCCGCTCTGTCCACTACTCGCGGGCCAGCACGGTCACGCAGTTGGTCACCCCGGAGCCGCCGACGTTTAGCAGCACGCCAATGCTCGGCGGCCTGGCCGGGGAGGCTCCGATCGGCTCCCCGATCAGCTGCCGGTGCAGGAGCACGTGCATCGAGGCGCCGGTGGCCCCCACCGGGTGGCCCTTGGCCTTCAGGCCCCCGGAGAGGTTCACCGGACAGCGGTCTTCCCGCGTGAAGCGCCCCTGCAGGTAGTCGTACCCGGCGCGTCCGTACTCCGACAGGCCCAGGGCCTCGGTGGTGAGCAGGTGGTTGATGCTGAAGCAGTCGTGCACCTCCGCCAGGTCCACCTCCGGCAGGCCGATGCCTGCCTCGGCGAAAGCCCGGTCCCGGGCCGCTCTGCCTGCTTCCGGCAGGTGGAGGGCCCGGCGCCGGGAAAGGGGCAGATGGTCCACGGTGTGGCCGATGCCGGCGATGCGCACG
>MIBK01000190.1:9594-10332 GCA_001829505.1 Spirochaetes bacterium RBG_16_67_19 | reverse complement strand
CTTCAGTCTTCAACCCAGCCGGGAGGGCACCCGCGGCGTCGTCGTGCGAGCGTATATGGCCCACCACCTGGGCATGGGCCTGCTTTCCCTGGCGAACCTGTTACATGGCGACCCGTTCCAGCGCAGATTCCACGCAGACGCGAGGGTGCGGGCCATCGAAGCGCTGCTTCACGAGCGCATTCCCGTCCTCCCCCCGCTGCATCACCTTTCCACCCGCCAGAGAACGCCAGCGGTGGAGGGCTTCGGCGAAGCCGCGCCGTCCGCGGGTCGGGTCGATACACCGCATACCAGCATGCCGAAAACCCAACTGCTCGGCAATGGCCGCTATAGCCTCATGGTTACCAACGCGGGAGGAGGCTACAGCCAGTGGGCGGACCAGGAGATCACGCGCTGGAAAGCGGACCGGACTCAGGATTCGTGGGGGAGCTTCTGCTACATCCATGATGAGGATTCGGATCGCTTGTGGTCCAATACCTATCACCCGATCGGGGGGAAGCCAGAGGCCTATTCCGCCAGTTTTGCGCTTGACCGTGCCGTGTTCCGGCGCACCGACAATGGCATCGACGTTGAGACGGAGGTCGTCGTCTCGCCGGAGGACGATGTGGAAATCCGCCGGATCACGCTCATCAACCGGTCCGTGCGGACCCGCCGGCTGAGTCTCAGCAGCTACATCGAGCTCTCGCTGGCGCCGCACAGGGCGGACCTCCAGCATCCGGCTTTCAACAAGCTTTTCATTCA
>MIBK01000190.1:4126-9588 GCA_001829505.1 Spirochaetes bacterium RBG_16_67_19 | reverse complement strand
AGCGGTGCCGAAGCAGCAGGCGCTGCTTGCCTATCGCCGGCTGCGCAGTGACAGCGAAGCGCCGGTTTTTGTGGCTCACCGTATTACCAGCGACGATCCGCAGGAGGCCACCCTGCGCTTCGAGACCGACCGGCGGCTTTTCATCGGCCGAGGGCGGAATCTCAGATGGCCGCTGGGTGCTTTCCGCGAACCGACCGGAGCCCAAGGTTTCGTCCTGGACCCTGTTTTCAGTCTCCGTCAGGATCTCCGGCTGGGCCCGGGGGAGCGCGCCCGGGTTTCCCTCATCCTCGCCGCCGGGGAAACAAGGCAGAAGGTGCTGGGGCTGATGGAGGCCTACGCAGATCCGTATGCGGTCGAGCGGGCCATGGAATTGGCCTGGGCTTCGGCTCAACTGCAGCTGCGCCAGCTTCGCATCCAGCCGGATGAGGCTCGCCGTTTCCAGGAAATAGCCGGCCACCTGCTCTTCCCCAACCCGCTCTTGCGACCGCCCACGGAACGGATCGAAGAAAACAGCAAGGGACAGTCCGGATTGTGGCCTTATGGCATATCCGGGGACTTTCCAATCGCTCTGGTCAGCATCGGCGAGGCGAGGGATCTAGGCCTGGTCCGCCAGATGATCCTGGCGCATACCTATTGGCGCCTGCACGGCTTGAGAGCGGACCTGGTGATCCTGGACGAAGAAGCGGCTGGCTACGAGCAGCCGCTGAGGGAACAGCTCGAGAGACTGATTCGTTCGCAAGGGGGGATCTACCTGCTGGGAACAGCTCAGATTCCGGAGGAGGATCTGAACCTCCTCATGGGGGCGGCAAGCGTCGTGCTGGTGTCGGCACGCGGCACACTGCCGCAACAGCTCGGCGTCTCGGCGGAGATCCCCGAGCGACCGGAATTCCTGGCTAGCAAGCGCTCACCCAGGGACCCTTCGGCCTCCCTTCCGTTCCTGGAGCTGCCTTATTTCAACAGCCTTGGCGGTTTCACCGCCGATGGGCGGGAGTACGCCATCTATCTGGGCCCCGACGCCAATACGCCGGCCCCCTGGGTGAATGTCCTTGCCAATCCGGTCTTCGGGACCATCGTCAGCGAAACGGGGTCGGGATTCACCTGGTACGGAAACAGCCAGCGGAACCGCCTGACCGAGTGGTCGAATGATCCCGTCTTGGATCCCCCGTCCGAGGCGATCTTCATAAGGGACGAAGAGACCGGCGTGGTCTGGACGACAACTGCTTCCCCGATCCGCGAGCAGACCGCCTATCGGGCGCGACATGGGGCGGGGTACACGGTATTTGAGCACAACAGTCATGGCATCGAGCAGGAGCTGACGGTCTTTGTGCCCCTGGACGAAGGAGGAGGGGAGCCGGTCAAAGTGCAGCGGCTGCGATTGAAGAATGACACCTCCAGGCCGCGGACGCTCTCGATCACCTACTACGCGGGATGGACGCTGGGCGAGAACCGCGAATCCTCGCAAGGGCACGTAATAACCGCCTGGGATGACGAAGCTCGAGCCATGATCGCCCGGAATCCCTACCACCCGGAGTACGGAGGACGGGTAGCCTTCGCGGCCATCAGTCCGCCGGCGGTGGCTTTCAGCGGCGACCGCACGGTCTTTATCGGGCGCAACCGCTGCCTTGAGTATCCCGCCGCCATGGAGCGCATCGGGCTGTCAGGCCGGACCGGGGCTGGATTGGACCCGTGCGCGGCGCTGCAGACCATAGTGGAAATATCTCCCGGTGAAAATGCCGAGGTCATCTGCCTCCTGGGCCAGGCAGCTTCCCTCGAGGAAGCGCAGGCGCTGATTCTCGCTTACCGGAGCGCGACGGCGGTGGAGAGCGCGCTGGAGGGGAGCAAGTCGTGGTGGGATGAGCTGTTGGGCGCGGTGGAAGTGCATACCCCAGAGCTGGCAGCGGACTTCCTGATCAACCGCTGGCTTCTATATCAGAGCCTGAGCTGTCGGCTGTGGGCCCGGTCCGCCTTTTACCAGTCCGGCGGCGCCTTTGGCTTCCGGGATCAGCTGCAGGATGTGCTGGCTCTGCTCTATTCGCGCCCCGAGCTGGCGCGAGAACACATCCTGCTGGCCGCCAGCCGCCAGTTCAGCGAAGGCGATGTCCAACACTGGTGGCATCCGCCCGTGGGTGCCGGGATCCGGTCCCGAATTTCCGATGACCTGCTCTGGCTGCCCTACGTGGTGTCGCAATACGTGCGAATAACCTCGGATAAGAGCATCCTGGATGCGGAGGTTGGCTTCCTGAGCTCCGCGCCGCTTCAGGCCGATCAGCAGGAGATCTTCTCCACCCCGGAAACCGCCGCCGAGCGCGCTACCCTCTACGAGCATTGCCGGCGAGCGCTCAGCAGGGGCCTGACCGCGGGTCCTCACGGGCTGCCGCTGATGGGGACAGGGGACTGGAACGACGGGATGAACCGCGTGGGCGTCGCCGGCAAGGGAGAGAGTGTCTGGCTGGCTTGGTTTCTCGTGGACGTGCTTCAGCGCATGATGGAGCTGTCCGACCTGCAGGCGCTGCCGGAGTGGAGTCGGACCTATGAACGGCAAAGGAAATCGCTGATCCAGCGCATCGAGGAGTCCGCGTGGGACGGGCAGTGGTATCTGCGGGCCTTCTTTGATGATGGAAGCCTCCTCGGCGCTTCCGCAGGCCAGGAGGTGAAAATCGATTCCCTGCCGCAGTCCTGGGCGTGCCTGAGCGGTGCGGCCGAGGCAGGTCGCGCGAAGGAAGCCCTGGACTCAGCCTTTCGGCACCTGGTCCGCGAAGACGAGGGCCTGGTGCTGCTCTTCGCTCCGCCCATCGACAAGATTGAGCCATCACCGGGATACATCAAGGGATATCCGCCGGGGGTGCGGGAGAATGGAGGCCAATACACCCACGCCGCCCTGTGGTTGGCGATGGCCCTGGCGCGCCAGGGGGATGGGGAGCGCGCGGCAAAGGTCCTGCGCCTGCTCAATCCCATCGAGCAGGCGCGAGATTCGCAAGGCGTCTGGCGCTACGGGATCGAGCCCTACGTAGTCGCGGCCGATGTATACCGCCTGCCGGGGCGTATCGGTCAGGGCGGTTGGTCCTGGTACACAGGCTCTGCGGCCTGGATGTACCGCGCCTGGGTGGAAGAAGTGCTGGGATTGAAAGTGAGGGGGGACAGCCTGCGGCTGGATCCGGTCATACCCGGCTGGTGGGAGGGCTTCCGCCTGCGATATCGTCACGGTGAGGCGATATATGACATCCAGGTCGACAATCCCGACCGCTGCGAGCGGGGCGTGTCGTGGGTGGAGATGGATGCGCAGCGTCTTCCGGATGGGCTGGTCCCGCTGGAGCGCGGCCTGGTGAAGCACCGCATCCTGGTGCGCATGGGCAAGCCCGCGCCGGGATCGTCAGCTTGAGGTTTGCTCCCGTCGGCGGAGCTTGCGGTACTGGGCGAGCAGAATGGTCTTGCGCAGCCGGATGGACTTCGGGGTGACCTCGACCATCTCATCGTCCTGCAGATACTGTATTGCCCGTTCGAGGGTCAGGGGCTGGATCGGAGTAAGCGTCAGGGCTTCATCCTTGGACACCGAGCGCATGTTGGACAGCTTCTTTTCCTTGCACGGATTCACGTTCAGCTCGGAATCCAGGTTGTGCTCGCCGACGATCATTCCTTCGTAGACCTGGTCCCCAGGAACCACAAAAAGGCTTCCCCGCGGTTCCAGGTGATAAAGGCCATAAGTGACGGCCCTGCCGCTGCGGTCGGATACCATGGAACCGGTAAAGCGGTCAATGAAGTCGCCGCGGTATTCTTCGTAGCCGGAGAGATACGAGTTCATGATGCCGGTCCCCTTGGTGTCGGTAAGGAAAAGGTCGCGGTAGCCGATCAGGGCGCGCGATGGCACCGAGAACTCCAGGTGGGCCCGGGCGCCCTCATGGATCGTGTGGGCGAGCAGGCGGCCTTTACGCGCCGACAGTTTTTCCGTGACCACGCCCACAAAGGCCGCGTTGCAGTCGATAAACAGGTGCTCGATGGGCTCGAGCGTCTTTCCGTCCTTATGTTTCAGGATCACTTCCGGCCGGCTCACACAGACTTCGAAATCCTCACGCCGCAGCATCTCGATCAGTATGACCAGTTGAAACTCACCTCTGCCACGGACGATGCATCCGCCTTCGCCCTTGATCTCTTCGAGCTGGATGGAGACGTTTTTCAGAGTTTCCTTGCGAAGGCGCTCAAATAGCCTCCCCGAAGTGACATTCTTTCCTTCCCGACCGGAAAGAGGGGAGGTGTTCACGAAAAAGCGCATGGAAACCGTGGGCTCATCGATGACGATCCGCTTCAATGCCTTCGGAAACTCCCGATTGCAGATGGTATCGCCGATGTGCACGTTCTCGATGCCGGAGAGCACAACGATATCGCCCGGCTCCGCGCTGTCAGCCTCCACCAGCTTGGGTCCCACGTAGGTGTGCAGCTTGGTGACATTCAGGGCCTCGCGAACATCGCCTTCGCCGATGCAGACCAGGCCGTCCTTGGACTGGGTCCTGCCGTTGATCACCTTGCCGATCGCCTGGCGGCCGAAATAGTCGGAATAGGAGAGGTCCGAAACCAGCATCTGAAAGGGCTCGGCCGTCGTATACCTGGGCGGGGCAATCTCGCGGACAATCGCATCCAGAAGCGGATGCAGGTTGTCGCTGGTCCCGTCGAGGGTTTCCTGGGCGATGCCCTGCTTGCCGATGGCGTACAGCAGAGGAAACTCGAGCTGTTCCTCGCTTACCCCCAGATCGATGAACAGGTCGAAGATCTGGTTGAGCACCTCGGCAGGCCGCGCATCCGGACGATCGATCTTGTTGATGACCACGATGATGGACAGGCGGCTGGCGAGGGCCTTGCCGAGCACGAAACGGGTCTGCGGCAGGGGGCCTTCCGACGCATCGACCAGCAGGACCGCGCCGTCCACCATCGAAAGGGCACGCTCCACCTCACCGCCGAAATCCGCGTGGCCCGGGGTGTCCAGAATGTTGATTTTGACTCCGTTCCAGACAACCGAGCAGTTTTTCGCGGCAATGGTGATCCCGCGCTCGCGTTCCAGATCCATGCTGTCCATGAGACGTTCCTGGGTCTCCTGTCCCTTGCGGAATACGCCGGATTGCTTGAACATGGCGTCGACCAGCGTGGTCTTGCCGTGGTCGACGTGGGCGATGATGGCAATATTGCGGATTGCCGTGTTTGCTGCATCTTTATGGGTCAAGATGAGGTATTTTATCCGGAAGGTGCCCTGCGCGGCTACGCCAGTTTGCGACGTCGCCCGATGCGCTCCGCGGCAACTGCCCCAAGCACAACAACGAGAATGAGCCCCAGGGTGGCATATAGGACCGCCCTCAGGGTCGTGATTGGCCGCCCGATAATCGCCCTGAGAGCCTTTCGCGGCCGATCCACTGTTTTCGCCTTGAGGTCTTTTTGTTTTGCCGCGCTGGCTGCCCGCTTCTTTTCTGCGGTCTTGC
>MIBK01000190.1:3913-4046 GCA_001829505.1 Spirochaetes bacterium RBG_16_67_19 | reverse complement strand
CCGTCTGCTTGTTTTGGAGTGCCGCCTGTTTGACAGGCGATCAGAAGAAGGCAGGCCAACCCGAGCAGCAAAATGGTCCCAGAGCGCGCCTTTTTCATGTCTTGCCCTCCAATTAAAGCATATCGCACTACCT
>MIBK01000190.1:3496-3744 GCA_001829505.1 Spirochaetes bacterium RBG_16_67_19 | reverse complement strand
GTAGGCCAGTTCGACCGCCTTGAACCCGATCTGGTACGGGTCCTGCGTGATCGCGCCGAAGAAGTACTTGTTCTTCACGGCGGCCTTCTGGGCCTTGCCGGCATCGAACCCGATCACTACCAGGCCGGCATACTGGGTGGCCAGCGCGCTGCCGTCGTTGGTGGCGGTAAGAACCGCGCGTGCCGTCCCCTCGTTCGAACAGAATATGCCGAGGATGTTGTCCGACTTGACGCGGTTCAAGATGGCCG
>MIBK01000190.1:3055-3347 GCA_001829505.1 Spirochaetes bacterium RBG_16_67_19 | reverse complement strand
ATGAGCTGGATCATCTTGTCCCGGAAGCCTTTTCCGCGGGAGGTCACCGACATGCTCGTCGCGTCCTGGTTGAAGTCGACGATCGTGACCGGCCGGGCATTGGTGGCCGCCATGACCTTGTCCTTGATGGCGGGGAACATCTTTTCAGCCGCCAGTCCCGCCGCCGCATAGCTGTCCGTGGCCGCGGTCGCGTAGATGGAGCCGTCCGGTGCGTTTGGCACCCCGGAGTCGAAGCCGATGATGGGGATCTTCCGCCGGATCGCCTCGTTCAGCTGATCCATGACGGAGTTGG
>MIBK01000190.1:1858-2989 GCA_001829505.1 Spirochaetes bacterium RBG_16_67_19 | reverse complement strand
AGGGCGGCCCCTCGAAGGTGATCTCCACGTCGTACTGCTTCGCCGCATCCTCAGAGCCCAGCTTGACCGTCTGCCAGAACTGGTGCTGGAACCCCTTGGAAATGACGGGGATGTACATCTTCTTCGGCTTGCAGCCCACCACAGCGAGAAGCAGCCCCGCCGCCATGAGCAGAACTACGATTCGTCGCAACGTTCTCATTTGAACCTCCTGTATTATTTACCCGAAACATACATTCCGGGCCCTTAGCCTAAGATTGCCGCTCCGTTTCCCTGCGCCTGAGCATCTCCGCAAAATCGCGATCGGCCGCCTTCTCTTCCGCTCGGATGCGGGCCGCTTCAGCTTTCTCTTCCGCCTTCATCCGGGCGAAGGTGGTTCCCAGCTCGCCGCGGGCGGCGCGGATCTGCTCCCTGGCAGCCGCGGCTTTTTGGGCTTCGCCAGCCGTCCTGCCCGATGCGGCTTCCTGCTTCAGGGCTGCGATCTTCTGCAGCATCGAGGCCCTGTAGAGGTCCGCGGGCGTTTCGATCCGCACTTCCGCCGCCTTCCGCGTGCGGTACATGTCCAGAAGCACCGCGCCGATGACGATGACACCGGTGAAGAAGGTCTGGTAGTGGGCTTCGAGATTCAAGGACGGCAGGCCGGTGCTCAGCACCGACATGATGAACACGCCGATGATGGTTCCCCAGATGGTCCCCACACCGCCTGAAAGCGACGTACCCCCGATGACCGCGGCGGCGATCGCGTACAGCTCGAACCCCTGCCCCTGGGCGGGGAGAACCGTGGTATAGATCGCGGCGTAAGAGATCCCGCCAATGCCCGCGGTGGCGCCGGCAATCACATAGACCAGCATCTGCCACTTCTTCACGTCGACGCCGGAAAGGCGGGCGGCTTCCATATTGCTGCCGATGGCATACGTGTAGCGGCCCAGTTTCGTGTTGGTGAGCAGGATGTGGCAGATCACGGCGACGGCGGCCAGCAGCAAGGCACCCGTGGGGATCGCTCGTCCGTCGGCGCTGAGGTACAGGAAGATATCCTTGAACCATCCTCCCTGCATGCCCCGGATGGGGAAAGTGGCGCTCTGCACGTTGGCCACGATGGAGCCGATGCCCATGGAGATCATCATGGTCCCGAGA
>MIBK01000190.1:0-1850 GCA_001829505.1 Spirochaetes bacterium RBG_16_67_19 | reverse complement strand
AAACGGCGGCATCTTCAGCCGGGAGACCATGAGGCCGTTGAAGAATCCGAAAGCGAGACCCGCGGCGATGACCAGCAGAAGGGCGGGGATCATGGGCAATCCCCTTTTCAGCGCGGTGCCGCCGATGATGGCTGAGGCCATCATGACCGTCCCGATGGAGAGGTCGATCCCGCCGCTGATGATGACGAAGGTGACGCCCATGGAGATGAATCCTATGTAATAGGCGGCATTGATGATGTTCACCAGGGTGGGGTAGGAGAAGTAGTTGCGCCCGAAGATGCCGAACAAAACGTAGAGTATGACCAGGGCCGCGGGGGCCAGCACCCACTTCTGCCCTCGCTCCCGGAAGCGCTGCATTCGACTGATTTCGTTGGTATTGTTCGGCATGCGTGTCAGCTCCTGCTGAGAACTTCCTGGCGTCCTATGGTGGCATAGCCCATGATTGCTTCCTGGCTGGCCTTCTCAATGGGGAGCTCCCCGGTGAGCCTGCCCTCGGACATCACGATGATACGATCGCTCATCCGCAGGATCTCGGGAAGCTCCGATGAGATCATGATGATCGACTTCCCCTCCCGGGTCAGCTCGTTCATCAAGGTGTAAATTTCGCTTTTGGCCCCCACGTCGATTCCCCGGGTCGGCTCGTCGAAAATCAGGATGCCACAGCGGCGGATCAGCCACTTGGCGATCACGACCTTCTGCTGGTTGCCTCCGGAGAGGTTGAGCAGCAGTTGTTCCAGGGAGGGGGTGCGGATGTTCAGCTTCCGGACGTAGTCCTCCGTGACTTGCCGGACTTTGCTGGCCTGGATGAACAGGCCGCGCTGGAAACGGTCGTAAGTGGCCATGGCCAGGTTGTCCCGCACGCTCAGGTTGACCGCCAGGCCGAAGCGCTTGCGGTCTTCCGACAGGTACCCGATGCCGTTGGCCACGGCGTCCCCCGGCGAGCGGATGGAAACGCGGCGTCCACGGATCTCGATCATGCCGCTTTGGAGCTCGTCCGCGCCGAAAATCGCCCGGGCCGTCTCGGTCCGGCCGGAGCCCATCAGCCCGGCGATGCCGAGGGTCTCCCCCTCGCGCAGGGCGAAGCTGACGTCCCGCACCAGCCTCCCGGCGTTCAGCCTGTCGACCCGCAGGACGATCGGCGCGTCGGGAGCGACGCTGGAACGGGTCTTCGGCTGTTCGTAGATGACGCGGCCGACCATCATATTGATGATCTGCTGCCTGGTTACCTCCGCGGTGGGCTTCGTGTCGACGCGCTCCCCGTCGCGCAGGACCGTGACCCGGTGGGCGATCCGGTGGATCTCGTCCAGGCGGTGGGAGATGTGGACCATTCCCACGCCCTTTGCGGCCAGGTCGCGCATGATCGTGAACAGCTCTTCGATCTCGGTATCCGTCAGCGCGGCGGTGGGCTCATCCAGGATCAGGATCCGCAGGCTGTGCGACACCGCCTTGGCGATCTCCACCATCTGCTGTTTGCCGACGGTCAACCGCCCCAGGGATTCGGTGGGGTCGATGTTCATCTTCAGCCGCTTGAACAGAACTTCGGTCTGGAGGTTCTGCTCGCGCTTGTCCAAAAGAATGCCGCCCGCCCGGGTGGATTCCCGGCCAATGAAGATATTCTGGGCCACCGTCAGGTGGTCCATCATGTTCAATTCCTGGTGGATGATCCCGATCCCCATCTCCAGCGCATGCTTGGGGTTGCGCGGATTGAACTGGTGGCCGAGATAATGGATTTCGCCGGAATCTTTCGGGTTGATGCCGATGAGAACCTTCATGAGCGTCGATTTGCCGGATTTCGCCGGAATCTTTCGGGTTGATGCCGATGAGAACCTTCATGAGCGTCGATTTGCCGG
>MIBK01000189.1:43984-44822 GCA_001829505.1 Spirochaetes bacterium RBG_16_67_19 | reverse complement strand
GGGGTCCCGGCCCGCCTGGTGAGGAAGCTTCCGGAACAGACCCTGGCCCGGCACCTGGAGGTAGCCCTGAAGTACGCCGAGGCAGGGAGGCGGCACCGGGAACTGGCGTTGCGCGGCCGGACTCCTGAGGTATAATCAGGAAAGAGGAACAATGTGAAAACAACCCGCCGTTCGCTGCCGGCCCTGTGCTGTCTGGCCCTCTGCGGCCTGTTTCTGTGCCCCGCCGTCTTGACCGCCGCCGCCCCCGTGCGCCTGGCGCTGCTGTCCGTCGAAAACCAGTCCGCGGACCCGCGCTTCGACTATCTGGAAGGGATCATCCGGGGGGTGCTGCTGTTCGACCTGTCCTCCCAAGCCGGGGTGGAAATCGTCACCCGCACGGATCTGGACGCCGTCCTGCGCGAGCAGGAGCTGCAGTTGAGCGCGGTGGCCGCCGACCCGCAGGCAGCCACGAGAGTCGGCAAGCTGCTGGGAGCCGACTATCTGGTGCGCACGGAATACACGGCCCTGGGCGGAGAAGTGCAGGTGACGGTGCGCCTGGTGGAGGTGGCCGGAGGGCGCGCCCTGAGCTTCGTGGAACGGGGCTCCAGCGAGAACCTGCTGCACGCCCTGGCGGAGAGAGTGCTGCAGCGGCTCACGGGCCGCCAGGTCGCGCTGCAGTCCGAGCAGAAGGAGCGCTCGATCCTCTCGCTGCAGGACGAGAAGCCGGGCAAGATCTCCCTGCACTCGCCGCTGATCGACGCGGAGATCTTCCTGGACGAGGAGTTCGCGGGCTACAGCACCGGCAACGAACGGGTACCGTTCGTAATGGAAGGGGTACTGCCGGGCCGCCACCGAGTGC
>MIBK01000189.1:39333-43884 GCA_001829505.1 Spirochaetes bacterium RBG_16_67_19 | reverse complement strand
CCAACGCCCGGCATTTCAACGACCTCATCTACCGGCTGCAGCAGCTGCTGCGGGAGGAAATCCGCAGGGCGGAGCTGTCCCAGCCCGCGGTGGTGAAACGCCGGCACGACGCCTCCTTCGTGGACCGCTCCGGCAGGCGCGTCGAGGTGCTGTTCGACCTGGAAGCCAGGCGGAAGGTGGACGGACTGGAGCTGCAGGCCGTCGTTCGCTACGCCGGCAAAGAAAGCGGGCTCACCCTGGCCTCCGGCCTGGACGAGGACCGGGAGCTGCGCCAGGCGATCGGGTTGGTCGACGTCATTCTGGAACTGGATTCCGGGGAAGTCTCCTACGAGATCTGGCGCAACGACATCCAGCAGAATATGTTCCGCTGAAGCCGTGGATCAGTTTCGGTCTTTCCGCTATGATTGAGAAGTCAAGGAGGCGCCGATGATGAGGGGGGTTTCGTATCTGCTCGGGCTGCTGTTGTTGCTCGGGTTGCTTTCCTGCGCCGGCACCCCCGCGGCCCGCGTTCCGGCCGAAGGCCCTGGCGGCGGGGAGACCTCCAAGAGTGAAGCCAAGATTGAAGCCCCGGTGACAGAGCCCTCCGCGGCTCTCGCCCCGGCGGACCTGGGCGACGGGGAGGTGGGTAACGGGGGGGAATACGGCGCAGTCGGCGGCTACGACGAAGGGGGGCTGCGCAGCGCTGCGGAGGAGCCGGAACGCCCGGATTGGGTGGTCGTCGAGAAGGCCGCGCCTCCAGCCGAGAGCTCCCCTCGCGTCGCGCGCTCGCGCGCCGATACTTCGGGCCTCAAGGCGGGCTACGCCGACGACAACCGGCAGTTCAACTACTACCTGCAGTTCCTGCGGGAATACGCCGCCCAGGTGCAGCACGTGCCCATTGCCGTGGAGGAGCGAATCCTCCTGCGGGCCCGCGACCAGCGGGGCAAACCCCTGGGCAACGCCGAGGTGCGGGTGTTCGGCGGCGCGGGCGGGGAGCTGGCCCGCGGTCTGACCTACCCGGACGGTTCCTTCCTGTTCTTCCCCGCCGAGCACGGCGAGGAGCACCGCTACCGCGCCCGGATCAGCTTCGGCCAGGCCGCCCGCGAGGTCTGGTTCGAGCGGGACGGCCGGCGCGAGGTCGCGCTGGATTTCGCCCTTTCCCGCCCCGCGGCCCAGTCAGTGCCGCTGGACATACTGTTCATCCTGGACACCACCGGCAGCATGGGCGAGGAGATCCAGAGGCTGCGGATGACCATCGAGTTGATCAACCTGAATCTCTCCTCACTCTCCTCGCGTCCCGCCGTCCGTTTCGGGCTGGTGCTGTACCGGGATCGGGGGGACGAGTACGTGACCCAGACGGTGCCGTTCACGGCTGACCTGGACAGCTTCCAGGCCAGCCTGAACCGCCTGGAGGCCTTCGGCGGCGGGGATGACCCGGAGGACCTGCAGGCGGCGCTGGAGGCGGCGATGCGCCTGTCCTGGAACCGAGGGGGCGTGCGCCTGGCCTTCGTGATCACGGACGCGGCCCCCCATCTGGACTACGGCCAGTCCTACACCTACGCCAATGCGGCCCGCGACGCCCGGGCGAAGGGCATCAAGATCTTCGGCGTCGGCACCGGCGGGCTGGACCTGGCCGGGGAATACGTGCTGCGCCAGGTGGCGCAATACACCGCGGCCAAGTACATCTTCCTGACCTACGGCGAGGAGGGGGAAAGCGAGGGGGGCGCTCCGGGCAGCGTGAGCCACCACACGGGGGCCAACTTCCAGACCGACAAGCTGGAGGCCATCATCATCCGCTTCGCCAAGGAGGAGCTGGCCTTCCTCTCCGATCAGCCTGTCGAAACGGAGGAGGAATACTTCCAGGCCAACCGCGTGGAGCAGGAGCAGAAGGGCGAGACCCTGGAGAAGCTGTTCGGCATGGCGGTTTCCCAGCTCATCGACTATTCGACCTTCAATATCCCCCCCGACACCCCGGCTGCGGTGTTGCCACTATCGCCCGCCACCGGGCAGCTGGCCCTGCCGGCGGAGTACTTCACGGAAGCCCTGGTCCTGAGCTTCGGCCGCGGCGAGGCCAGCCGCCGGACCTTCCGCGTTCTGGAGCGGCGTGACCTGCAGGCGGTCCTTTCGGAGCTGGAGCTGGAGCTGTCCGGGCTGGCCGAGGAAGGACAGGCCGCGAAAGTGGGCCAGCTGCTCGGCGCCCGGGTCCTTGTGCTGGGACGCCTGTACCCGAAGGGCCAGTCCTACGAGCTGTTCCTCAAGCTGCTCTGGGTGGAGAACGGGGAAGTGCTCTCGGCCACCAAGGCCCTGATCGACCGGCGCCTGGGCATCGAGGGATAGCCGGACAGGACCATGGATCCGCGCAAACGCGTCATCACCGAGCTGAACCGCCGCATTGCCGAGAACTCCGTGGAGGCGGCCGCTCAGCTGGAGAGGCTGGGCGACTACCTGGCCGCCCAGGACGAGAAGTCCTTCAGCGACGCGGAGTTCCTGGAGCTGCGCCGCGGCGTGCTGGAGCTGCGCGCCCAGCTTCCCGCCGGCCGCCGGCAGGTCCGGCGCATCATGCAATGCGTGGAAAAGATCACCGGTCTGGAGACCCGCCTGCGGGCGGTGGGGGAGCGCTTCGCCGAGCTGGAGCGCGAGAACGAAGCCATCTGCGAGGAGATCGGGCGCTTCAGCTACGAAGCCTTCCGCAGCCAGTCCCTGCCGCTGGAGGAACTGGCCGAGCTGTTCGTGAAGGTGGGCCGCCAGGAGCAGGAGCTGGTAGGCCTGAGCGAGGACCAGGAGCGCAGCCGCGGCTCCATGCGCTCGGGCAACATCCTGCGCATGATCGGCGAGGCGGGCCGCGGCTTCTTCCTGCGCAGCGCGGTGGGCTTCAAGCGCAAAGCCGTGGCCAGGGCCTATGCCGAGGCGGGGCGGGGGGTGTGCGAGTCCGCGCTGGCCGAAAGCGACCCAACCCTGAAGCGCAAGCTCGCCCCCTACCGTGAGAACCGGGCCCGGCAGGAGGAGCTGGGCCGGGAGGCGGAAGCCCTGCGCGGCGAGCAGTCCGGGCTGCGCGGCGAGCTCAAGGAGTTGGGCGCCGATAAATCCCACCAGAGGCGGGTCCGTGAACTGGAGCGCGGCCTCGAGCGGGCGGAGGAGGAGCTGGAGCAGGCCTGCCGGAGGTTGGGCGAGCTGTTCCGGGCCAAGCCGGTGCGCAGCTTCGCCACGGACCCGGAAGTGAAGAACCGCCTGCGGCGGGCCGCCCAGGCCGAGAAAGCGGGCGAGCAGCACCGCAAGCAGATCAAGCGCCTGGAGGCCGCCATCCAGATCGACGCCCTGGACGCGCAGGTGCGGGCCATGCGGGAGAAGATCGAAAAGGTGACCCGCGAAATCCGGGCCCGGGGACAGGAGGTGCGCGAGCTGGAAGGCCGCATCACCGCTTCCGAGGGTGAGCGGGAGCGCCTGGTCAAGGTCCGCGGCCCGGAGCAGGACCTGCTGGAGCTGGGAGAACCGGAAGGAGACCGCGAATGAGCGCCGTGCTGCCCATCGACCTTCGATCGGACACCGTCACCCGACCGACCCAGGCCATGCGCCGGGCCATGAGCGAGGCCGAGGTGGGCGACGACGTACTGGGCGAAGACCCGACCGTCAACACCCTGGAAGCGGAGGCCGCCGAGCGGCTGGGCAAGGAGGCCGCGCTGCTGGTGCCCTCCGGCACTTTCGGCAACCAGCTGGCCCTGTTCACGCATTGCCCGCGGGGCAGCGAGGTGGTCCTGAGCGACGACAGCCACATCGTCCAGCACGAGGCGGGGGCCTCGGCGATCATCGCCGGAGTGCAGCTGCGGGTGTTCAATCCCGCGGACGGCCTGCCCCGCTGGGAGGAGATCCGCGCGCGCATCCGCTACAGTGACGACATCCACGTCCCGCCGACCAGCCTGGTGGCCCTGGAGAACGCCCTTTCCAACGGAATGGTGATGAGCCTGGAGGAAATGGAGAAGATCGGCGGGGGCGCGCGCGCCTGCGGTGTGCCCGTGCACGTGGACGGAGCGCGCATCTTCAACGCCGCGACCAGCCTGGGACTGGAGGCCTCCGCCCTGGCCGCCCCGGCGGACTCGGTGATGTTCTGTCTTTCCAAAGGCCTCTGCGCGCCGGTGGGCTCCCTGCTCACCGGCAGGCGCGCTTTCATCGCGCTGGCACGGCGCAGGCGCAAGATCATGGGCGGCGGAATGCGGCAGGCCGGGGTGTTGGCCGCGGCCGGCCTGGTGGCCCTCCGGCAGATGACCCTGCGGCTGGCGGAGGACCACGAAAAAGCGAGGCTGCTGGGCGAGGCCTTCGCGAAAACGGGGCTGTTCGAGGTTGCCCCTTACCCGGTGCGCATCAACATGCTGTTCGTCCGCTTTCGCGGGGAGCACGCCGGCCGTGAGGCCCGTCTGGTGGAGGAGCTGGCGCGCCGTGGAGTGTGGAGCTATCCGCCCTTCGACGGCTGGATCCGCTTCGTCACCCATCATGACGTCCCCCCCGAGCGGCTGCAGAAGGCCTGCCGGATCGTGGAGGAGGCCGCCGCCGCGGCGGTGGCGTGAAGGACTCCCGGCT
>MIBK01000189.1:24962-39261 GCA_001829505.1 Spirochaetes bacterium RBG_16_67_19 | reverse complement strand
GCCGGCGCCGGGGGCGAAGGTGCTGCTGAAGCCCAACCTGGTGACGGACCATCCCGCTTCCACCGGTGCGACCACCACGCCGCAGATGGTGGCCGGGGCGATAGAGTTCCTGCAGGATTGCGGCGTGGCGGACATCACCGTGGCCGAAGGTTCCTGGACCGGCTGCCCCACGGAGCGCGCCTTCCGGGCCTGCGGATACCTGGAGTTGGCGCGCCGCTACGGGGTGAAGCTGGTGGACTTGAAGCAGGATTCCTGGCGCCTGGTGACCGCGGGGGATCTGGAGCTGAAAGTCTGCCGCCGGGCGCTGGAAACGGATTTCTTCCTCAATCTCCCGGTGCTCAAGGGTCATTGCCAGACCCGTTGACCTGCGCGCTGAAGAACCTGAAAGGCTGCATCCCGGACCAGGAGAAGCGGCGCTTCCACGCCCTCGGCCTGCACCGGCCCATCGCCCTTCTGGCTTCGGTGCTGCCGACGCACCTGACCCTGGTGGACGCCCTGTGCGGAGACCTGGACTTCGAGGAGGGCGGAACCCCGGTGCGCCTGGACCGCCTGCTGCTGGGCGGCGACCCGGTCCTGGTGGACAGCTACGGGGCGAGCCTCATGGGCTTCGCCCCCGCGCAAATCGAGCACTTACGCCTGGCCGCTTCCCTGGGCGTGGGCAGCATGGACCTGGCGGCCTTGGACCTGCGCGAAATCGGACGGCCGCCGGCGGGGATGGGCTCCGCGCCCTCTTCCCTGGCCCGCCTGGCCGCCCGGGTGGAAGCCCGCGCAGCCTGCTCGGCCTGCTATGGAGGCCTGCTGCACGCCATGCGCCGCCTGGAAGAGGAGGCCGCCCTGGACCGCGCGCCGGGGCCGCTGCACGTGGGGCAGGGTTTCCAAGGCGTGTCCGGCGACGGCTACGGGATCGGCACCTGCGCGCGGGGTTTCCTCCGCCACCTGGACGGCTGCCCCCCGTCCGCCGCTTGCATCCTGGAATTCCTGAGGAAGCATGCCTGAGCTGCCCGAGGTGGAGACCGTGGCCCGGGAGCTGCGCCGTTACCTGCCCGGACTGCGTGTGGGCGGAGTGGTCTGCCGCTATCCCAGGGTGGTGAGCACCGGCATCGAGGCCTTCCAGCGGGCGCTGCGGGGGCGAACCTTCATCGACATCGGGCGGCACGGCAAATACCTGTTCCTCTCATTGAGCGGGGAGCGGGAAGTGGCGCTGCACCTGCGCATGACGGGCCAGATGCTGCTCCTGCCGCGCCGGCAGCCCCCGGACGGGCACTGTCACCTGGAAATCCTTCTGTCCGGAGCGGACCGCAAGCTGGTTTACCGCGACGTGCGCAAGTTCGGCCGCCTGGAGCTGCTCTCCGGGAGCCGGGCGGATTTCATCCGGGACCGCCGCCTGGGCCCCGACGCCCTGAACCTCCGCGCCGAACGCCTGTACGACAGCCTGCGGCGCACCAGACGCTGCCTGAAGGCCGCGCTCCTGGACCAACGCCTGCTGGCCGGGCTGGGCAACATCTACACGGACGAGGTGCTGTTCCGCGAGCGCCTGTCCCCGCTTTGCCGCAGCGATTCCCTGAGCCTGCGTCGAGTGCAGTCCCTGGCGCTCACCATCCGGGCAGTGCTGCGCGCGGCACTGCGCCGCCGCGGGACCTCGATCTCGGACTACGTGGACCCGGGCGGCAGGCGCGGCGGGTACCAGTTCGTGCTGCAGGCCTATGGCCGGGAAGGGGAGGCCTGCCCGCGCTGCGGCACGGCCATCGTGCGGAGCATCGTAGCCGGCCGGGGCACCTGGACCTGCCCTCGCTGCCAGCGCAGCGGTGCGCCGCATTGGACAGCCCGGGGCTTTGGTGCTACTGTGGGCGGAGGATGAGCGACATCCTGGAGCCCGTCGAAGAAAGCCCGGAGCACGGGGATCTGAGCGCCCTGCCGCAGGCGGTGCTGCACATGCTGCGCCACTTCGCCATGCTGCAGCGCAAGGCCCGCTTCGACTTCGGCGAGTTCGTCGGCTTCGTCAAGGTGAACCTGGGCCGCTTCCTGCTCAACTTCCCCCAGCTGGAGGAGCTCTCCCAGCGCGCCGAGCTGCAGCTCACCATGCACCTGCGGGCCCTCTCCGAGCGGGGCGTCTGCCGGCTGGAATACGACGGTCCGGAGATCGTGGGCATCCTGTTCCCTGGCTTTTTCTCGGAGATCGTGCGCAAGGCTTTCGGCACCCTGGAGCAGAAGCCGCAGGAGCCCTTCCCCAGCGAAAAGGGACTGGACCTGAAGATCCCGGACGACCTGGTCCTGGACGTGGACATGAAGACGGAGTTCGTGAACCTGCTGTCCAATCCCCGGACCGACGGTCCGGAGATCCTGCGCCTCGGCTTTCCGGACGCCCTCCCGCCGATTCTGGTCACCGCCGAGCTGACGCGGGGCCAGCTGTTGGAGGCCTCGCTGGCCAAGCTGCGCGAGTACCTGGGCAGCCGCAACAACGCGGGCTACGTGATGCACCGGCTCCTGCCGGCGCTGCGGGGCAACGACCACGTGCTGCGCGACACCCTGAACGCCATCATCACCCGCTCTGGGCGGGCCCTCACTTCGCTCACCGAGCCTTCGGACTTCTCCTTCCGCTTCTGGGCCCATTTCGCCAACCTGGTGGTCCAGGACTACCGGGAGCGCACGGACCGCAACGCCGAGGAAAATGGCTACTGCCAGGCGGCCTACCTGGCCGGCTACTACAACGTGTATTACCGGGGACGCGTGCAGAGCGAATCCGAAAAGACGGTCGTGCTCAAGCGCTTCGAAAACCAGTTCCGCAAGTCCCCGTACGCCTACACCCTGCGGGACCTGTACGGGAGCAAGGACGAGAAAGGGCTGCCGCTGGTCCGCTCCACCACCCAGGACGTGTTCCTCAAGTTCCTGGAGGAGCGCACCCGCCTGGAGGGCGGGAAGGGCCTGCCCGAGCTGGTGCGCCTGAAGACGGCCAGCGGGCTGGAGTATTACCTGGCCCGAGAGCTGATCGTGCCCTTCTTCCTGAAGCGTCTGTACGACCGCCGGGACCAGGTACGCGAGCATTACATCGACGCCTGGTCCGCGGCGATACGCGAGGGCCGGCGCCTGCCGGCCATGCACGACGACCGGGAGTACGCCCGCGACCTGGACGCCGTCCTGCGCGGCCTGGACCCGCTCCTGCACGCCCTGCTCAACTACAGCATCCTGTTCCTGGCCCGGGAGTACGCCAAGCTCAAGCCGGAGCAGGAGCGGGAACTGGGCCGCTGTCTGGACGAGTCGCAGGGCCGCGTCGCCCCGCTGGACCAGGTGCTGGAGCTGCACCGTAAGGAGGTGCTGGAGGACGCCAAGCTGCGGGTGCCGGTGTGGCAGCGCAATCCACTGTTCAAGAGGCTGATGAACTGGCTGCGGGGCCTGTTCCAGGGCTCCGGCTCCAGGGGGGAGGGCCGGAGGCAGAAGGAAGAGGAAAAGCCCGCTCCCGCCGCGGCCCCCAGGGGACCGGCCGCGCCGAAGGAAGAGACGGGCACCACCGTGGCCAGCCCGGTCAGCGCCCGGCAGCTGGCCGTCTACCGGAATGCCGTGCAGAACCTCAAGGTGCAGTTCGTAGGACGGGACAAGTCCGTCCCGGAGCGCCTCGGGGAGCTGGCTGAGAAATGGAACCCCCTGTACGATCCCAAGGCGCGGACCGACCTGGTGGAGGACGTCAACGCCATGATCCGCGACTACCTGCGCTCCCTGCGCCGGGGTTTCCGGCTCAAACCGCCGGACTCCGCGCGCCTGCAGGCCCTGGCCGCCCAGGTGTCCCAGAACAAGGCTTTCGACCGGATCAAGCGCAAGGACCTGTTCCTGCGCTATATCGAAGTGTACATGATCAAGATCCTCGGAGAGGGATGAGCCTCGGCCCGGCTCAGGCCAGGAAGGGAACCGTGTGCCGGGAAATGCGGAAATCCGCCGCCAGGCGCCCCGGCTGCTCCCCGTCCATCTCCAGCAGGACCTCCTCGCCCACGGAATTGATGCGCACCTCCGCCCCGCGATATACATGCACCTCCGGCTCGGCCAGGTGCTCGCCGCGGTAGATCTTGCCGATTTTTTTCAGCACCGTAAGGCGGGTCATGGCGCTCACCACCACCACGTCGAACAGCCCGTCCTGCACCTCGGCCATGGGGGCGATCATCATGCTGCCGCCAAAGTACTTGCCATTGGCCACCGCCACCAGCAGGGTCGGGCCCGCGTAGACCTGCTTTCCATCCACGGTCACCTGCAGCAGCGGGTTGCGCAGCCGGGTCAGGGTGCGCAGCACACCCAAGAAGAAGGACATCTTGCCTCCGAAGCGCTTGGAGGCCCGGTTCACGTTGTTGACGGTTTCGGCCGAGAAACCCAGACTGGACTCGTTGAGGAACAGGCGGCTGGTTTCCAGGGGAGCGCCGGAAGGCCCGGCGCCGGTAAAATGGACCTGCCCGCAGTCCAGCAGGCGCACCGTGCCGGAGGCCAGCTTTTCCACCTGCAGGGCCAGCGGCAGGCCGTACAAGCCCATGGTGCGGGCGAAGTCCGAGCCAGTGCCGCTGGGCAGGTAGCCCAGGACAGCCCCGGGCACGGGCTGGCGGGCGGCCCGGAAGCAGCCGTTGAGCACCTCGTTGAGGGTTCCGTCCCCGCCGACCGCCACCACCAGGTCCGCGCCCGCCTCGATGGCCGCGGCGGCAAGCTCGGCGGCGTGCATGGTGCCGCGGGTCAGCTCGAAGCGCACCTCCCCGAACCTGCGGGCGAGCAGCTCTCGCAGCTCCCCCCACAAGCGCAGGGTCCGTCCGTCGGCGGAGTGCGGATTGACCACGAAGAAGGGGTTGACCGCCATGGGGCCACCATAATACGCGGCGCTTGCCTTGACAACCACGGGGAATCCGGCGATATCTAAGCCAGGATGGAGAGTCACAAGCTGCAGGAGCAGGTCGAGCTTATCCGGGAGGTGTTCGAGTACATCCACCGCTTCCAGGGCAAGACCCTGGTCATCAAGATCGACGGCTCCATCATGGAACAGCCGTCCCTGCCGCTGCTGGTCAAGGACCTGGTGCTGCTCTACCGCCAGGGGATCCGGATCGTTCTGGTCCCGGGGGCTACCCAGCGCATCGATGAGATACTCACCCGCTACGGCATCAAGTGGGACCGCGTCGAAGGGGTGCGCATCTCCAGCCCCGAGGCCATTCCCTTCATCAAAATGGCGGCTTTCGACGTATCCAATCGGCTGATGACGCAGCTGGCCGCCAACGGCGTGGACGGAGTGATCGGCAACTGGGTCAAGGCGCGCAGCCTCGGAGTCCGCAAGGGCGTGGACTACCAGCATACCGGGGCCGTGGAGAAGATCGACTCTGACATCGTGCGCAAACTGCTGGCCGAGGCGCTGATCCCGATATTCCCCAACATCGGCTGGAACGCCGCCGGCACCCCGTACAACATCAACTCCAACGAGCTGGCGGCGGCGCTGAGCAGCTCCCTGGCGGCGGAAAAGCTGTTCTTCATCTCGGATCATCGCGGCGTCATCGGCGGGCAGTACGTGCTGCCCGAAGGCATCCTGCTTTCCGAGGAGGGGCTGGTCACCCATTTGAGCGTGGCCGAAGCCCAGAAACTGCTGGAAGGCAATCCCGCCGGCGATCCCATGCTGGATCTGGTGCGCCTGGCCTGCCGGGCCTGCCAGGAAGGCGTCAGCCGGGTGCATATCGTCAACGGCGAGATCGAGGGCGTGGTGCTCAAGGAGATCTTCTCCAGCGTGGGCTGCGGCACCATGGTCTATGCCAACGAGCACGAAAACGTGAGGCCCATGCAGCGGGCGGACATCCCCGAGGCCCTGCGCCTCATGCGGCCCTTCATCGAGAAGGAGGCGCTGGTGGAGCGCCGGGAGGAGGATCTCGCCGCGCGCCTGGGGGATTTCGTAGTGTACGAGGTGGACGGCCTGATTCACGCCTGCGGGGCTCTGCACCCTTCCACTGAGCAGCGCGCCGAGGTGGCCGCCGTGGCGGTGGACGAGACCTACGCCGGCTTCGGCGTGGGCCGGCGCATCGTGTCCTTCCTCATCGAGCGGGCCAGGGCGCTGGGCCTGCGTCAGCTATACGTACTGACCACCCAGACCGCGGACTGGTTCGTGCAGTTCGGCTTCCGGGAAGGCGGGGTGGGGGATCTGCCGGAGGAGCGGCGGCGCCAATACAACCGGCAGCGCAATTCCCGCGTGCTGCTCCTGGACCTGGAAGCGGTGTCCTGAACGGTTCCCGCCTCAGCGGCGGGCTTCGTCGAGCATGATCAGGTAGCTCTCCACCGGGATGTAGCTCGGAATCGAGTTGCCTGCGCCCAGGGCGAAGCGGCCGCCGGGGGCGCAGTCTTCAATGATCTTCCGCACGTATTTCCTCAAGAAGGGCTCCTCATAGCTGGCCAGCTTGTGCACGTCCACCCCGCCCAGGATGCAGATGCTGCCGCCCCAGCGCCTCTTGGCCTCCTGGACCGGCAGCACGTTGTCCTGGAAGGAGTGCTTGCCGTCCACCCGCACCGTTTGGATGAGGTCGTCCATGATTTCGTCCACTGCCCCGCAGGAGTGGAGGTAATAGGGAACGCCGCGGTCGTGGCACATGCGGGCATAGCGCTGATGCCAGGGCAAGAAGTACTTGCGGATGTCCTGGGGGGAGAGCAGGGTCTGGGTGTTGAAGCCGAAGTCCTCACCCTGGAAGATCACCGCAAGCCCGTCCAGCTCGAGCAGCCGGCGGTTGTACTCGGCGATGGTCTCCCCCAGCCGGTCGGCCACGGCCTGCACCAGCTTCGGCTCGTCGTACAGCTTCAGGCACAGGTTCTCATAGCCCAAGAGGCGGGAGGCGTGCTCGTAGACGCCGCCGGCGTGGCAGGTGATGAAGCCCAGGCCCTCCGGCAGGTGCTCGCAGATGTAGCGGTGGATGTAGAGGTTTTTGTCGCTGACCTGGGGCCAGGGATACTTCTCGAAATCCTCCCAGCTTCCGATCGGTCCCGTGTCCAGGCCCTGCCAGGCGCGGCTGGCCTGCTGGTTTCCTTGCGCCGTGTCGCCGGCGAGCAGGGACACGGCGGGCAGCGGGAGGCTCACCTCCGCGCGGATGAAGTCGTAGCTCATGTGGTACCAGAAGGCGATCTGGTTGTCCAACCAGGCGTCGATCGTGGCCAGGTTCTCCTTGGAAAGATCCATCTGCCCGCCCATGTACTCGGTCTTGTCGGAGGTGTCCACCCAGGTACGCCCCATCATCTCCGATAGAATCGGCTTCATGACCGCGTTGTCGATCAGGTATTCCACCAGGGGCACCTTGTCTGGAACCTTCTGGCCCTTCATCGCGGCCAGAAAGCGCCGGATGTCCGGCTGGGGCTTATTCACGGGCACGTTGAATCGGCTCACGCTCTGCTCCTTCCCGGCCCACGATGCCATCCGCCATCGCCTGGGCTTGATCCTGATTGTCTCCGAGCTCCCGTCATCTAATGTGTTCGCCCAGGTTGAGTCTCTCAAGACGATTCTTCAGTTCGCCCTTTGCCTCACCCGGACCGAATATCAGAATGGATTCCGCATCCCGATTGAGACGTGCTGTATAGGCTCTCTGACGGCTGTCATCCGCCGGTACTTGCTGCGGCTCATAGGGGCCCTCATGACGAGAACCCAAGGAACGCCGGGCCTGTTTTTCAACTGCTGATATTATCAGCGCCAGCTCTGGAACTCGCGGTCCGTGAACTCCGCGAGCCTTTCCGCCAACCCCTCAGGCACCGAGACCAGCAGGCGTATCCCTTGCGCCGCATCCTCTCTTTCCTCCACGGTCGCCTGCGCGTAAAGAAGTCCCAACAGGTCATAGCGGTCGTACGGGATCAGGATCCGCAGGCTGACCAGGGCCTCCCCCAGCATTTTCTCGATCTTGGCCAGCAGGGCGCCGAGGTTCTCGCCTGTTTTCGCACTGATCTCGATCGAATCCACATTTGATTGGGTAGGCGCCACGGGCAGCGCACCAGCGGCCAGAATATCGATCTTGTTCCAGGCGACCAGCCGGGGCGTGGAGCCGACCTTCAGACTCGCCAGCACGGAATCCACGGTCGCCGCAAGCTCCGAGGCATGGGGATGAGAGCTGTCCACCACATGGACGATCAAGGATGCCTCCTCGACCCCCTCGAGGGTGGCACGGAAGGCGGCCACCAGGTCGTGGGGGAGTTTCCGGATAAAGCCGACCGTGTCGGTCAGCAGAGCTTCCCTGCCTCCGGGGAGGGTCAACCGCCGCGTGGTGGGGTCCAGCGTGGCGAAGAGCTTGTCCTGAACGAGCACCTGCGCGCCGGTCAGCGCGTTGAGCAGGGAGCTCTTCCCCGCGTTCGTATAGCCGACGATGGCCACGACCGGGACCCCGGCCCGCTCCCTCTGCTTGCGCTGCTGCCGCCGCTGGGTGCGGACCTCTTCCAGCTCACGCTTGAGGACCGCAATCCTGCGCCTGGCCTGCCGGCGGTCCAGCTCGAGCTGGGTCTCGCCGGGTCCTCGCAGTCCCACGGGCCCGGCCCCCGTGCCGCCCACCTGCTGCGCGAGCCCGGCGTGCGACCCCGTCAGCCGGGGGAGAAGGTACTGGTACTGGGCCAGTTCGACCTGGAGCTGGCCCTCGCGGGAGCTGGCGTGCTGGCCGAAGATGTCGAGGATGAGCCGGGGACGGTCGATGATCCGCACCTCCGCGCCGAGGATCTTCTCGAGATTCCTGGTCTGGCCAGGGGAGAGCTCGTCGTCGAAGAGGACGTAGGCGGCTTCCTGCGCGGTCAGGATATCCTTGAGCTCCTGCGCCTTGCCCGAGCCGATCCAGGTGGCCGGGTCGGGGCGGGCGATTTTCTGCGAGGTGATTCCCACCACCTCGAGGCCGGCGGTGATGGCCAGCTGCCGGAGCTCCTCCAGGGAGTCCTCTATCGTCCAAGGCGATGGCTTGCCCTTGAGCTTGACGCCGACCAGGATGGCCCGGTCCCCCGCGCCGGGTTGGCGCGGTTCCATAAGATGATTCTTCTGTACAGGCAAATGGAGGTGGCGGGAGTCGAACCCGCGTCCTGAAGCGCGTGCCAGAAACCTCTACAGGTTTATCCGCCGGTGTTTACGGGAGGCCGGCCCGGCGGCCCGCCGTTGCCTTCCCGTTTGCCGCATTTGTTTTCCCTGCCGGTATGCAGCGCTCCCGGCCGGTGAGTCCCGGTCTGTTACAGGCAGTCCGGCGCTCGGAACAGCGCCCCGGGTGCCCGTGGTCACCTAATTAGGCAGCCAGTGCCAAATTGTCTTCGGCAGTTAAATTGTTGCCGCTTTTAAGGAGATCGGCACTCCACCTGCAGCCCCTGACCCAACCAACTTCAGTCGATACCGGAACACCCCCTGTTAAAACCTTTCGCGAATCGCCCGCTCGGCATCACGCTTCTGGTCCTTCTGCTTGATGTTTTCCCGTTTGTCGACGGTCTTCTTGCCGCGACAAACCCCGAGCTCCAGCTTGATTATCCCATGTTTAAGATAAAAACTCAACGGAACCAGCGTCAATCCCCGCTCCACCACCTTGCGGTTCAGGCGACGGACCTCCTGGCGGTGGACCAGCAGCTTTCGCTTCCGGGCCGGCTCGTGGTTGTGGATGTTGCCGAAGCGATAGGGAGTGACGTGCAGCCCGATCAGCCAGAGCTCTCCCTCCTCGACCTTGCCGTAGGCGTCGCTGAAGGAAAAGGTGCCCATCCGAAAGGACTTGACCTCGGTGCCGCGCAGCTCGATGCCGCACTCCAGGCTCTCCTCCACGCTGTAGTTGTACCGGGCTTTGCGATTGGAGGCGAGCAGCTTGCGGTCTTCGCTCATGAACGGGTCCTGGCGAGCACGACCCGGAAACCCAGGTACGGCGTGCACCAGGAGGGGGGCTGGGAGGCCCGGGTGTGGAGCTTGACCAGCTCCTTTTCGTTGGCCCAGGAGCCGCCCCGCACCGCTTTTTCGGCCCCGAAGGGGATCTCGGAGGAGCGCTCCGGGGAGTTGCCGGCCGCATCGCGGGAGCTGAAAAGGTAGGCAACCGGGGAAAACCAGTCGGAGCACCATTCCCACACGTTGCCGGAGGCGTCGCGCAGTCCGTAGCCGTTGGGCGCGGAGGACCCGGCCGGACGCGGGCCGGCGATTCCCGGCTCGAAGAATACCTCGGTCAGCGGCTTGGCGCCCTGCGGATAGGGGCTTCCGACCAGTCCGCCGCGCGCCGCCCATTCCCACTCGGCCTCGCTGGGCAGGCGGGCCACGTAGCCGGCCAGGGAGGAGGGCAGGCGGCCGCTCAACCAGCGGCAGAAGGCCTGGGCTGCGAACCAGGACACGGCGGTCACCGGCAACTCTTCCTCACCGGAGGGAAAGCCCTGATCGGTCCAGGCGGACAGATAGGCATCGTCGACCTGCCCTTGCTGGGACAGAGCCGCCGCATTCTGCCTGCGCCATTCCGGGTTCTCCGCCAGGAAACGGGCGTACAGCCGGTTGGGCACCTCGGTTTCAGAGGCCAGGAAGGAGGTCATGGAAACGGGGTGGGGCAGGTAGGCCGCGGAGGTTTCTTCCAGGCTTCCAGCCAGCAGGATGCCGGCAGGAACGGTACGAAAGGCCAACCCCTCGATGCGCATCGCCGGTCCGATGCCGGCGGCGGTTTGCGCGCGCAGCCGGCTGACCAGGGCGCGCAGCTGGTCCTGGTATCCGCGCGAGAAGTCCTGGTAGGAAGCGGAGGCCTGAAGGCTCCTCGAGGCCTCTACCGGCAAGACCAGGGCAAGCCAGTAAAGAATGTTGTCGAAGCGTCCGCCCTCCGAGGCGAAATCCCGGATCCGGGCAGTCAACTCGTCGACCGAGAGATCTCCGGCAGCGGGATGCAGGAGCGAATACGCGTCCTGATAGTACTTGTACTGCAGGGGGGAGCTGACAAAGAACTTCGCCCTGTCCAGAAAAGAGGACAGGAGCGCATTTGCCTCGCCGGATCCGGCCGTCAAGGCCGCCACGGCGGTCTGCTCGAGGATCTCCGGAATATGGGGATTGGCCGCGAAATCCTGAAGGGCCGCACCGGTCAGGCCCGGCAGGTCGGCGATCTGCAACTTCGGGTTCCAGCGCCGGCGTGGGCGCACGAACAGCGTTCCAAAGATGGGCCCTGAAAAATCATCCTCCAGGGTCAGGTCCTGGAAGTAGGGCCGGGAGACCACGATCCGGCGCGCTCCCTTTTTCACCAGGATTTCACAGGGAGAGGAGCCGGCATACCGGCCGTCGACGCTCACGGCAGCGCCCGGCGGCGAGGAGGTCACGCGCAGGAAAACTCCCTGGTCGCGCACACCCTTGTAGAAAAAGAGGAAGAACAGCACCGCCAGCGCGAGCAAGGCGTACAGGACGGTGAGATATACCCCCGGACGCATACCGAGGAACGGCTTCAGGTGCACTTCGACCCGGGTTTCGCCGTTCGCGCCGGCGGGACGCTCTTTGAGCATGGGGCGATTATAGGAATACCCCCCTGCCTTGTCAACGCAAGGCAACTGTGCTACGCTCACCGCCGAGGAAATGGTGTGACCTGGAACCAATGGTGCCTGGGGGTGCAGCGGCAGACCGAACGCTACCTGAGCTGGCGCAGGACCCGCAAGGCCCGGAAAAAAGAACGGCAGAAAAAAAAGAACCCGGTACTGGACTGGGTGGAGGCCATCCTTTCCGCGGTGTTGATCGTGCTGGTGATCAACCAGTTTCTTCTGCAGGCCTATCAGATCCCTTCGCAGTCCATGGTGGATACCCTGCGCATCGGGGACCGGATCTTCGTGAACAAACTGCTCTACGGGCCGGAGCTGCTGCCGGGGATCGCCAAGCTTCCGGGTTTCCGCGCCCCGCGCCGCGGAGAGGTCATCATCTTCGAAAACCCCTCCTACATCCCCATCGGGCCGGTCATGGACTTCGTGCAGCGCATCGTCTACATGGTCAGCCTTTCGCTGATCGACATCGACCGGGACGAATACGGCCAGCCCAAGCACCACTTCCTGATCAAGCGGGCCATTGGCATGCCGGGGGACCGCCTGCGCATGAACCAGGGCAACGTGGAGCTGCTTCCGCCCGGGGCCGAGTCCTGGGTCAGCGAAGAGCGGCTGAAGGAGCAGCTGGGAATGCGATACCAGCTACGCCGGATGTTCCAGCCGGAGGACTACGACGCGTTCCGCAGGGCCGGGATCGCCCTGGCCCGGGCCGACGCCCGCCTGCCGCTCTCCCCCGACCTGGAGCGGGGCGCGAACCGCTTTTTCTCCATCACCCGGGGCACGGACGGCTCGGTGAGCTGGCGCCAGACCAAGGTCGTGGACAACGCCTACGTCGAAGCCTGGCGGTACCGGACCCTGTACGCGCTGCGGCCGTACAGCCAGCTTTTCAAGGACCAGTGGCGGGAGTGGGAGAACGGCTGGTACATCCCCGCCGATCGCCTGTTCCCCATGGGCGACAACCGGGACGACTCGCGGGACGCCCGCTACTTCGGCGCGGTGCGCCTGCAGAAGGTCCTGGGCCGCGCCCTGTTCCGCTACTGGCCTCTGACCCGCTTCGGCGGCGTGCACTGAGGCGATGGTCTCGCCCTACGAGCGCTACAGCAGCGGCCTGGCAACGCGTTTCGGCCGAGGTTTCCTGTTCCCGCTCCTGAAGATACTGCTGATCGCCTTCCTGCTTTACCTGTTCATCTCCAGGCTGTTCATCACCTCCTTTCAGGTGGATTCCGGTTCCATGCAGCCGGGCCTGGAGCCGAAAGACCGGCTGCTGGTCTCCACGCTGGTCTATGGCGGACGGATCCCTTTCCTGGGACAGCTGCGCCTGCCCGCCCTGCGGCCGCCGGCCCGCGGGGAGGTCGTGGTGCTGCAGTCCCCGGCTTACGTCCGTCCGGCCTTTCCCTGGTCGGCTCTGGAGCCGGTGGTGCGCTTCCTGTCCCTGCAGCGGGGAAGCGTGGTCCGCGACCACACCGGCAGGCTCACGCCACGCTACATGATCAAGCGGGTGATCGCAGTCCCCGGAGACACCGTCCGCCTGAGCCAGTACGTGGCCTACATCAAGACCGCCGGCTCCGCCGATTTCGTGCCCGAGCAGGAATTGCTGGGCTCAGCCTACGCCATCCGCACGGAAAAGCTGCCGGATGGCTGGTCCGAGGAGATGCCCTTTTCCGGCGGTCTGGAGCCATTGACCCTGGGCGCCGGGCAGTACTTCGTGCTCGGCGACAATCGCCCGGATTCCAGCGATTCCCGCTCCTGGGGACCGGTGGAAAGCGACCGGTTCCTGGGCAAGGCGGTCTTCCGGTACTGGCCGGCGGCGCGCGGTGGCCGGCTTTGATCCCGCGCTCCTAGCCTCCTCGGTTCCGCTCTCGCTTTACGTCCATCTGCCCTTCTGCCGAAGCAAATGCCCCTATTGCGACTTCTTCTCCGTCGCCTGCGAGCGCAACGAGGACATGGACCGCGTGGTGGACGGCATCCTGGAGGAGCTGGCCTGGTTCGCCGAGCGGCTGCGCCCGCCCGCAGTGCCGACCGTGTATATCGGCGGCGGCACCCCAAGCCTGCTGCCCGAGCGCAGCCTGCAGCGGCTCCTGTCAGGCATCCGCTCCTTCGCCCCACGCCCGGCGGAATGGACCGTGGAGGCCAACCCGGAATCGCTGAGCCTCGCCTTTCTGGAAACCTGCGCGCAGCAGGGCGTCGATCGCCTGAGCCTCGGCGTGCAGAGCGGCCGGGACCGGCTTCTGCAGGTGCTGGGGCGGCCCGGGGACGAGGCGGCCAATCGCCTGGCCCTGGAGAGGATCGGTTCCGCCTGGCGCCGGCGGCTGAACCTGGATTTCCTGGTCGGGATACCGGGGCAGAGCCAGGCTGACCTGTTCCGCGACCTGCGCCAAGCGCGGGAGGCGGGAGCAGGGCATGTGTCCCTTTACGCGCTCACTCCCCCGCCGGGCACGGCCCTGGCGGAAGCCGTTCAGGAGGACGCGCGCGACGAGCTCTGGCTGGCCGGTTTCCGGCAGCTGGAATCGGAAGGCTATCCCAATTACGAAGTGGCCAACTTCGCCCGGCCTGGGCAGGAGTGCCTGCATAACCTGCGCTACTGGAAGCTGGGGCCGTACCTGGGAGTGGGTCCGGGGGCGGTTTCCACCCTTCCCGGGTCAGGCGGCGAGGTCTTTCGGCTGCACCACCCGGAGGATCTTTCCGTCTACCTGCCGGGCAATTCCTGGGGCCTGCGGCTGGAAGAAATCCGGCCGAAGGAATTCCTGATGGAGACCCTCATGATGGGCTTCCGCCTGCGCGGCGGGATCGACTCCGGGGAGTTTTCCCGCCGGTTCGGCCGGCCTCTCCCGGAGCTGCT
>MIBK01000189.1:16216-24710 GCA_001829505.1 Spirochaetes bacterium RBG_16_67_19 | reverse complement strand
GTCGACCAGTTTTGGATCGAACTGCGTACCCCGGTTTCGGATCAGCTCCTGCGCGGCGGCGGCGGGTTCCATGGCGCTGCGGTAAGGGCGGTTGCTGGTCATGGCGTGATAGGCATCGGCGATGGCGATGATGCGGGCGATGATGGGGATCTGCTCGCCAGCCAATCCCTTCGGGTAACCGGTCCCGTCGTAATGTTCCTGGTGGGCCAGGATGATCGAGCTGATCTCCTTGTAGGACTCGAAATGCCCCAGCAGGTCGGCGCCCATCTCCGGGTGCCTCCTCATGATCTTCCACTCTTCTGTGTTGAGAGCGGATTCCTTCAGCAGGATGCGGTCGGGGATGCCCAGCTTGCCGATGTCGTGCAGCAGCAGGGATTCCCGGAACTTCCGGTCGTCGAGCGGCAGGCCAAGCGCCTCGCCGATGAGGGTGCCCAGGTGCAGAACGTCCCGGGAATGCCCCGCGGTGTTGAAGTCGCGGATTTCCAGGGACTGGGAGAAGCTCATGCTGAGCTCCTCCATGCGGGTGTTCAGCTCCGCTTCGCGCGCCAGGGCCTGCTGCAAGCTGCGGGTATTGACCAGGTTCCTGATGCGGGCATCCAGCTCCCGGATGTTGATGGGCTTGGGCAGGTAGTCATCCGCGCCGATCTCCAGTAGTCCCGTGAGCTTGGATTCCAGCTCCGGCTTGGCGGTGATCAGGATCACCGGGATGCGGCGGGTTTTTTCGGTGGTCTTGATCTTGCGGGCCAGCTCGAAGCCGTCCATCCTCGGCATCATGATGTCGGAGATCACGATGTCGGGAAGGTGGTTCTGGACATGCTCCCAGCCGTCCAGGCCATCGGCCGCGGTAGTGACCTGGTGGCCGAAACGGGTGAGCAGCCGGCTGATATAGGAGCGCAAGTCTACGTTGTCCTCCACCAGCAGCACCCTGTCGATCGCCGGCCCCTCCACGGCATCGGCGTCGGAGACCTCCTTGGCCCGCAGCTTCAGGTGCTCGCGGTCGTTGCGGGCCAGCTCGAAGCCGTCCATCCTCGGCATCATGATGTCGGAGATCACGATGTCGGGAAGGTGGTTCTGGACATGCTCCCAGCCGTCCAGGCCATCGGCCGCGGTAGTGACCTGGTGGCCGAAACGGGTGAGCAGCCGGCTGATATAGGAGCGCAAGTCTACGTTGTCCTCCACCAGCAGCACCCTGTCGATCGCCGGCCCCTCCACGGCATCGGCGTCGGAGACCTCCTTGGCCCGCAGCTTCAGGTGCTCGCGGTCGATGAGGGCCAGCTCGTCGATCGAGATGCGGGCGACATCGGATACGCGGCGGCTCTGCTGGCGGCGATCCTGACCGTCGAAATCGAAGCTGAGCAGGCGGCGCTCCGGGACGCGCCGGCGCTCGATGAAGGCGTCCTGCACCAGCTGCTCCAGGTTGGCGGGAATCTCGATCCGGAAGGTCGTGCCGCGGCCTTCCTCGCTTTGTACGCTGACGGTGCCGCGCATCAGCTCCACGGCTTCCTTCACGATGGTCAGGCCCAGGCCGGTTCCTTCGTACCTGCGCGTCGAGGAACCGTCGACCTGCTGGAAGCGCTTGAAGATGTTGGGCAAATGTTCCGCGGGGATGCCGATGCCGGTATCCCTTACCTCCAGCCAGTGCTTGCCGACCGACGCACCTATGCGCAGGGTGATTGTCCCGGTATCGGTGAACTTGATGGCATTGCGGATCAGGTTGGAGAGAATCCGCTCCAGCTTCTCGTTGTCCAGGTAGATCGCGGGCACCTCGCCGTCCCGCACATAATGCATCTTCAAGCCCTTGCGCTCGATTACATCCTGAAAAGTCGAGGCGATGTCGCGAGCCAGCTCGTCCAAGTCCGTATACCTCAGCCGCAGCTGCATTTTGCCGGCCTCGAATTTCGAGAAGTCCAGCATCTGGTTGATCATGTCCAGTAGCTTCAGGCTGTTGATGTAGACCTGCCCGATCAGCCGCTGGTGTTCGGGCTGCAGTGTACCAACGTCGCCCTGGTACAGGCTCTGCACCGGGGCCATGATCGAGGTGAGGGGAGTGCGCACCTCGTGGCTGACGTTGGCGAAGAACTGCGATTTGAGCACGTCCAGCTTCTTCAGATCCTCGTTGGCCTTGGCCAGGTTGTAGCGCCCGCTGAACTCCCTGAAGCGGATCTGACGGTTCACCGCGGAACTTATGACCACCAGAATGATGTTGCATAGAAGAAAGAAATTATTGTTGAGGAATATCGGGAAATCTACGATTGGTTGAAGCGAAACGATTGGAATGATGTAGGCGAGATAGTAAATAACGCATATGATCAAAGTCAATTTGGGGCCAAGCGGCATGAGAAAGATAAAACCCAATAGAACCAGGTTGATGCCGGCGTAATAGACGCTCTTGTACCCTCCAGCAAAATGCACCATCACAACAATTGACAGACCGGCCACAAGATATACTAGCATTGCTAGTTCGGTAGAAATTCTTCTCCCTACTGACGAATGGGTGGCGCTGAAAATGGCAGCGAATGCCAAAAACACTCCTCCGCGAATAATAAGAAAAAGCAGGAAGAATTGCGGATAGATGATTCTATCCAAGAAGATGAATAGCGAGAAAGCTACCGCACCGACCGAGGTTGACAGCCGCACGCCGCCGACTAATCTATCGCGACTTTCAGCAAGAAAGCTCTTCTTCAAGGAATCCGGTACCTTCCCAGCATGCGCGCTTTGATTACTGATCGGTGTAATTCCTTTCTATCAAATTTATGAAATGCTCTACCGTTCTCACGCTCAACAACTGACCTTCGTTGATTAATATCGAGAGGTCCTTTTCAATCCGGGCAACGATTTCCAAAGCCTTTAAGCTATCTATGCCTAATTCTTCCCTTATCAGGACGTCCGGCTTTAGTTCATTCACTTGAACTCCAGCGATTCGAGAGACGAGTTTCAGAATGTGTTGCCGTCTTTGTAATGAAGGCAGGTCGGATAGCGGATTAGTCATAACGTTTCACAAGATACCGAACTTTCTCGGTATTTTATTATCGGCAATAAGCGGCTGCAAAAAGGGCACCAAAGAGCGGATCTTTTCTTTAAGGCCTAATCGAGAGCTTACCGCGATATGCGCAATCACAGCGTCGTTGTCGTATTGTACGAGAGCGTCTGGAATTTCCGTGTCACGTAAGATTGCCCGACGAACCTCCTCAAGATCTACCAAGCTTCCGTTTACTTTGCAGGTTTTCTTTTGTTCTCGAAGAAACACAAGGTGGTCGCCATCGAACTTACCGATATCGCCTGTCCGGAACCAGCCATCCTTAAATGCCTCTTTGGTTTCTTTCTCTCTTCGGTAATAACCGCTAAACAAATGTGGGGATCTGATCTGGATCTCGCCTTCATCGATCCGGAGATCCACTGGGCGGCAGGCCGGACCGACGGTTCCAGCCCTTGCCTTTCCGAGGATGTGTCCGCTGACAGGAGCAAATTCCGTCAATCCGTACCCGTGAAGCAACTCAGCATGAAATTTCGATCGAACCACTTCAAACTCGGAAGCTCTGAGCAAACTGCCGCCGGAAACGAGAACCTTCAACGATCCGATCTGGGTTGAGCTGTCAAGAAATCGCAAAAACAAGAAGTACAGCTCGGGAACGGCGATTATTCGATCGATTTCGAATTGCTCAATATATTTGAAAATCCTAATAGGATTAAGCGTATTAGAGATAACAGTGGTCAGCTTATTCAGCAACGGAACGAGTACACACCCCACTAAGGTGAAGATATGCGACATAGGAAGTACCACCAACAGTCGTTGCCCCGGCAACCCCTGAGTCAATTCCTGGAATGCCTTGGCGCCGAAATAGAACTGGGAGTGAGGAACCATGGCCGCGAGAGGATAGCCATAGCCGCGGTAGGTGTAGATGAGCGAGGCGGTCTCTGCAGGAAGATCAGTCGCGCAGCAGGTCTGGCCTGAACCACCTTCGAGCGCGAGCGTTCCCCCCTCTGAAGTGATGACGGTTTGATTTCTGATCACAGGGCGCAAGGAGTTGATGAATCTCTTTGCGGCAACGATGGCTGAAGGTCTGGAGTTGGAGAAGATTTCCTCCAGCTCCAGCTTTCTATATTCAGGCTTCAGCAATACGGGAATGGCCCCAATGGTGCAAAGCGCGAGGAAAACCTGCACGAACTCAATGGAATTGTTGAACAGCATGGCAGCAATGGTGCCAGGACCAAGCCCTTGGGCTTGGAAAAAGTGAGCCGATTCTGTTATCCCGTCGAGTAACTCAGGGGCGTTGACCGCCCGATTGGTGATTCCAGGCCCAACCTCTATGGCAACCGGATTATCTCCCCAACCGCGCAAGGAACTCAGAACTTCTTCCTCAATTCGCATGAGAATGCCTTGTAGATTCAGACGATTTTTCTATAAATCTCTTTGAAATGCTTCATGCGTCTTTCATACCTCTCGATGGTGTTTATTTTCACATAGGAATGAAGCAGGCCTTTCTGCAATTGATCGACGGACATGCTCTTTGGAATAAAATTGACATCGTACACAGAATAGTTTTCCCAGCAGGTTGGAAGAAGGCGATTTTCTGCTGACAGCTTATCTCTTATTCGTGTACCCGGAAATGGTGTAAGAATGCTAAATTGAGCGTCATACAAGTCGTTCTCAATTACGAAATCTGCGGTGCTGTCGAAAACATCAGCAGTGTCGCGGTCAAAACCAAAAATAAACGACCCCATTACACCGATACCGTGGTCTTGGATCTCCTTTATATATTCTGGATACCGGGCGAGCTTTCTCAACTTCCATTCGCTCTTGTTGATTTCGGAAAGACAGGCACGGTCCAGACTCTCCAAACCGATGAACAGGAATGTGCAGCCGCTTTTCCGTATCAATTCCAACATCCTAGGGCTTTCAGCGATAGCGATATCTGATTGTCCAGCCCAGCGAATTCCCAGCGGCGCCACGGCCTTAAGTAATTCTTCGGAAAAAGCCTGGTTTACGAACAGATTGTCGTCTGCGAATCCAATGCGAGAGTTCGCAAAGCGGTCCTTGACAAAATGAATCTCGCCAAGAACGTTACTCACGTTCTTGTACCTATATCGAGATCCAAATACTTTCGAGGACACACAAAACTCGCAATCGTGCGGGCAACCCCTGGATGCTTGTACCCACACAACGCTGTAATGTTTGGAGTCTATCAAGTCATACCTGGGCAAAGGAGACTTCGAGAGATCAACTTCTCCGTTCGGCCTGTAGAAAGGCTTGGCGTCATTGGCAACGAAATCATCGATGAACGAGGCCCAGGTATGTTCTGCTTCGCCTATTATCACGCTGTCAGCATGCTCTTTCGCCTCGTCAGGAAGCAGAGTAGCATGCAAGCCCCCAATGACCGTATAGGTTCCGATAGTCCGATAACGATCGGCTATCTCGTACGCCCGAGTAGCTTGCTGTGTCATGGCGGTTATCCCGACGATGTCGTATTTACGCGTAAAGTCGATTCCCTCGATGTTTTCATCCACGAGGTCAACCTCAATGTGAGGGGGTGTAAGAGCGGCAATGACCAGCAAAGATGTTGCCAACCCACTCCAATTCTGGCGATATGTAGCGGTGAGTGCTGAACCGCTCCAGAAGCGATGTAGTTCGTCGTTCTTGCTGATAAAGCTTCCTCTGGGCGATATGAGGGCGATCTTCATTTGCCTTCCTTCAGGGCATTATAGACCACGGCTCGGAGCGAGGAAAGGCAGATTGCGGGCATTCGAATCCCGACCGCTTAAGCCTTGAACCCCCAGGCGATGAGCGCCTGGGGTGGGGTTCCCATGGCCGGGCGTACCGAGACTTTGCAGAAGCCAGCATCTGACAGCAAATCGCTAAGCTCCTGCGCATTGTAGAAACGGAAGTAGCCGCTCTCTTCCAGCTCGAACAGCGAAGCAGCCTCGTTCAGCATGGCACGGGCGCCGGACAGGATCTGCTCGCGATCCGTCTCATGGGCCAAGTTCCATTCCGCGCGCTGCAGGGCCTGAATGTAGTTGACGAAGATGACGGAGATATCACTGTCCGGCTTCATGGAAGAAACAAGCAACTGGCCGCCAGGTTCCATGGCCTGGAAGCACTCCTCCAAGAGGTACTCGGGATTCTGGAGGTAGGAAATGAACAGGCTGGCCATGATTTTTGTGTAACGGTTCCTATTAAAAGCTGGGGAGAGCTGGTTTCCTGAGTCTCCGAAATCCAGGAGCTGGAACCTCAGCGCTCCGGTCCGGAGGGACCGGGATTCGATCCGGCCGTGGGAAGGGGGCTGCATCAGGTCTTCCGGCCGCAGGCGGTTCTGGAGGAAGCGAGCGGCTAGGCTCAAATCCAGAACGGCAGCCAGCTCCTCCTCGTGGAGCTCACTGACGAGCGGTCCTGGCAGCGGTTCTTGAGGCGAGCTGCCCCTCAGAATAGCGTGCAGCTCGGCGGAGTCGATCTGGCTCAGGCGATCGAGAATCGCGCTGGTCAGTCCGGAAATCCGGTGGCGCAAGATTTCCAGATCGCCGTCGGGAGACTGGAGAAAGCGGGCCACGGGCTGCAGGCGGTTGGGCTCCAGGTCGGCTTCCAGGAAGCTGACCTCCACGCCTCGCAGAGATGATTCGGTGCTTTGCAAGGCCCGGCACTTGATTTCTGCCTTAGCCAAGGCTTCGGGAACCAAGTCGAAGGCCTGGATCTTGCAGCTCTCCAAGGGCACGCTGCGCCGGGCCAGATTCTGCAGCAGTACTTCAAGCAACAATCCGGTCCCGCAGCCCAGGTCCGCGATTCTTTCCCCATCCTCGATCTCCAGCAACTCCGCCTCGGCACGCAGGAATTCTGCGAACTCCTCTATGTTCCTGTAGAAGTCGTAGCCCACACGGTTGCGTTCGTTCCCGATTAGGTATCCCCGCCAGTAGTCCGGCATGGTGGGAAGCGTTGCCCGGTTCTCGAGCCTTTCCCGCTCCGCGGTGATCAGGCGCAGCATCTCCGCCTTGTCCGGGTCGCAAGGCTCGACGGGCTGTCCGTAGAGCTGGTGGTGGATGGCGGCGGCCATGAGCCTGAAGGTTTGGATGGCATCATCACTAGTCCTCAGGTTATGGCCGGAAGGAATCTCCAGGAGCTCTCGGCTCCCTTCCGCCTTGACCGACATCAGGTCCCGAACCTCTTCCTGGTCAACCCACTTGTCGTGATTCCCGCTGATCCAGAGCACCGGGATTGAGATCCTGGCCATGTCCAGCCGGGCATCGGTGAGGAAAGCGTATTTCCGATCCAGCACGTCCCGGGCCAGGATGTCCATGTTGATGAGATGGCCCAGCATTCCCATGAGCCCGTTAGAGACTCCCATCCGAGCATTGTTCACTACGTCGATGCCCGCCAGCACGTTTCGTAGGGTCGTCTGAGCGCATGGAACACCCATGCAATTGATCCAGAAATCAACTCCATGGTCCGGGACTTGGCTGAGCAGTCGGCGGGCGTCGATGGTGGACATGCTGAACGTGATGAGGATCGTGCGCCCAGCGGCGAAATGCTCGCTCCGCCGTACGTAATCCAGCGCGGCCTGCATGTCGGCCAGGCCTTGGCTGATACGGTAGGATAACATTTCGTAGCCCAGCCGGGGATTGGGGACGTCGTTGTGGCTCTCCCCCGGGCGGTTTACCCCGTCGAAGCGCAGAATCGCCAAGGGTTTCTGTTGGGCCCAAGCGTTGGATAGCAAAGTGGCGACTAGCGGGGCGAAGGCCTCCTTCTTCTTTCCGTAAGAAGGCGGGACGATGACCACGGGGCACTGCGCTCCTGGGTGTGTGATGTTGAGTAGCCCGCGTATCACATACCCGGCCTTGTCCTGGAAGCAGACCGGCAGTGACTCGATTCTGTTCACCCCCCAGGCGGCCTGCCGGGCTGGCGGGGCCTTCTCCTCGGGCCATCTGTCGGGCGGCACGACTGTGAGCCGGTAGTCCATCCGGGCGATGCCTGCTTCGATGCCGACTTGCAGCGCGTGCCCCTTCGGTGAGCCGATGCGCCTGACGTGACGAACCTGGCCCTCCTTTCCCAGTCCAAGGCGCTCGTCTATCATATAACTCACGCTCCGGCCGCATTTTAGGACTTCCTCCACTTCCGGGCTCAGCGGGATTTCGCACAGGAAACCCCTGCGGCTGATGTCCAGGAGAACGCCGGTGAAAACCATATCCTGTCCCAGACTCTGAGAGCCGGTGAGCTGCACCTCGGCGGAGATTTCGAGGCTCTTCCTCTTGTAGGAGCGTTTGTCGGAGCGGAAGATCGTCTCCGGAAGGTGCAGATGCAGCGAGTTAGCGTCGACGGCTGTGACGGCGGTCTTGAAGTAGTGGCTGCTGCCGCTGTGCACGAAGGCGAAAAAGGCAGGAGAGGTGACCGCCCCGGCGGCTGGCATGCCATTGTTGTCCGACAGAATGACAGTGAACAACCCATCCTGAGACCGGATAGCGCAGATCCTCGCTTCCCGGATGTGCAGGCTGCCCTCCACCAGGAGGCTCA
>MIBK01000189.1:15789-16210 GCA_001829505.1 Spirochaetes bacterium RBG_16_67_19 | reverse complement strand
CCTTGTGCAGATTCTGCAGCAGGCGAGAGATAGCTATGGCGCCGCCGATGCGCTGCTCGGAGGAGTGTACCCTGGAGCGAAAGACCTGGTGTACCTTGCTCAGAGCGCTTCCCGAGCAGCAGGCGATAATCAGGTTCTTGAGCCGGGATTCTTCGTTCTTGCACAGCCCGTGGAAGCGGATTCCGGCCGAGAATTCCCCGTCGAATTTCTTTTCCAGGACATAGACCACCTCGCCGACGAGCTGCAGGCGGCCAGAATCGCCTTGAAGGACCAGCTTGAGGACCACCGCCTCGCCGGCGTGCAGCGTCCCGCGGAAGCTGATCAGGCCACCTTCCGTGGACAGGTTGTCGATCGAGAGAACTTCGACCCCGTCTCGGTCGATTTGAACGTTCTGTAGCCGGCAGGCGGCACGGGGCAGCTG
>MIBK01000189.1:14083-15776 GCA_001829505.1 Spirochaetes bacterium RBG_16_67_19 | reverse complement strand
TCGCGAGAAGCGGAGTCCTCGATAAACTTCTCGATCAGCAGGAGTTGGGCCTCGGCTTCGTACTCGAACTCGATGCCGAGAACCAACTCGCCGCTTCGGTCGCTTCCGGAGGAACGTACTAGACGGCAGGGGATAGGGATCTTGGCCCCAGGAACGGGAACCTGGAAAGCGATGCTTCGGATGCTGTCGTGGGAGAGGGGCAGATTGACCACAACTTGCATGCCGTTGCGGCTAATGTTGGTGATAGTCCCTTCGATGGTTTGATTCCCTGACACGAACTCCACTGCACTCTTGTGTTCGAGGCGGATGTGCTTGCGCCTTTCCCTCGTCAGTGCGAAGCTTCCCACAATGAATATTCTATATAGGAGAAACTGGGCCGGGTCAAGAACTGCGAAAAAAAACTCGAAAGGCCTCCGATATTAATACCAGGTTTCACTACATGTTCGCTGCACTGAGCAGCCGCGGCAACCCCCCAATCTTGACACCCCAATGAGGGCCGTGCTACATTGCCCGCCGAGCTGAATAAAGGAGAAAACTCGAATGTCTGGCCATAGCAAATGGGCGTCCATCAAGCACAAGAAGGGCGCCGCGGACGCTAAGCGCGGTAATCTATTCACCAAGATCATCAAGGAAATCAGCATCGCCGCCCGGCTGGGCGGCGGAGACCCGGACGGCAACCCCCGCCTGCGCACGGCGGTCCTCAAGGCCCGCATGGCCAACATGCCCAAGGACAATGTCGAGCGGGCCATCAAGAAGGGCACCGGCGAGCTGGAGGGCACCACCTATTCGGAGCTGACCTACGAGGCCTACGGGCCCGGGGGGGTGGCCATCCTCATCGACGTGCTCACGGACAACAAGAACCGCACCGCCGCCGAGCTGCGCCACCTGCTTGGCCGCGGGGGCGGGAACCTGGGCGAGTCGGGGAGCGTTGCGCGCCTGTTCAAGCGCAAGGGCATCATCACCTACAATTCCTCGGAGTTCAAGGAAGACGACATCCTGGCCGTGGCCCTGGACGCCGGCGCCGAGGACGTTTCCACGATCGGTGACACCATCGAGGTGATGACCGAGCCGGAGGATTTCGAGAAGGTGCTGGAGGCCCTGGAAAAGGCCGGTTTCAAGCAGCAGACCGCGGAAGTGTTGCGCATCGCGGAGGTCGAGAAGAGCCTGCCCGAGGACAAGACCCGCCAGAACCTGAAGCTGATCGAGAACCTCGAGGATCACGAGGACGTGCAGAGCGTGGCCAGCAACCTGGATATTCCCGAGGGACTGTCCCTGGAGGAATGAGGATCATCCTGGGGATCGACCCCGGCCTGGCCTCCACCGGCTTCGGCGTGCTGCGCTGCGAGGCCAACCGTTACCGGCACGTGGACCACGGCATCATCTCCACCGACCCGCGGCAGGACATGGGGCAGCGGCTCCTGGAGATACGCAAGGCGATCCTGGCGGTGCTGAAAAACTTCGCCCCCGACGAGGCGGCGGTGGAAACGGTGTACTTCTCCAAGAACTCCAGCAGCGCCCTGCCGGTGGCCCAGGCCCGGGGGGTCATCCTCTGCACCCTTGCTGAAAAAGGTGTCCCTTTCGCCGAGTACACCCCGCAGGAGCTCAAGCAGGCGGTGATCGGCCGCGGCAAGGGCGACAAGAAGCAGATGCAGGAGGTCATGCGGATGCTGTTGGGACTGGCCGAGGTGCCTTC
>MIBK01000189.1:9167-13977 GCA_001829505.1 Spirochaetes bacterium RBG_16_67_19 | reverse complement strand
CTCCGGGGAGCTCAGCTACAAGGACGAGACCCGGGTCTTCCTGCAGACCGGAGGGGTGGAGTGGGAGATCCACACCACCCGTATCAGCGCCAATGCGCTGCCGGAGCCCGGACGCGCGGCGCGTCTGTACGTGCACCTGTACGTGCGCGAGGACCAGCTGCGCCTTTACGGCTTCGCCACCGCCGCGGAGCGCGCCGCCTTCCTCGATTTATTGAAGGTGGAAGGGGTGGGGCCGAAGCAGGCCCAGAAGATCCTCTCCGGCATCGAGGTGCACCAGCTGGCAGAAGCCCTGGAAACCGAGAACCTGGACCGGCTGTCGTCCATCCCCGGGATCGGGCCGAAGACCGCGCAGAAGATCCTCCTGAAGCTGCGGGGAAAACTCTCCCTTGGCCCCGCGCCCGGGGAATCCCTGGAGGAGGACCTGGCCGGAGCGCTTGCCGGCATGGGCTTCGACCGTAAGGCCGTGCGAGGGGCAGTGGCCACCGTCATGCGGGGGCTGCGCGACAGCGCCCTGCCGCGCGAAGAGCTGGAGCGCGAGCTTTTTAAGCGGGCATTGGCTCTGCTGGGCGGCCAGGAGGCCGGCTCGTGAGCGAGGACAGGATCATTTCCGGGGAGTTCAGCGCGGAAACCGACCGGGAAGAGGCCACCCTGCGGCCGAGGCTGCTGGACCAGTTTCTGGGCCAGGCTCAGATAAAGGAAAACCTCAGGGTGTTCATTAAAGCAGCCAGGGACCGCAGGGAAAGCCTGGACCACGTGTTCTTTTCCGGTCCGCCGGGATTGGGCAAGACCACCCTGGCCGGCATCATCGCCAACGAGCTGGGCGTGCAGTTCCGGGCCACCTCCGCCCCCGCCCTGGAGCGCCCAGGCGACCTGGCGGCCATCCTGACCACGATCGGGGACAAGAACGTCTTCTTCATCGACGAGATCCACCGCCTCAAGCCGGTCATCGAGGAAATGCTGTACACCGCCATGGAGGACTTCGAGATCGACGTGGTGATGGGCAGCGGGCCCGGGGCGCGCACCATCAAGATCCCGCTGCCGCCCTTCACCCTGGTGGGGGCCACGACCAAGACCGGGCTGGTCTCCAGCCCGCTGTACTCGCGCTTCGGAATCACCACCCGCCTGGACTTCTACACCGAAGAGGACATCCAGGCCATCATCCGCCGCTCGGCCGGCATCCTGCGCATCCAGCTGGACGAGGAGGCCTGCACCCTGGTGGCTCACCGCGCGCGGGGCACGCCTCGCGTGGCCAACCGCCTGCTGCGCCGCATGCGCGACTACGCCCAGGTCTGGGGCCGGGGGGTGATCGACCGGGAGATCGTGAACCGGGGCATGCAGGCCCTGATGATCGACGCCCTGGGCCTGGACAAGCTGGATCGCGAGATCCTGAAGACCATCATCCAGGCATACGAGGGCGGCCCGGTAGGCTCGGAAACCCTGGCCATCTCCATCGGGGAGTCGGTGGACACCCTGGAGGACGTGTACGAGCCCTACCTGATCCAGCGCGGCCTGCTGCAGCGCACCCCGCGGGGGCGGATGGCCACGCGGCTGGCCTACGAGCACCTGGAGCTGGCCAGGCCCGGGCGTGAAGACCAGAGCCTTCTCCTTTAAGCTTCCTGTCGAGCTCATCGCCCAGGAACCCCCGGCCCAGAGAGGCGCCTCGCGCCTGCTGGTGCTGGATCGGGGTACCGGCGCGCTTCGCCATGCGCGCATCGCCGAGCTGCCATCCCTCCTTTCTCCCGGAACGGTCATGGTGCTGAACGACAGCCGGGTGCGCAAAGCCCGCCTGTTCGGCTCCTCCACGCAGACGGGGGGGGCCATCGAGGCGCTGCTTCTGGAGAGGCTGGAGGGAGGACGGTGGCGGGCCCTGACGGCACGCTCCCGCAGCCGCCGCGGCAGGCCTTACCTGTTTCCCGGAGGGGTGCAGGGGACTGTGGTAGAGTCCAGTGGGGATTCCTGCGTCATGGAGTTCGAACCCCCCGTGGACGAGGACTATCTGGAAAGGCACGGCCACGTGCCGCTGCCGCCATACATCCGCCGGCAGGACACCTTGGCGGACGGATCCAGGTACCAGACCGTGTACGCCCGGCACATCGGCTCCGCGGCGGCGCCTACCGCGGGGCTGCATCTGAGCGAAGAGCTGCTGGCCGAGCTTGGCCTGCGCGGCGTGCAGGTGCTGCCGGTCACGCTGCACGTGGGCCTGGGCACCTTCCTGCCGATCCGCAGCCAGAGCATCGAAGCCCACGTCATGCACACGGAGTCCTACAGCGTCCCGCCCGAGACCGCCCAGGCGGTGAACCGGGCCCTGGCCGAGGGCAGGAAGGTCCTGGCGGTGGGCACGACCGCGGTGCGGACCCTGGAATCCGCCTGGAGGGAAGGGGAGCTGCGCCCCGGGGAAGGGCAGACCGCGCTGTACATCCTGCCCGGCTACCGTTTCCGGGTGGTGAGCCAGCTATTGACCAATTTCCACACCCCGCAGTCCACGCTGCTGGTGATGGTCTCCGCCTTCGCCGGTCGGCTGGCGATCCTGCGCGCCTACCGGGAGGCGGTGCGCGAGCGCTACCGCTTCTTCTCCTACGGGGACGCGATGCTGATCCTCTAGTAAGTGTTTTGGTCCATGGCCTGGAACTCGGCGCGCACGCGGGCCAGGCGCCGCAGGTGCCCGTCGATGATCCGGCGGTAGTCCAGGTCGCCGGTGACGATGCGCTTCCACTCGTCCTCCCAGCGCTGGATCTGCTCGAGGTTGTAGCGCAGGCGGGGGATCCGGGCGGCCCAGGCCAGCGACTCGCTCCAGTAGCCCAGGGCCAGGCGGTAGGCGGACTCGGCCTGCTCCAGGCTCTCCAGGTTCTGGCGCTTCCAAGGGGCATTGAAGAAATAGGCGGTCCTCTTGTCGTACTTGGAGCCCAGGGTCAGGTAAAGCTCGGTGAGCTTGAGGTTGGCGTGCATCTTGAACAGGGTCCGGTACTGGGCCCACTCCTGGCGGTCCGCGATGCGGGCCAGGGCGTACAGCGGATTGGCGAAATCCGCCTTGAGGGCCTCTTCCAGGTAGTGGATGTTCTCCAGCGTATCCTCGGGATACTGGTAGAAGTGCTGGTGGTAGAGCCTGTAGTACTGCTCGGCATAGAGCACGCGATAGGACGCGGCCTGCGGCGCGGAGGCCAGGAGCAGCAGCAGGAAGAGGCAAGCGAGTACCGGAGGCGAGGACCTGCCCACGCCTAGAGCATCGGCACGGACCCGATGATTTTCCACAGCTTCTCGAAGATGTCCTCCGGCGGCAGGGTTCCGTCCAGCACGTGCAGCCGCAACCCGCAGTCGCCGTACAGGGCGAAGCCCCGGCGGTAGTTCGCCAGGATACGGTCCTGGATGTCCTCGCCGTCGAAAAGCTCCGGACCGTCGCGGCTGCCGAGGCGCCGCTGGCTTTCCGGCACCGGCGTATCCAGGAAGACCACGTCGCGCGGCAGGGGGAAGCCCTCGTTGAGCCCGCGCACGTACTGGAACTCACAGTCCAGCGTCTGGTAGGCTAGGCTGGAAAACAGGTACCGGTCGCTGATCACCAGTTCCCCGCGCTGCAGTCGTTCCAGAATCCCGCCGCCGGCGGCCAGCAGGTGCTCGGCCCGGTCAGCGGCGAAAAGCAGGGCCAGGGTGGTCGGATGCATGCGGCGCCGCTGGGTCAGCACCTCGCGGATCAGCAAGCCCAGGGTATGGTCCGTGGGCTCCGAGGTGCAGAAATGAGGACGCCCCTCGGCCGCCAGCCTTTCGGCAGCCAACCTGAGCTGTGTGGTGGTGCCCGCCCCGTCCAGGCCTTCCAGCACGATGAACCGGTCCAGAACCATGTTGTACAATCCCGCCGCAGCCAGCATAATCCAATCGGAACGCTTTGTCATGATTGCCGTCCTTTTCCTTTTCCTGCTGCTGAACGGCGCGCCGGCTCCGGCCCAGGAAGCGTCAGGGGGCCGCCTGCTGGTGCTTCCGGATGTGATCCTTTCAGCCGAGGATCCGCTGTACCTGGCCGTTCCGGCAGCCTTGGGCTGGATCCTGGCCGCGCCCGAGCAGCCCCCGTTGGACCGCGGGAGACTCTGGGCCGCGGAGGTCCCGACGCGGATTCGCGGTCTGGAGGCGCTGCCGCCGCCTTCCATCGGGGCGATGCGCGGCAGCCTGCCCGGCACCCTGCCCGCCGTGCCTTCCTTGGAGCGGGCAGGGCGGCCGGCTGCCGATGAAGCCGGACTGCGTCTGCTCTACCGGACCGGTGCGACCGCGGGGCTCGACCTTTGGCTGGACAGGCGCCGCGGCGAATGGGCAAGCGGCGCCGGTTCGGCCTTGACCCTCTCCGACGAGCTGCCCTCTTCTTTCGAGCTGCACGCCTCGGCTGCGCTGCAGCGCCCGGCCTGGCAAGGAAGCCTGCAGGTCGAGGGGGCGGGCATCCTGCGACCGCAGGCCTCCGCTTTCCTGGCCGGCGGCCTCCAGGCCGAGCTTCGGCGCGAGCCGGCGCCGTTCGGCCTGGGCTCCGCCACGCGCCTGCTGGCCGAGCAGCCCGCGGAAACGGACGATGCCTGGCTGCTGCTGTCCCAGGACCTGGACGTTTCCTGGCACGCCGGTCCCTGGGGGCTTCAGGCCCGCGGGCTGGCCTTCGCCGCCGTGGCGGAAAGCCCCTCCCTGCAAGGCCTGGCCCGCCTCGGGCTGGAATGGGCCGGCAGCGCGCTCACCATCTTCGCCGGCGCTTCGCTCCTGGCCGGCCCGAGCGGCTTCCGGCCCTGCCCGGAAGCCGAGGTGGAGCTGCGGCCCTGGCCTCCACTGAGCTTGAAGGCCGGTC
>MIBK01000189.1:5235-9142 GCA_001829505.1 Spirochaetes bacterium RBG_16_67_19 | reverse complement strand
GCCCTTTGTGGTCCGCGAGGCCTTCGGAGACGGCGGGCGCGCCCCGCTCCTGCCGTCTGAGGGTTTGAAGGCTTCCTTTTCGGCGCTGTTGGACGCCCCGGGGACCGGCGGCATCGGCGTCGATCTGCAGGCCTTCGCTGGGAAGCACCCACTTTTCCGGGAGGGGCGGCTCACTATCCAAGGCAGCCCGCACCTGGCCGCCGCGGCCCGGGCCCGCCTGGAGCTAGGCCCGGAAGAACGGCCGCTGCCCCGCCTGTCCCTATCGGCCGAGGCAACCGCTGGGCTTCCGCTGCCGATCACGGCGCAGGCCTTCCGCCAACCGCTGTACGGGGGGTTGGGGGCCGGCCTGACGGTCGGCTTTGCGAAATGGCCCATGGAGCTTATACTGCAGTCGCATTGGGGCGACGTTCCGGTCGAAAGCCTGGGGGCCTGGATGGGCGAACGCAGGGCCGCCGATTGGCTCGCCTCGTTCACGGTGCGTTGGGAGGTGCGGCCACCGCTTGCGGTGGAGGGAGGCCTGGTCATGGGCGCGGCGCCCGGAGGGCTGGCCGGCTGCACCCTGCAAGCGAGGAGGTCGAATTGATCGCCTTTCTGGCCAAGGGCGGAGTGGTGATGATCCCCATCGCCCTGCTTTCCGTGGTGGCCTTGGCCCTGATCGCCGAACGGATCGCCTTTTTCCTCGGCATCCGGGAGCGCGGGGACGGCCTGCACCAGCGGATCCTGGAGCTGGTGCGGACCGGCAATACGCCCGCGGCCCTCGACGAGCTTGAGCGCACGCGCACGCCCGAGGCGCAGGTTCTCCTGGCCGGGCTCGCGGCCCGCAGCCAGGGCCAACCCGGCGAAACGGTGGGCCTGCGCATGCAGGCCCAGGCTCTGAAGAACACGGCCGAGCTGGAGCGCAATGTGGCCTTCCTGTCCAGCATCGCCAACCTGAGCACCCTGCTGGGCCTGCTGGGCACGGTCACCGGCATGCTGCGGGCTTTCCTGAACCTGCGCATTTCCGGGATATCGGACCCGGCGCGCCTGGCCGGCGGCATTTCCGAGGCGCTGATCACCACGGTGGGCGGCTTGTGCGTGGCCATTCCCTGCCTGCTGGCCTTCCACCTGTTCCGCCAGCGGGTGAACCGCGCCCTGTCCCGCATGGAGATCGCCAGCGCGGAGCTGCTCTCCCTGTTCGCCCGGGAAAAGCTGCCGCGCCTGAAGCCCTGAGGCCAGAGCGATGAAGCTGCCGCGCCGCCTGGACGACGAGGGCGGGCTCGTGCTCACGCCCCTCATCGACATGGTGTTCCTGAGCCTGATCTTCTTCATGTTGAACGCCACCCTCTCCCTGAACCCGGCCATCCAGGTGGACCTGCCCGAGGCCTATACCGCCCAGGCCGTGCTGGAAGAGGAGATCGTGGTGACCATTCCCCTGGCGGGGGAGATTTACGTGGGGAAAAACCCGGTGGCCCCCGAGAGGCTCTCCACCGAGCTGAAAAAGGAGATGGCCCGCCTGGGCAGCCGCAAGATGATCCTGCAGGCCGACCAGAACCTGCCGTACCGCCGCCTGGTGGAGGTCATGGACCTGGCCCGGCTGGCCGGCATCGAGGCGGTGGCGCTGGTGACCGGCACCAAAAGCCTGCCGTAATGGTGCGGAAGGCCCTGCCTTACCTGATGTTGTCCCTAGCGGCTCATGCAGTGCTGCTGGGCTTGCTGCTGTTATGGCGGCTTCCGCTTGAGCCGGAGCCCCCGGCCCGGCGGGTGCTGCTGGAGTTCCGCCGACCCGGCGACAGCCGGGTACCCCCGCCTTCCGGCCGCTCGCCGGCGGTCCAGCCCCCCTCCAGCCCCGCGGCGAGCTCCCGGCGGGCGGTGCCCGGCCTGCCCGTGCCGGAGGGAGCGCAGCTGGCGATGCCTCCGGCCGCGGTAGCACCCGCCGGACCGGCGCCCCTTGCACCGCAGATCCCGCGCCTGCAGGGGCCGCCCGCGCAGGTGCCCGAGGCGACAGGCGCCGCCGCCTTGCCGACACCAGCGCAGGCCCTGGGCGCTCTGGGCGGGAAGGAGCGCGAGCAGGCGGCCACACCCGAGCAGCCGGCCCCGGGCGAGCAGGCGGCTCCACGCGAGGAGCCTGTAATCGGGGACATTGCGCCGCAGACGGCTGGATATATGCCGCCCGCTGCGCTAGAATGGAAAACGGGGGGACGATCCCTGCTCCTGCAGCCCCGGCTCCGTTTTCCGGAGCTGCTGCTGGAGAAAGGGCTGGAGGTGGACGTGGAGGCCGCCTTCATCGTGGCCCCGAGCGGCCAGGTGACCAGCGTGGTGATCACGCGCAGCTCGGGCTTTGCCTCGGTGGACCGAGAGGTGGAACAGGCGTTGCGCGACGCCCTGTTCGCGGAGTCCTCCCAGGAGGATTCCGGCCGCATCCAGTTCCGCTTCCGTCTGGAGAGAACACAGTGAGATCTTCGCCCTCCCGCGGGCTTCGACGTTTTGTGGAGATCCTCCTGCTAGCCGGATTCATCGCCGCGGCTGCCGCTGGCGTTTACCAGGCGAACCTGCTGCTTTCCCGCAAGATGGAGCTGCTGAAGGTGCGCGCCATCGCGGCGATCGAGAACCGCCTGGGGCACGAGATCAACTACCGCAGCATCGCGCCTTCCGTCCTGGGCTTCTTGGCCGTGCGCGACCTGACCGTGTTCAGCGTGGAGGACCCCGAGCGCCCCCTGCTGCGCATCAGCAGGGTGAAGATCCATTACAATCTCCTGCGCCTGCTTTCCACCCGCGATCCGCTGCAATCCCTCTCGGAGGTCCAGATCGCCAACTCCGCCTTCGAAGTGGACCGGGAGCGGGACCGGGAGCTGCTGGAGTTCGCGGAACGCCTGGGCACGGGGGAGGGCGGCGGCGAGCTGCCCCGCCTGCGCCTGACCGGGAACAACATCAGCCTGCGCTACCGGGAGGCGGGCTGGTCGGCCAATCTGCGCGACCTGTTCTTCTCCATCGAGAGCGTGCAGGATCACTACCGGTTGTCGGTCCGCGGTTCGCTGGAGTACCACCGGGGGCAGACCGCCTCCCCGGCGCTCTCCACCAGGGTGAGGATCACCGGCAAGGTGGACCGCAGCCTGGCCTGGTCGGACCTGGCGGTGCGCGTGCTCACTCTGTCGACCCCAGCGATCAGCCTGCGGCGCCAGACCTTCCAGCTTACCTACAGCGGCCAGGAGCTGAAGGTGACCAAGATCCAGGACCGGGCGCCCCTGGACGTGCAGCTGGTCTACGACCGGCAGAGCCGGAACCTGGACGCCAGCTTCCGGATGGAAAAGCTGCACCCCGCGGACCTGGTGGCCTTGAGGGGGCCGCTGGAGCGCTACAACCAGTGGCTGGGCAGCGCCCTGACCGCTTCCGGAACCTTCTCCTACAACCTGGCGGAAGGAACCCTGCGCTATCGCGCGGACGCCGAGCTGCTACCGGCCGAAGAGCTGGTGCCGGTGGACCTGTACCTGGTCAGCCACCTGCGAGGCACGGAGCGGGACCTGTACCTGGAGCCGCTGGTGGTGCACACCCCTCAAGGGACCCTGGAGTTCACCGGCGACCTGCGCTTCTCCGACTTCCTGCCCTCGGGACTCCTGCGCCTGACCGAGCTGCGCACGCCCTATACCCCCGCGGTGAGCGCCTCCCTGGAGATCACCCGGGAACCCGGGCGCGTGACCGTGCGCGGAGGCAGGCTGGAGCTGGGCGAAGTAAGCCTGACCGCCTTCAGCCTGGCGGTGAGCCCGCAGCGCGGAGAGTTCCCCTTCCAGCTTTCCGCCGCTCTGCCCGCGGAGCAGGGCGGAATCCAGGCCACCGGAACCCTCAGCCTGGCCCCGCGGCCGGCGCTGCGTCTGGAGACGCGGGCTCGGGCCCTGCCCCTGGACACCCTGTTCTACCTGGCGGCCCCGGGCGT
>MIBK01000189.1:0-5215 GCA_001829505.1 Spirochaetes bacterium RBG_16_67_19 | reverse complement strand
GGATCCGCCTGGCATCGCTGAGCGGGACCTTCGACCTGTCCCTGGCCACGGATTTCCGCACCTTCTCCCTGTCCGCCGGCGACGTCAGGCTCTACCAGCGCTCCACTCCCAGCAATTTCGCCAGCTTCGCCATGCTGGCCACTGAAGGGGAGCTGGAGATGCGGGGGCTGCGCGCCCAGTGGAACGGGTACGAGCTGTCGGGGAAGGCGGCCCTACGGCGGGCCGGCGGGGGAACGGAGTTCTCCAGCGAGCTGGAATTCCAGAAAACCCCCTACTGGCTGCGCGGCACCTACACGGCGGACAGGCAGCTGCGCCTGGAGGGCAACTACGGCCTGTCCGCGGTGGTGGCCTTTGGCCAGGAGGCGGACCCGGATCTGATTCCCGCCGGAGCCCGGAGCCTGCGGGGAACCGCCTTCAGCCTGCAGGTCCAGCGCCTGCCGGTTCCGCTGAAAAAGGGAACGGTGCTCCTGTCCAGCCGCATCGAGGGCCTGCTCGCCGGCAGGCAGCTGTACGCCCGCTCCCCGCTCACCCGGGTAGAGGATTTCCCCTTCCTGGCCGTGAAGAGCAATTCCCTGCAGATGGGTTTCTCGCTGGCCAATGGGCTGCTCACCCTGGATTCTCTCCAGTACCAGGACAGCTATTCGGCCATCAGCGGCCAGGGCAGCCTGAACGTGGCGGGCTGGTCCTCGGCGGAGGGCTGGATCCGGCTCCAGGACCGGGAAGGGGCCGAGCGCTATTCGCTCACCGTCCGCCCGGGCCAGGACGGACCCGCTTTGAAGCTGGATTTCAACCGCACCCCCTTGGAAAGGGCCGGCGAGCTGGCCGTGCGGGGGGACCTCTCGGGCAGCCTGAGCTTCCAGGGCAGCCTGCGGGAACCAGAGCTGGCCGCCCGGCTGCAGCTGGCCGATGGCCGGCTCAACGCCGACCCGCTGGCGGTGGAGATCGCCGCCACCTACCGGGGACACCGCCTCGACGTGGAAAACCTGACCCTGACCCTCCTGCGCCATCGTCTTACCGAAGGGCGGGGGCACTGGGACCTGGCCCTGGGGGAGTTCGCCTTCAACTCCCGCTACGCGGCCGAGCTGCTGGGCAAGCCCACGCGCCTCGCCGTGGAGCTGGCCGGGACCACCGCTCCCACGGCCAGGCTGGCCGGTGGGTCAGCCGCCAATCCCGGCGCCCCGGCTTTTCTGCAGCGGGACCTGGACGCGCTGCTGCGCCTGACCGGCATCCAGGTGGAACGCCGCGATTATCCGGACTGGCTGATCAACCTGCAGGCCCGCGGCGGGGAGCTGCGCGTGGACGGGGGCCCGCAATCCGCCATCCATGCACGGCTTTCGAAAAGCGGCCAGTTCAGCCTGGGGCTGGAGGCACCGCTGCCGGTGCAGGGGGAGATCAGCGGCCGCCTGGTGGGCGACAGGATCGAGGCCCGCTTCGACGTGGCCGCGCTGGACATGCGGGTGCTCAGCGCCATCCTGGCGCCCAGCACGCACATCATCGAGTTCACCGAGGGCACGGGCGCCGGCACCCTGCGCATCGCCGGCATGCTCACCGATCCGGACTGGTTCGGCACCATCCAGGTGCGGGACGCTGCCATGCGCTTCCAGCTTTCCCCGGAGCCGATCAAGCCGATCAACGGACGGCTGGAGTTCAACGAGAAGACCTTCATCCTCCCGCGGGTGGCCAGCCAGGCGGGCCGGGCCCTGGTGGAGGCGGAAGGCACCTTCACCCTGGATCACTGGATTCCGCGCGCCTTCGAGTTGAGTTTCCATGTCCCCCAGTACCCGGGAGCCCACATCAAGGCGACCTTCCCCCCGGTGGCGCTGGACGGCTACGCCACCGGCACGGTGCGCGTCCGCGGCGACCCGGTAGACACGCGGGTGGAAGGCAGCATCACGGCCAACCTCTGCCGCATCGCCCTGGTCCGCCAGGAGGCGGCGGCGCCTGCGTCGAGCAAGGGGGCGGCCCTTTCGGTTGACCTGAAGATCGACGTGGGACGGAGCGTGGAGTTCTTCTGGCCGGCGCAGACCTTCCCCGTGGTGCACACCTACGCCAAGCCGGGCGAGCGGCTGGCGGTGGTTCTGGATGGGGAAACCGGCGCGGTCGCCCTGTCCGGGGACGTGGACATCCGCGGCGGGGAGATCTTCTACTTCGACCGCAGCTTCTACCTGAAGCGGGGCAGCATCCGCTTCGACGCCGGCTTGGGCCAGATAGACCCCTGGATCAACGCCCTGGCCGAGATCCGGGAGCGCGACCAGAACAATCAGGAGATCACGATCTACCTGGAGGCCAACAACAAGTTGAGCCAGTTCTCTCCCCGCTTCTACTCCGAACCGGTTCTCGCGGACGTGGACCTGATGGGCCTGATCGGGGGCAATATCGTGGACCGTTTCCAGGAATCCAGCTTCGGGGTATCCGCGGTGATGCTGACCTCGGACATCGTCGGGCAATTCGGAATCCTCTCACCGTTCGAGCGCTCCGTGCGCCGCCTCCTGAACCTGGACCTGTTCAGCATCCGCACCCAGTTCCTGCAGAACATCCTGGTCGGCAAGATCATGGGGGAGCAGGCCGGCCTGGCCAGCTTCAATCCCCTTGACAACACCACCCTGTCTTTAGGAAAGTATCTGGGAACGGACTTATTCGTGCAGGCGCTGGTGCGTTTCCAGGCCACGGATGCCGCGGGCAGCGCTTACAACATCCAGACCGAAGGGGAGCTGAACCTGGAGTGGACCACGCCCTTCTTCCTGCTGGAGTGGACCTTCGCCCCCAAGCATCCTGAGAATCTGTTCCTTTCCGACAACAGCATCGGTTTGAGCTGGAAGTTTTCATACTGAGGGAACCTATGCGAAAGATTCTGGCCGGCATCCTCCTCTTCTGCGCCTTCGCCGCCTCCGCCCAGGAGGAATGGTACATCGGCAAGCCCATCAAGGACTTCACCTTCACGGGCCTGGAGAGCGTGTCCCGCAACGAGCTCACCGCGCTGGTCGAGCCCTACCTGGGCAGGGCGTTCACCCTGGAGCTGTTCTGGGAAATCCAGGAGAAGCTCTACGCCCTGGACTACTTCGAATCCATCGAGTCCAACGCCCTGCCGGCGGACGGCGAGACGGCGGTGATCGTGGAGTTCAGCGTCAAGGAGAAGCCGGCCGTCGCGGACATCCTGCTGGAGGGCAACCGCCAGCTGCGCCGCACCGAGATACTGGAAAAGGTGCTGATCAAGAAGGGGGACCTGGTGACCCAGACCCAGGTCAACGCGGACGCCGACGCCATCTCCGCTCTCTACCTGGAAAAGGGCTTCACCGAGGCCACCACCTCCGGCAGCCTCGAACCGGGCAAGGAAGGCAACACCGTCCAGGTACGCTTCCGCATCGTGGAGGGCGTGCAGACGGCCATCCGGGCCATCGCCTTTTCGGGCAATTCCTTCGCCTCGGAGAGCACGCTGCGCAGGACCATGAAGACTAAAGCGCAATCCCTGTTCTCCAGCGGGCTTTTCCAGGAAGCCAAGCTGGAGGAGGACCTGGCGGCCATACTGGAGTACTACGGTGAGCACGGCTTCATCGACGCCCGCGTGGACAAGGTGGATCGGGCCGTGGAACGCGACGAAAAGGAAGGAAAGAACTTCCTCACCATCACGGTTTACCTGTCGGAAGGCGAGCAGTGGGTCTACGGCGGGATGAGCTTCGAGGGCAACCAGATCTTCTCCACCGAGCAGCTGGCGGAGCTGGTGCGGCAGACCCCGGGCAAGATCCTGGACCGCTCCCGCCTGGAGGCCGACACGGGGCGGGTGGCGGACCTGTACTACGAGAACGGCTACATCTTCAACGTGATCGGCAGGGACGAGGCGCGCGACGAGCAAAAGAAGGAAATCGCCTACACCATCCGCATTGTGGAGAAGGACCGGGGCCACATCGAGAGCATCGTGCTGAAGGGCAACACCAAGACCAAGGACTACGTGGTCCTGCGCGAGCTGCCCTTCTCGGAAGGGGACATCTTCAGCAAGGCCAAGGTGATCCAGGGCCTGCGCAACCTGTACAACCTGCAATACTTCACCTCCATCCAGCCGGAGACCCCCCCGGGCACCGTCGAGGGGCTGATGGACCTGGTGCTCAACCTGGAGGAGGGCAGCACGGCCAACATCAACTTCGGCGTGACCTTCTCCGGAGGGGACTATCCCATCTCCGGAGTGCTGAAGTGGGCCGAGAACAACTTCCTGGGCCGCGGCCAGGCCCTGGGGGTGAACCTGGAGATCTCCAACCTGCGCCAGATGGCCGCCCTGAGCTTCACGGAGCCCTGGCTGTTCGGCAAGCGCTGGTCGGGAGGGGTGAACCTGAGCTTCGAGCATGCCGTGGTGCCCAACATCTACCAGGATACGAGCGTCCACGGCACGCCCGTGTTCAACGGCGACGAGGACAACGCCGTGCCGGATCCCTTCTACGGCTATTGGGTGAACCCGGATGACGGCAGCTACCCCTACACCGGGGACGATAAGATCACCGACTACGAGTACGCCATCAACAACGGCTATGTCATCCCGGAGCAGTACACCATGGACTACACCACCTGGAAGCTCTCCGCGGGCCTGGATTCCGGCTACCGGATCTTCACGCCGCTGGGCTGGCTGGGGCTGCGGGGCGGCCTGAGCACCGCGCTGGAGAAGGTGGAGTACGACCCCTCCCTGCTGCGCCCCTTCGATCCGGTGATCCGCTCCGGCCAGGGCATCTGGCAGAACGTCAACAAGCTGGGCCTGACCCTGTTCTGGGACAAGCGCGACTACTTCCTGAACCCCAGCAAGGGCTTCTACATAGCCCAGGGGATCACCTTCGCCCTCGGCTTGCCGGTGGGCAGGCGCGAGTACATCCGCACCGATTCCACGCTGGAAGGCTTCCTGACCCTGGTGGATTGGCAGGCCACCGAGAACTGGAGGCTGCGCCTGATCCTGGCCGCGCACAGCTCCATGCACTTCATCCTGCCGGAAATCTGGAACTGGGGGCCCGAAGGCCAGGCCCTGACCATCACCAACGACCGCCTGTACATCGACGGCTGGAACATCGCCCGCGGCTGGGACCTGGAGCGCGACCTGTTCGCCCTGTGGGACAACCGGCTGGAGCTGCGGGTGCCCATCGCCGAGCAGCTGCTCTGGGGAGTGTTTTTCTTCGACGCGGTGGCCGGATACGAGAAGACCAGTGACATGCGCAGCATGGTCCTGGACGATTTCCGCTTC
>MIBK01000188.1:12246-19952 GCA_001829505.1 Spirochaetes bacterium RBG_16_67_19 | reverse complement strand
GAGGTCAAGCGCATCGTCAACGAGCCCACCGCCGCCGCCCTGGCCTACGGCCTGGACAAGGGGGACAAGGAGCAGCGCATCGCGGTCTACGACCTGGGCGGGGGCACCTTCGACATCTCCGTGCTGGAGCTGGGCGAGGGGGTGTTCGAGGTGAAATCCACCAACGGCGACACGCACCTGGGCGGGGACAACTTCGACCACCGGGTCATGGACTGGCTGGTGGACAGCTTCAAGAAGGACTACGGCATAGACCTCTCCAAGGACCGCATGGCGCTGCAGCGCCTGCGCGACGCGGCTGAGAAGGCCAAGATCGAGCTTTCCAGCACCCAGCAGACCGAAATCAACCTGCCCTTCATCACCGCCGATGCCTCCGGCCCGAAGCATCTGCAGTACACCCTGACGCGGGCGCGCCTGGAGCAGATGATCGACGACCTGATCCAGAAGACCGTGGGGCCCTGCCGGCAGGCCATGAGTGATGCCGGGGCCAAGCCCGAGGACATCGACGAGGTGATCCTGGTCGGGGGCTCCACCCGCATCCCGGCCGTGCAGAAACTGGTGAAGGAGCTGTTCCGCAAGGAACCCAACAAGAGCGTGAACCCGGACGAGGTGGTGGCCGTGGGCGCCGCCATCCAGGGCGGCATCCTGGGCGGGGACGTGAAGAACGTGCTGCTGCTGGACGTCACGCCCCTGTCGCTGGGCATCGAGACCTTGGGGGCGGTGTTCACCAAGCTGATCGAGCGCAACACCACCATCCCCACGCGCAAGAGCCAGATCTTCTCCACGGCGGCGGACAACCAGACCGCCGTGTCCATCCACGTGCTGCAGGGCGAGCGCGAGATGGCCGCCCAGAACCGAACCCTGGGGAAATTCGACCTGGTGGGCATCCCGCCCGCACCGCGGGGCGTGCCGCAGATCGAGGTCACCTTCGACATCGACGCCAACGGCATCGTGCACGTCTCGGCCAAGGACCTGGGCACCGGCAAGGAGCAGAAGATCCGCATCGAGAGCTCCTCCGGCCTGGGCCCGGATGACATCAAGAAGATGGTGCGCGACGCGGAGGCGCACTCCAGCGAGGACAAGAAGGCCCGCGAGCTGGCCGAGGCCCGCAACGAGGCGGATAATCTGTTATACAGCACGGAGAAGAGCTTGCGGGACTACGGCACCAAGATCAGCGACGCGGACCGCAAGAGCATCGAGGCGGCCTCCGCTGAGCTGCGCAAGGCGCTGGATTCGCAGGCCCCCGCCGAGATCAAGACCAAGACCGAGGCCCTCAAGCAGGCCGCCTACAAGCTGGCCGAGGAGGTCTATCGGGCCAGCTCCGCCAAGGGCCAGGGCGCGGCGGGCCCGGGGGGGGCCGGCCCTGGGGCCGCTGGGGGAGCCGAGCCTCACGGGCAGTCAAGCGGTCCGGCAGGGGAGACCGTGGAGGACGCGGACTACGAGGTCGTGGACGACGACGGAAAAAAGAAGTAAGCTCCTCCCAACCGAAGTGACAGCTTGGCCAAGAGAGACTACTACGAAGTCCTGGGCGTAGCGCGCGGGGCGTCCAAAGAGGAAATAAAAAAGGCCTACCGGCGTCTGGCCGTGCAGAACCACCCGGACCGCAACCCGGGGGATAAGGAGGCGGAGGAGCGCTTCAAGGAGGCCACCGAGGCCTACGAGGTGCTGGCCGACGACCAGAAGCGGCAGGCTTACAACCAGTTCGGCTTCGCCGGGCTGGACGGCGCCGGCGGCCACGACTTCTCCTCCGTGTTCCGGGATTTCGAGGACATCTTCGGCGGCTTCGACTTCAGCAACATCTTCGATTCCTTCTTCGGGGGCCGCTCCCGGCGCTCCTCTCGCGGCGGTTCCCGCCGCGGGGCGGACCTGCGCTACGACCTGTCCATCGGCTTCCTGGAGGCGGCTTTCGGCAAGAAGGAGGAGATCGCCTTCACCCGCCACGAGACCTGCGAGGCCTGCAAGGGCACCGGCGCGGACAAGGGCAGCGGGAAGTCGGTCTGCCCGCGCTGCCGCGGCAGCGGCCAGGTGCGCAGGTCCTCGGGCTTCTTCTCCATCGCCACCACCTGCGACCACTGCGGCGGGGCGGGGGAGGTCATCGAGCGGCCCTGCACGGCGTGCGGCGGGCGGGGCGTGGTGCAGAAAGCGCGCAAGCTGAAGATCACCATTCCCCCCGGGATCGAGAACGGCAAGCGCATCAGCATCCCCGGTCAGGGCGACGGGGGCGCGGACGGGGCGCCCGCCGGGGACCTGTACGTCTATGTTTCGGTCCAGCCGCACGAGTTCTTCGAGCGCAATGGCAATGACGTGTACTGCGCGATTCCCATCTCCGTTTCCCAGGCGGCGCTGGGCGCGGAGCTCTCGGTCTGGACCCTGGAGGATTCGCACCAGGCCAGGCTGCGCATCCCGCCGGGCACCCAGCACGGCAAGGTGTTCCGCCTGAAGGGGGAGGGCATCCCGCTCCTGCAGGCCCCGCAGCAGCGGGGCGACCTGTACGTTAAAGTGCTGATCCAGGTGCCTACCCGCCTTTCGCCGCGGGCCAAGAGCCTGCTGTCCGAGTTGAGTCAGGTCAACGGCGAGGAGCAGAGCCCGCACCCCGTGCGGTTGTCGGAGCTGAACTAGCGGCGTACAATGCCCTCGGTACAGGGGCATGCCCACGCTGGTTTCCTACGGCAGGGCGGGGCTGGCAGCGCTGGCCGCCTGCGCGCTCTCGCTGCTGGCCGTGCGTTTCCCCGGCTGCCGCCGGCGCGGCGAGCTGGGGCGATACTTCCTGTTCCTGTCCTTCTCGGCCCTGGCCGGCCTGCTGCCCAACCGGGAGCCGCTGGCGGGCCTGCTGGCCCTGCTGGTTCCCTGGTCCGCGGGTCTTTACGCGCAAGGCCTGGACCGCGCCCAGAGCGCGGGTTCAGGCCAGCGGCGCCTGCTGCGCCGTTGGTCGGCGGCCGTGGCCGCCGCCGGGCTGGCCTGGATCACCCCCTCTCTCCTGGGTCTGGACCGGGGCCCGCCCGCCGCGCTTTTCCGGCTGTTTCTCTGCCTGGCCGCCGCCGTGCCGCCGCTTCTGGCGCTGGGCCGCGCCTGGCGGGCCGGCCGGGAAGGCTCCACGCTGGCCTTGCTGCTGTCTTTCGGACTGCTCTGCGCCTCCCTGGGGCTGGCCCTGCTGGCCCGCGCCGGCCTGGCCCCCGAGTTGAGCGCTCCCCTGCCAGCCGCCTGCGGGGTGCTGCTGGCGGGCGGCTATCGCCTGGCCCAGGAAGGATACCTGTTGTCCGAGGGTTGGCGGGGTCCGCTGGCCCGGGCCCGCCAGAGGGAGGGGGAGCTGGCCTCCGCCAGGGGCCGACTGCTGGAGGCCGAGGGCAGCCTGGACCTGGCCGAGCGCGCGGCGGCGGCCGGGCTGGTCACCGGCGGGGTCGCCCACGAGCTGCGCAGCCTGCTGGGATTCATGCAGGCGGCCGCGGAACACGGCCTGCGGCAGGGGGAGCCGGAGGCGCTGGCCGGCTCGCTGCGGCTGGTCCTGGCCCAGACCGGGGAGGCGCGCCGGGCCCTGGGCGAGCTGTTGGAGCCGCTGGCCCGGGGCCGGGAGGCGGAGCCGCAGATCGTACGCCTGCCCGCCGACCTGGAGCAGCTGCTGCGCCTGGCGCGGGCCTCCTTCCGCCGTGAGGGCATTCGCCTGCAATACAGCCGTGAGGACCAGGCGGCCGTATCCGCGCGCAAGGGGGAGCTGGGCCACGTGCTGCTCACCCTGCTTTCCAACGCGGCCGACAGCGTCCGCCAGCGTCCCACGGGGCGGGAGGTGAGCGTGCGCTTCCGCGCGGAGCAGGGCCAGGCGGTATTGGAGGTCGGGGACAACGGCGCCGGGGTGGACCCCCGGCTGTCAGGCCGGATTTTCCAGCCGGGAGCCTCCGGCAAGGGCTCCACCGGGCTGGGGCTGTACCTGGCCCGGGCCTTCGCGGAGCGCAGCGGGGGAAGCCTGGAGCTGGTGAGCCGGGCGGAAGGCGGCCTGTTCCGCCTGAGGCTGCCGGCGGTTCCCGAATAAAAAGCCCGGCCGCCGCAAGAGCGGGCTGCCGCCGGAGGCCGGGCTTTTTGTCATCGTCTTTGATTGCGGCGCAGGCTCAGCGCAAGGTCCAGCTGAACACCGGCTCCAGCACGTAGTTGCGGCCCGGGGCCAAGTCCACGTCCGCCTCGAAGGAGAAGGAGCCGGAGGTGATCCGGACGCTGTGCCGGCCGGCGGGGACGCTGAAGTTCAGGTCGTTCTGCGGCTGGCCGTCCACGAACAGGCGCACGGGGCCGCGGCCCCTGTTGTCGCGGTTGTCGCGGTCGTCGCGGTCCAGGAAGCGCGGAGGAATGACCACCTGCACGGAAACGAAGCTGGACTGCAGCATCAGGGTCACGGTCTCGTTGCGATTCAGGTTGACCACCGTGCTGGCGTCGCTGTAGCCCGGGGCGCTGACGCGCAGCGCGTAGCTGCCCGGAGCGAAGCTGCCGACATAGGGAGCGGAGCCCACCAGGGCATTGTTCACGAACACCTGGGCGCCGGCCACGTTGCTGTTGACGGCCAACTGGAACTGGTTGCCCTGCAGCACGGCGTTCACCGCCGTGGGCCCCGACACGTTCACCGAGGCCAGGTAGTCCTGGTAGCCTGGGGCTGACACGCGCACCGAGTAGTTGCCCCGGTCCACCTGCATGGACAGGGGAGCGGATCCCACCGGAGCGTTGTTCACGTACACCTGGGCGCCGGCCACGTTGGAGGTGACCGTCATGTTGAAGCGGCCCGGCCGCTGGATGACCCCGCCCTCCGGGACCAGGTTCACCGGCAGGTTCAGCGGGCCCGAGCTCATGTTGATGACCGTTTCGAAGGGCTGGTACCTCTCCATGGTGATGCGCACCCGGTAGGTGCCGGGCTTCAGCAGGGCGGAGAAGGTGGGCTTGGTGTAGCCGGCCAGCTCCCCGTTCAGGTAGACCCTGGCGCCGGTGACGTTGCAGATAATGGAAAAGGCCCCCCGCGCCTGGGCGAAGGCCGGCACAAGGCCCGTGGCCAGGAACGCCGCCAGGAGCAGGAACAGGACGATCTTTCTCTTCATACGCCTTCCTTTCGAACGGTGATGACAATATTGTAACCCCTTTCGGGCCGGATTTCTACACGCCTGGGGCGCCGCTTTTTTTCGCTTTTCCGGTGACTTTTAGTTTTTTCCGCGGGGTTGTGTTATGATAGAGAACGAGAGCTTTACCGAGGAGAGGAGAGCAAATGATGAAGAAAATACTCGTGGTGGCAGTATTGTGCCTGTTGGGCGCCGCGGGCGCCTTCGCCGACCTGGCCCTGGGGATCAACGGCGCGCTGTATCTGGATGACCCGTCCTTGTACACCGCAGGAGACATCGGGGAGGCCTTCCGGAACGGCGAAGGCATCTACTACGGCCTGATGGCCGAGTTCATGGGCAAGCACATGGGCTTGGGCCTGCAGTTCATGGGCAGCCGGTACATGACCGGGATCGGCGATGCGATGTTCGACCTGGATACCAACCTGTATCTGTCCGCGCACGTGCTGGGCTCCCGCTTCATCATCGACCCGACGATAGACGCCGGGCTGGGATACATCTTCAAGGATTGGGCGGACAGGGACCTGGACGACGATTTGGACAACCCAATTGCGGCTACGGCCTATGGGTACCTCGGAGCCGGCGTGGGCGTGAACATCTGGCGCCTGGGCCTCTATTCCAAGTTTATCTGGCACTTCCCCATGGGCCCGCTGCAGGGCTCGGGCGGAGGCGGCACCTACACGCTCGAGGAGTTCGGCCTGCGCAACTACAAGATCCTGCTCGGCGCCAAGATCATCCTGGGCTAACCTGCCGCTATCGCGGCCCTTTAGCCGCACTCTTGCGCCTGAAGCCGACAATCGCGGCGAAGCGCACAAAAAGGGCTTCCCCTGGAGGGGAAGCCCTTTTTGTTCCCCGGCGCATCCGCTATAGTGAATGAAAGCGCGATGAAGGTCCTGGTCATCAATCCCGGCTCGACTTCCACCAAGGTCGCCCTGTTCCACCGCGAGTCCGAGCTCTGGCGCAAGAGCGTCTCCCACCCCGTGGAGGAGCGCTTCCCGACCCTGGACGCCCAGCTCTTCCTGAGGCGGGAGACCGTGCTGCGGGCGCTGCGGGAGGATCCTGGCTTCCGGCCCGCGGAGGTGGGAGCGGTGATCGGCCGGGGAGGCCTGCTGCACCCCCTGGCCGGCGGGGTGTACCGGGTGAACCAGGCCATGAAGGAGGACTTGAGCTCCTGCCGCTACGGCAGCCACGCCTCCAACCTGGGCGGCCTGCTGGCCGACCTGCTGGCCGCGGAGCTGCGGGTGCCAGCCTTCATCGCCGACCCGGTGGTGGTCGACGAGCTGGACGCGCTGGCCCGCTACTCCGGGCTGCCGGACCTGCCGCGCAGATCGATCTTCCACGCCTTGAACCAGAAGGCCTGCGCCCGGCGGGCCGCGCGCGAGCTGGGCAAGCCCTACGAGGATTGCGCCCTGATCGTGGCCCACCTGGGCGGCGGGGTTTCCGTGGGCGCGCACCTGGGGGGCAGAGTGCGGGACGTGAACAACGCCCTGGACGGGGACGGCCCGTTCGCCGTGGAGCGGGCCGGCGGGCTGCCCTCCGGGGACTGGCTGCGCTACGTGCTGGCCCACCGGGAGGAGCCGGAAGCCCTGCAGCGCAGGCTCACCGGGCGCGGCGGGGTGGTGGCCTACCTGGGCACCAACGACGCCCGCCGCATCGAGGAGGCCATCGAGGCCCACGAGCGAGGTGAGGCCGGGTCCGGGGGGCTGGACGGGAGGCGCTGCCTGGAGGTGCTGCAGGCCATGTGCTACCAGATCGCCAAGGAGATCTGCTCCCTGGCGGCCGCGGCCTCAGGCAGGCTTGACGCGGTGGTGCTCACCGGAGGGCTGGCCCACAGCGGGCGCATCGTGGAGGGGATCGGCGCGAGGGTCCGCTTCCTGGCCCCCCTGTTCGTCTATCCGGGGGAGAACGAGATGGAGGCGCTGGCCGCCGCGGCCTACGACGCGCTGGACGGCCGCCAGCCCGTCCTGGAATACCGGAAATAAGGAACATCAATGTATTGGCCCGGCCTGTCGACCATGAAGGATATGAAGCCGATGCTGCCTCTGTGCCTCCTGTGGTTGCTGGCCTTGCTGGCCCCGGCGGTGGCCGCCCCCGCGCTCACCCTGGACCGCAACGGGGACGGGAATCCCGACCAGTGGTACGAGGTGGTCGACGGGCAGGTCCTGGGCCTGAGCCTGGACCGCAACTACGACGGGCAGGCCGACTACGCGGTGGAGTACGACGCGCAGAACCGCAAGTCCAGCGAGCGGATGGATTTCAACTACGACGGGAACATGGACGACTTCTACTTCTTCGAGGACGGGCAGCTGGTGCGCCAGGAGGTGGACTCCAACTTCGACGGGCGGGTCGACGTCTGGGTGAGCCTGGAGGGCCAGTACATCCGCGGCTACGAAATGGACCGGGACTTCGACGGGGTGGTGGAGGTCCGAAAGGCCTTCGGGCCCTGAAGACGCTGCTGACCGGCTACCACGCCATCGCGGAGAGCCTGCGCCGGGGCGGGCGCGGCGAGCTGCTGGTCTGCCGGTCCAATCCGCGCATTGCCGAGTTGGAGAGCCTGGCCCGGGCGGCCGGGGTGCCGGTGCGGCGGGTCCAGCGGGCCGAGCTGGACGCGCTGGCCGGGGCGGA
>MIBK01000188.1:9655-12203 GCA_001829505.1 Spirochaetes bacterium RBG_16_67_19 | reverse complement strand
GAGGGCGCGGCGGGCCTGCGGGAGCGCCTGGGCCGGATTTCCAGCCCAACGGCCCTGATCCTATTCCTGGACGAAATCAGCGACCCCCACAACCTGGGAGCCATCCTGCGCTCGGCGGACCAGTTCGGCGCCGAGCTGGTGGTTCTGCCCACCCGGCGGGCGGCCCGCGAAACCCAGACCGTGACCAAGACCTCCGCGGGGGCCAGCCTGTACGTGCCCGTGTGCAGCGTGCCCAACCTGGCCGCCGGCCTGGAGCTGGCCAAGGAGGCGGACTTCTGGGTCTACGGCGCGGACCTGGGCGGCCGGCGGCTGGACGAGGTGGGCATGGAAGGGCGCGTGGCCCTGGTGCTGGGCAGCGAGGGCGGAGGCCTGCGCCGCCTGGTGCGGGAACGCTGCGACGCCCTGGTGCGCATCCCCAGCGGCGGGCACGTGGATTCCCTGAACGTCTCCGTGGCCGCGGGGATCCTCATGTATGAGATCCGGCGGCAGCAACGTTTTCCCGGATTTCCGTGAAGTTGCGCATGACCTTGATGAACAGCTGCAGGTTGGACTGAGCGGCCGCCAAAGCGGCCAGGAAGTCCTTGCTGGGGCGGCCGGCGATCTCCTTCAGGTTGCTGATCATCGCCGGGGTTTTCTGTTTCGCGTCCTCCAGCAGGTCGCTCACCAGCAGGTTCAGGTTCTGGATGTAGTTGGAGCCCTCCTCCACCAGCTTGCGCACGTCCTGCTCGATGGTGTCCACGACCTTGGACACCAGGGGAGCCACCGGCTTGCCCTGATCGTGCATCTGCAGGAACTTGGTGAGCTTTTCGGCGGCCAGCGGGCCGCTCTGCAGGGACTCCTCCAGCTGCCGCAGGCGGGCGTAAAGACCTTCGCAGTCGTAGTAGGTGTTGTTGAAGCGCAGCTCGACCATCTTCTGGGTGAAGGTCCCCTCGATCAACAGGCGCTTGAGCGGATCACGCAGGCTCTTCTCGAAATGGGCCAGGATGAAGCTCTTCAGGATGGCCAGCGGCTTCACCCTGCTGAAGCCGCTGTAGTTCCTGGAGTCCAGCTCGTGGGCCAGCGCCTGGGTGTAGCCGGGCACCTCCAGCGGCTCGGCTCCGAGGAAGAGGGTTTTCAGGTCGCCGCCAATGGTGTTTTCGTTGATCTCCCGCTGCAGGCGCTCGCGGTCCTGCCGGAAGCCGGACTCCAGGCCGGACCTGATCGCCTCCAGGCAGGCCGTCTCCTCGCTCACCGCGCGGGGGCTGGAGCCGGGATCCTCCTGGATCATGCGGATCAGGTTGACCAGCAGCTCGGGAGCCAGCTCCTGCTGCAGAAGCTTGCCCAGGCGGATCAGCACGGTGCGCACGCCCTCGCGGGCGGCGGCCGAGCGCTCGCGCTCCAGGCGGTCCAGCAGCGCGAAAAGATTGGACTGCACCCCGTCGGAGAGCTGGATGCCGGCCAGGATGAAGTACAGGTCCAGCAGCTCCTTCAGCGCCTTTTTCGCCGGGGCGGGCTGGAAGTTGGGCTTGCGGCCCTTGGCCTCGAAGGAGGGGTCGAAGAGCTTGAACAGCGGGCCCAGGTCGTGCCGGCACAGGCTGGCCAGGCGGTCCAGGGACACAAAGTCCAGGTCGAAGCTGTAGAACTCCGGGCCGGAGAAGCCGGCCAGCAGCTGCCCGAACTCCTGGTCCAGCTTCTCCAGCTCCTTGATGGGGCTGGCGGAGCCCAGGGCCCGCTGCCGCATGGCCTGCAGGCTGAACTCCGGCAGGCGGCGGGCCAGCGTCTCGGGCAGCCGCGCCACGGCCAGGTGCTGCTTGAAGCGCTCCGCCAGGCGGGCGTCCTCACAGTGCAGGGTGCGCTGGAACAGCTCGTCCAGGGGGGCCAGCAGGTAGGAGAGCTGCAGCAGGTTGTAGCCGAAGGCCGGCAGGAGCATTCCCCCCGAGCGGCGGTAAACGGGCGGCTGGACCTGGCGCAGCTTCTCGGCCAGCGTCCGCAGCCCCCGGCGCCTGTCCGCCTCCTGCGGATCGCGCGAGAACAGGGTGAAAAACAGGTCCTGCAGGTACTCGAATACCGAGGCCATTGCCGCGATTGTATACCCGAATGCCCGCCTATTCCAAATCCTTTTTTCCCAGGTACTCCGCGGCCAGGGCCTGGTAGTCGGCCACCGCCCGGGCGGCCACCGCCAGGCTGCGCAGGTGGGCGCCCCCGGGAAGGCCGCGGGTGTAGGCGCAGAAATGCTTGCGCATCTCCCGGCAGGCGGTAGCCTCGCCGTACAGGCGGACCGCGCCGGCCAGTTGCCGCAAAGCGGCCTGGAGGCGCTCGGCGGGGGAAGGGGCCGGAGCGGGGGGCAGCCCCGCGAACAGCCTGCGGGCTTCGGCGAAGAGGAAGGGATTGCCCAGCGCCCCGCGGGCCAGCAGCACCGCGTCGCAGCCGGTTTCCCTGGCGAGGCGCAGCGCGTCGTCGGCGGAAAACACGTCCCCGGAGCCGAACACCGGCGCGCCCAGCCGGCGCTTGAGCTCCGCGATCTGGGTCCAGTCGGCGCGGCCCGTGAAGCCCTGGGCCCGCGTGCGCG
>MIBK01000188.1:0-9624 GCA_001829505.1 Spirochaetes bacterium RBG_16_67_19 | reverse complement strand
GGACGGCCGCCTCGGCCACCTGCAGATAGTTGAGCGAGGCGGAATCCCAGCCGGAGCGTATCTTGACCGTCACGGGCGCCTCGCTGTTCTCCCGTATGGCCCGCACCAGAGCGGCCAGGCGCTCCGGGGAGCGCAGGAGCGAGGCCCCGGCCCCTGCCTTCAGCACCTTGGGCACGGAGCAGCCGCAGTTCAGGTCCAGCAGGGAAGGCCGCAAAGGGGCCAGCAGGTTCGCGGCGGCGGCCAGGGCGCGCGGCTCGGAGCCGAACAGCTGCACGCCCCAGTGGGTCTCGTTTTCTGCCCTACTCAACAGGGCCCAGGTCGGCTCCCCGCCGCGGGCCAGCCCCTCGGCGGAAACCATCTCCGTGAAGCACAGGAAGGCGCCCTGTTCCACGCACAGGGCGCGGAAAGCCGCGTCCGTATAGCCCGCCATGGGGGCCATGAAAAGGTTGCCGGGGATGGTCAGATTCGGGAGGTGGACCTCCGCCAGGAGGCTCAAGGGGGGGCTAGGAGTCGAGGCCGAAGAACCTCAGGCTGTTGGCCAGCAGGGCTTCGGCCAACTCCTCCACCGGCAGGCCGCGGAGCTCCGCGACGAAAACCGCCGTTTCCTTCAGGTAAGAGGGCTTGTTCCTCTTGCCGCGGAAGGCGGCGGGGACCATGAAGGGGGATTCGGACTCGATCAGCATGCGCTCCAGGGGCATCTGGCGGGCCGTGTCGTGCAGGTTCTTGGCGTTGCGGTAGGTGACGTTGCCGGCGAAGGAGATGTAAAGGTTCAGCTGCAGCGCCTTCTTGGCGTACTCGTAGTCCTCGGAATAGCAGTGCAGCACGCCGCCGCGCTCCGGCAGCCGCTCCCGCAGGATTTCCAGCACGTCGCCCCCGGCTTCGCGGTTGTGGATGATCACCGGCTTGCCCAGCTTCTGGGCCAGGTCCAGCTGGCGGATGAAGAGCTCCACCTGGGCGTCGCGGGCCCCGAACTTGTGGTAGTAATCCAGCCCGATCTCGCCCACCGCCACCACGCGCTCCAGGCGCGCCCCCTCGCTGACCTTGGCTTCCCAGTCCTCCCCGGGGTGCGCAACCTCGGAGGGGGAAACGCCGATACTGTGGTAGATGCTCTCTTCGCTTTTCAGGTTTGGATAGATCTGGTAGAAGTCCCGGAGGTTGTTGCAGATGCTGACGATGCCCTCAACGCTCTCCTGCTTGGCCTCCTGGACGGTAAGCAGCTGCTCGATGGGGTCTTCGGTGATGAGTCCTATGTGGGCGTGTGTATCGAAAAGTCTCATTTCCTTTTTCCACTTGACGTTTGCCGGCCCCGGCGGCTTGCAGAGCTGTAAGAACAGAAGATTATCACGAAGAGGGGGGGGAGTCAACAATTATTTGACAAAGCCCGGGCCAAGTGATAATGTGTACCAATACTCGTCCGCGCCAGATTAAGGAGATCCTTGCGTGTCACCTGCGCATCAATATAAGCGGCTGGAGAACGAAGTCGTGAACGGCCTGCAAAAGTGGCTGCGCCAGCGCTGGCAGTCACTGGCCGCCTTCTGCAAACGCGTCTACCAGAAGGGCCGGCAGCGGTTCACGGTCATGTTCATCCCCCATTCGGAGAAACGGATCTTCAATTTCCAGATCTCCGTGTTCACCCTGATCTTCGTCATCTCCCTGATGGGCCTGGTGCTGGCCGGCTTCATCGTGCTGGCCACCCATTTCACCGGCACCAACGAGCGCTACGTGCGGATCGCCAGGAACCTGAACGCCAGCGAGACCTCGCTGGAGAGCTTCAAGGACGAAATCATCGAGCTGCGCAAAGTGGCCAAGGACTTCAAGGCCCGGATGGAGGAGGTGCTCAGCGTGGTGGGCACCGAGGACGCGGCCAACTACCTGGAAAAAGGGGTCGGCGGGGAGCTGACCACCCTGGTGAGCCTGGAGGAGCTGGACGAAGGCAACCTGCGGGACTTGAGCGAGCTGCGCAGCCTGCGCAGCTACCTGGACAACTCGGTGGCGCCGCTTTCGGAGATCCACAAGCTGCTGCAGGCCCAGCGCGCGCTGCTGGTGGACATTCCCTCCCTGTGGCCGCTCAAGGGGGCCCGGGGCAACATCACCAATGATTTCGGCTTCTCCCGCAACCCCTTCACGGGCGGAGCCTACGTGCACAAGGGCATCGACATCGCCTGGGGCTACGGCACGCCGATCGTGGCCACGGCCAACGGCAAGGTCTTGAGAACCGGCGAGGACTCCCTGGGACTGGGCAGGTTCGTCGTGCTGCGCCACGATTACGGGTTCCACACCCGCTACGGCCATCTGGACCGCTGGGTGGTCCAGCTCGGGCAGGAAGTGCGCAGGGGACAGGTCATCGGCTACATGGGCAACTCCGGGCTCTCCACCGGGCCGCACCTGCACTACGAGGTGGGCATCGGCACCAACGTGGTGGATCCCAAGCAATTCCTGAGTATCCGCAGCCCGCTGATCGAATCCAAGTGAACGAAGCACAACTGCCCGACAGCGCCTACATCAATTCGATCATCGGGGAGGGCACCCGCTTCAACGGCGAGCTGGACCTGAACGGCCTGCTGCGCATCGACGGGGATTTCTGCGGCACGGTGCGCACCAAGGGCAAGGTCCTGGTGGGCAAGAACGGCCGCGCCGAGTGCACCGTCTATGCCGGCACGGTGGTGGTCGGAGGGGTGGTAAAGGGCAACATCTTCGCCGAGGAGAAGGTGATCATCCTGTCCACCGGGGTGGTCCTGGGCAACGTGGCCAGCCCCCGCTTCATCGTGGAGGAAGGGGTGATCCTGAACGGCAACTGCCGGATCGTCGCCCAGCAGCCGGCCACGCGCGAGGCCCAGGCCCGGGGCCCCGCCGTCCAGGCGGGGGTTTCCCCGCGGCCCCCTGCCGAGAAAACCCTGGTCGCCGCCTCCAGCTCGAATGGATAAGGTAGACCCCCTCGACGCGGCCTTTTTCTCCAAGCGCTCCGACGAAAAGAAGACCCGCAAAAAGGCCCCGGTGGGCCGCAGGCAGTTCGCGGAGGCCGTGCGGGAAGCGCAGGAGGGGGAAGCCGCCGCGGGCGACTACGACCGCTCCGGGCGCCGGCGCCGCAGCCTGGAAGAGCTGCTCGACGAGGTGCATTCCAGCGGCGATCACCTGCTTGAAGCCCAGAGCCTGGAGGCCATCAAGGGCTACCGCTCGGCGGTGCGGGGCTTCCTGGACTTGGTGCTGGCCCGCATGCTGGCCATGGAGGAGCGCAGCTCCGGGGCCGGGGTGGTCAGGCGCAAGCGCTTCACCCAGATCCGGGTCATCGACCAGAAGCTGGAACGCCTGGTCGCGGACCTGCTGGCCGACCAGCACCGTCAGCTGGACCTCCTGGGCCGGGTCAATGAAATCCGCGGCCTGCTGGTTGACCTGCTGACCTGAAAAGTCTTCAAGGAGCCTGCATGAATAGCCCAGAGGTCAAGGAATTGCCCCCGCAGGGGGACGCGGCGGACGGAGTGAGCGCGGAAGAGCGGGCTGCCGAGACCGCCGACGCCGTCGAGGCGGCCCAGCCTCCAAGCGGAGCAGCCGGGGAAGCGTCAGCCGGGGATGGGGCAGCCGGAGAAGCCGGCACGACCCGCTACCGGGTCAAGATCGTGCATTCCAGCGCCACCGAGGTATACCAGGCGGATCGCGCCCTGGGCCTGGCCCGCGGGGATTTCGTCATCGTGCCCACCCGCTACGGGGCCGAGCTGGGCAGGGTCCAGGGCCAGGTCGCGGGCAGGGCCGGCGGGGAGGAGATGGCGGCCATCGAGCGCAAGGCCAGCCGCGAGGAGGTGGAGCGCTGCCACGCCTGCGCCCAGCGGGAGGCCAACGCCTTTCAGGTCTGCCGGAACAAGATCGCCGAGCACGGCCTGGACATGAAGCTGGTGAGCGCCCACTACCTGGTGGGGGAGGCCAAGATCCTGTTCTATTTCACCGCCGAGGCGAGGGTGGACTTCCGCGAGCTGGTCAAGGACCTGGTGGGCATTTTCAAGATGCGCATCGAGCTGCGGCAGATCGGCGTCCGGGACGAGGCCCGGGTGGTCGGGGGGGTGGGGGTCTGCGGCCGCACCTATTGCTGCCACGGGATCACCGACAAGCTCAAGGCGGTTTCCATCAAGATGGCCAAGGAGCAGAACCTGACCCTCAACTCCATGAAGATTTCCGGGCCCTGCGGGCGCCTGCTTTGCTGCCTGGCCTACGAGTACGACACCTACCGGGAATGCCGGCGGGGGCTGCCCTCGGAGGGCGCCCGCCTGCGGGCCGGCGGCCAGACCCTCAAGGTGCTGGACGTCAACATCTTCACCCGCACCCTGAAGCTGGCCGGAGAGGACGGGAAAACCGTCACCCTGGGCTTCGACGCGGTCGGCTACGACGCCCAGGCCGGGCAATGGCAGGTACGCGAGGGGTCTTGACCTTTTGGCCCAATTCCGTATATTTCTGAACAATCCTGGAAAAGCCTAGAAGTAACTCAGGCCCGGGGAAGAAGGAGGTGTTTCCGTGGCTGAAATCAGCAAGAATGCCCGCGTAAACGTGATTGTGGAGAAGTTCTCCTGCAACTGCGGCGGAGAGGTGAAGATGAAGTCGATCTTCGCTAACGGGCGGATGAAGACCATTGCCGAGTGCTCCAAGTGCAACCGCACCGGGCGCCGGCCTGGCGACCTGAAGAGCTGAAGCGCGACAGGCCGAGAAAAGCCCAACCTCAAACGGATGGGCTTTTTTTTTATCCTCGCAGCAGGGCCAGCCACTCCCGGTTGGAGGGGGTGTCCAGCAGCAGCCAGGTCAGGTCCGTGCACAGGCACACGGCCGATCCGCCCAGCAGGCGGGCCAGGCCCGAGGCGCGGCCCCCGCTGATGCGCTCCCGCACGGCCTGCGGCGGCTCGGCGCGGGCCGCCCAGCGCTTGCCGGCGGAGGCCGCCACGATGGCCGCGGCGCGGATGTCCGCCCTGGGGATCTTCACCTGCTCGCTCAGGCCCTGCTCCCGGCGGTTGAAAAGCACCTCGATGATGGAGCGCCGGGAGGATTTGGAATACTCGAAAACCAGATAATTGGCCGAGGCGAACAGGACCCCGAAACTCTCCAGGCCCTCGCCGTGGTAGGTATGGGAGATGCTCTTCAGCAGTATGGGCTCTCCCAGCTCCTGCTCCTTGGCCCGCCAGTATTCCTCGACCTCTGTCTCTCGCTTCTTTTCCATTTGTTCACCTGCCGTTCGATTTCGTCGTGGGCCCGCTCGAGCATGGCCTGCACGTCGCCGCGCTGGTCCGGCGGCGGGTACAGGCTGAGCAGGCGCACGCGGTACACGCAACCCCGCAGGTTGCGAATAAGATTGCCCAGCCGGGCGATGCGGTAACCCCCGTCCACGGCCACGGACACCGCCGGCAGCGGATGATGGGTCATGATGGTGCGCACCGCCGCCGAGTGGAACTTCCTCACCCTTCCTTCCCGCGAGCGGGTGCCCTCCGGGAAGACGGCCGGGCAGACCGGATGCCGCCGGGAGAAGCGGGCCAGCCGGATCAGCTCGGCCCGGGTCTCCCGGAATCCGCCGCGCCGGTCGATCAGGGCATGCCTGCCGTGGCTGAGCATGAAGGAGATGCCGGGCACCCCTCGTCCCAGCTCCTTCTTGGCCACGAAGCGCACATTGTGCCGCGGGAAGGCGTAGGCCAGCACGGCGATATCCACCAGGCTCTGGTGGTTGGAAAGGATCAGGAAGCGCTCCGGCAGGGTGGCCTGCAGCCTGTTCTGCAGCCTGACCCGGAAGCCCCCGTACGCCTTGACCACGGCCACGATCACCCGCAAACCCCAGTTCTGCATCCGGCTCATGACGGCGAAGCGGTGGCGGCGGTCCAGGTAATAAGCCAGGCGCATTCGCACGTCGCAGACGCAGAGAATCAGCAGAACCCCCAGAAGGGCGATCAGGATGCCCATGCTCCGGCCCAGGATAGCACGGACCTCAAGATTGTGAAAAGCCGCGTTATCCGCTATATTGCCGGGCAATGGCAAGCGAGCTGCTGCTGTACCTGCTGGCCGCCGCCTCGGGCCTGATCGTGCTGGTGCACCTATCCCTGGCCGTCGGAGTGCTCGCCAACGTGGCTCGCGACGCCGCTGCCCCGGGCGGTGCCGGCCTTCCCCCTGTTTCCCGCGTTTCCGTGGTGGTGGCGGCCAAGGACGAGGAGGGCAACCTGCCGGCGCTGCTGGCCTCGCTGGAAGCCCAGAGCCTGCGGGATTTCCAGATCCTGCTGGTGGACGACCGATCCGGCGATGATACCGCCGCGCTCATGGAGGCCTTCCGGGATCGGCACCCCGGGCGGGTGACGGTCCTGCGCAACCGCCAGGAGCCGGGCAGCCTCAATCCCAAACAGGCGGCGCTGGACATCGCCGCGCGCCGGGCCGCAGGGGAGGTGCTGGTTTTCACGGACGCCGACTGCGTCGTTCCGCCCCGGTGGCTGGAGGGATTGCTCGACTATTTCCGCGACCCGCGGGTGGGCGTCGTGTTCGGCCAGCTCCAGCTGGGGACCGCGGGGGGCGGAGGCTTCCTGGCCCGCTTCCAGGCCTTCGACCAGCCGCTGATCCATCAGTGGAACTCGGGCACCGCCGGGCTGGGCCTGCCCGGAAGCTGTTTCGGCAACAACCTGGCCGCCCGGCGGGTCGTGCTGGAGGAGCTGGGGGGCTTTCGCGGACTGGGCCAGACGCTGACCGAGGACGCCGCTCTGGTGGCCGCGGCGGCCAAGCGCCGCTGGCGGGTGCGCGTCTCCACCCGGCGCTCCACCATGATTCATACCCGCCCGCAGGGCAGCTGGGCCGGGTTCCTCAACCAGCACCTGCGCTGGAACACGGGGGCCTTCTACCACCAGGAGGCGGGCACCCGCCTGCCGTACCGCTTCATCGTGCTGTTCCTGACCGCCAGCGTGTTGGCTCTCCCGCTGTGCCCCTGGTTCCCGCGCCTCGCCATGCTGCCCGCGGCCTCCTTCATCGCCGTGGGCCTCATGGGCCTGCTGGCCGGGGTGCTGTACCGCAGGGATCTGGCCGTCTACCTGCTGCGCCTGGTTCCCTACACCCTGTTCTTCATGGGCTTCTATTCCCTGGCCACGGTCCTGAGCATGCTGCGCCTCACCCCGGAGTGGAAGGGGCGCAGGTTGAAAGGATGGCGGAGGTGAAAAGGCATCCGGCCCGCCGGGCGGGCCTGCTGGCCGGGCTATGCCGGTTCGCGGGCGCGGCCCTGCTGCTGGCTTCCTGCGCCGGCGCCCCCCGCGACGCGGCGCTGGCCCAGGAGTACTATAACCTGGGCAACGCCCACCTGGAGCTGAAGAACTACGAGCGCGCGGTCTCCCTCTATCGCGAGGCGTTGCGCCTGGACCCGGAGTTGAACCGCGCCTACTACAACCTCTCCCTGGCCCTGACCGAATCGGGCCGGGCCGAGGAGGCGGTGGGCATCCTGGAGCGGCTGGCCGCCAAAGACCCGCAGAATCGTGACCTGCTCGAGGCTCTGGCCTACGCCTATCATGCGCAGGGCCAGGACCAGAAGGCTCTGGACAGCTACGAGAGCATATTGTCGCTGGCGCCGGAGAATACCGCGGCCCGCTACAACCTGGCCATCCTGCTGGGCAAGGCGGGCCGGAACGCCGAGGCGATCCCGCACCTCGAGCGCCTGATGGAGCTGGACCCTGGCGACCAGCAGGCCCTCTACCAGCTGGGGCGCCTGCTGGCCGGCGAAGGGCGCACCGGGGAATCCGTGGCGGCCCTGGAGCGGTATGTACAGGAGCGCCCGGAGGACGCGGCCGCCCAGGCGCTGCTGGGCGACGGGTACCGGAAGCTGGAGCGGTACGACCGGGCCCTGGAGGCTTATGCGGCGGCCCTCACCCGGCAGGAGAAGCTGGCCGAAGCCCGGTTCTACAGCGCCCTGATCTACCTGACCCGCATCGAGGATCCCCAGGCCGGGCTGGCCGCCCTGCAGCGGGCCCTGGAGGACGGCTTCGCCGACGCGGCCCAGATCGCCGCTCTTCTGGAGTCCCCCGGTCTGCTGGAGAAGGAAAAGGTTCGCGAGCTGCTGGCCGGCCGCGGACTGCTGCCCGCCCTAGGTGGGCAGCAGTCCACCATAGGCGGACCACAGGCCGCCCCTGGCGGGCCACAGCCCGCCCCCGCCCCCTGAAGCCTATCCGGCCTTGCGCAGCTTTTTCAGCACCTTGCGCAGCTGGGCCAGGGATTTCTCCACGGTCTGCTCCGCGTCGATGTCATGCAGCAGCCCTCGGCCGCGGTAGTAGCCGATGAGCGGCTCGGTCTGCGCCTGGTACACGCGCAGGCGGTTGCGGATCGAGTCGATCCGGTCGTCGTCGCGAATGTACAGCTCCCCGCCGCAGCGATCGCAGATGCCCTCCCGGCGGGGGGGCATGTTCTCCACGTGATAGATGGCCCCGCAGGAGCGGCAGATCCGGCGTCCGGACAGGCGGCGCACCACCACCTCGTCCCCGCATTGGAAGTTGACCACCCCGTCGATGCGCTGGAAGGAGGCCAGGGCTTCCGCCTGCGGGATGGTGCGGGGAAAGCCGTCCAGGATGTAGCCTTGGGCCGTGTCCGCGCGCCCCAGCCGTTCCCGAACCAGGGCGACGGTCAGCTCGTCCGGAACCAGCTCTCCCTTTTCCATGATGCCCTTCACCCGCAGGCCCAGCTCCGTGCCGTTCTTGACCGCATCGCGGAAAAGGTCGCCCGTGGACAGCTGGGGCAGGCCTATCTCCTTGCCGATCGTCGAGGCGAGGGTGCCCTTGCCGGCGCCGGGGGCGCCGAGGAAGATCAGTCTCATGTGTGCTCCTCCGGAAGGCTCGTGAGCGGGCGGGCGCCGGCCTGGCGCTGCAGCAGGTAGCGCACCGCGCACTCCCGGCTGCAGTACAATCCGCCGTGCCCGCTGCCGGCCCGGTAGTAGCGGCCGCAGTTGCGGCAGGAGGCGTACTCCACGGCGCACTCCTCCGAGCAGTACCTTTCCGCCACGGCGGAAGCCGCCTGGAGGTACCTGCCGCAGGTGCGGCACCGGATGAATTGCACTCGCGCTGCTCCTTCCACAGTGGAGCAGGATTCCGCGCCCGCGTCAAGAAGGCCTTGACAGGCGGAAGCGAGGCGCAGTAGATTAAGCGCCGCAGTAGCTGCGCTGCTGCGGTAGCTGCGCTGCTGCAGTAGCTGCGCTGCTGCAGTAGCTGCGCTGCTGCAGTAGCTGCGCTGCTGCAGTAGCAGTAGCAGTAGCGGGGTGAGCCCACCGGCGAACCTGGGGGGAGGCTGTAGCCTCCTTGCAGGATGGCGCGAAATGGTCTTTGACAGCATAGGGAAGGGGAGAGGGATGTGCGGGTTAGGATTGGAGCGGGCCTGGGGACCTTGAGCCGCGAGGCTTGGGGTGCCGCAGGTGACCGCAAGGAATAGATATTGAAGGCCCTGCCGAAAGGCGGGGTCAATGATATCACGAAGAGTTTGATCCTGGCTCAGAACGAACGCTGGCGGCGCGTATTAAGCATGCAAGTCGAACGGGAACCGCCCCGCAAGGGGCGGGGAGAGTGGCGAACGGGTGAGTAACACGTAGGTGATCTATCCCCGGGTGGGGTATAGCCCATGGAAACATGGGGTAATACCGCATGAGGTCCTGGA
>MIBK01000187.1:49171-49998 GCA_001829505.1 Spirochaetes bacterium RBG_16_67_19 | reverse complement strand
CAGCACCGCCACCGCGGCCCAGACCACGAAGATCTTGCGGTGGTACAGGAGGATCAGCAGGACGTAGGCGAGCAGGAAGACGGCCGCGACGAACAGCTTGGGGCTGATCGGCAGCACGCCGCTACCCTCCGCTCACCGCGGCGGAGGCCAGGCGCACCCCTGCCGGGCCTTCGTAGCCGTCCAGGCGCTGGAGCTCCGCGCAAAAGCGCATGGTCCCGGCCAGCTCGGGAAGGCGTCCGGAGAGCGAGCCGCCGGTCACCGGCTGACTTCCGCCGTCCGGCCCATGCCAGATGCCCAGGCGCAGCTCGCCGGCGAAATCCCCGGTCAGGGCGTCGCACTGGAAGTCCGAGAACACCGCCGCCTCCAGGCAGCCCCCCTGCCGCAGCTCGGAGAGGCCGCGGGAGCCCGGCTGGATGCGCACGTTGGGCAGGCGGCCGGTGGCCGGGCGGCCCAGGTAATGGCACCAGCGTAGCGGCCCCCACCAGCCCAGCAGCCGCCCCTGCTCGATCAGGGGCGTGGAGGCCAGCGGCCAGCCGTCCTCGTCCCAGGGAACGGAGCTGGGCGAGTGCTCCAGGTACGGCTCCAGGCTCAGGGTCAGCGGGTCCCCCTCCCCCTGCGGGCCCTGCACTTCCCCGCCGACGTGGAAGCGGGCCACCCGCGCGTGGGCTGCTTCCGCCGAGGCATGGAAGGTGAAGTAGGAGAGAAGCTCCTGCACCGCCAGGCCGGTCAGGAGCACCGGCGGGCTGCCCAAAGCCGGGGTGGGCACGGCGGCGGCGCGCAGGCCGCAGAGCCCCAGCTGCCGCTCCAGCTCCGCGCGCAGCTCTTCC
>MIBK01000187.1:48979-49160 GCA_001829505.1 Spirochaetes bacterium RBG_16_67_19 | reverse complement strand
GGCGAAAGCCAGCGGCTGGTACAACTTCACCGGCCCGCCGGGGGCTTCCGCCTCCACGATCAGCTCCCCCGAGCCCTGGAAGAAGGGGAAGCGCAAGTCCACTCCCTGCGAGTTGCGGATGCGCGTCTGCCCCCGCTCCAGGAACAGCTCCGCGGAGTTCAGCCGTGGCCCCTGACCCTTC
>MIBK01000187.1:48839-48961 GCA_001829505.1 Spirochaetes bacterium RBG_16_67_19 | reverse complement strand
AGCAGCGCCGCGCCCAGGGAGTCCAGGGCTGCGCCCAGGTCCGCGACGCCCGGCGCCTCGGGCAGGCGCGGGGCGGGGCCCCCCGGAGAAACCAGGGGGTAGGCGTCGTTCTGCACGTAGGC
>MIBK01000187.1:48618-48816 GCA_001829505.1 Spirochaetes bacterium RBG_16_67_19 | reverse complement strand
GGGCTGCTTCCAGCTCCCGGCGGCCCTGGGTGGGGTGCAGGCGGACCGTGGCCGAACCCCGGCAAGCCCGGCCGTCCCGCGAGAAGTCGCGGTACACGGTGGCCGCCAGGCGGCCCACTTCCTTGGACCGCCGCATGTCGACGCGCGGGCCGACCAGGAAAAGCTCGCGGGCCTCCGCCTCCTGCTCGACGGTACGCC
>MIBK01000187.1:41284-48571 GCA_001829505.1 Spirochaetes bacterium RBG_16_67_19 | reverse complement strand
AGCATCAGCCCAGCCTCAACCGGCACTTCAGGTACGGCCCGCCCATGGAGTTCTTCATGTACTCCTTGTGTCCCTTGCCGCACATGCCCGAGCCCACCAGGCTGACCTCGCCGGTGGCGGCGCTCACCGAGCCCAGCACGTCCGGGACATAACCGGTCATGATCACGGGGGACACCAGCCGCCCGGTGAGTTGTCCGTCGGCGATCTCCCGCCCATACAGCACGATCCCCTGCAGGCCCCAGTTGCGCGGGTCCTCCATGCCGCTGGAGAACTTCTCCAGCAGGTACCCCCGGCGGATCGAGGCGATCATGTCCTGCAGGCGATCCGTCCCGCCGGCGAAGAAGGTGTTGGCCATGCGGGCATAGGCCTTGCGCTCGAAGGATTCCCGCCGCCCGTGCCCGGTCGGCGGGGTGCCCAGCGCGAGGGCCGAGAGCAGGTCGGAGATGCCGGCGCGAAAGACGCCCTTCTCCACCGTCACCGTGTCCCCGCCCAGGGTCCCCTCGTCGTCGAACCAGTAGGAGCCCACCTGCCGGGCGGCGCGCGGGCCGTCGTGCAGGGTCACCAGCTCCGAGGCCACGGGAGCGCCCAGGTAGTCGGCGGCCCGCGCCCGGCCCTTGACGAACATGTCCGCCTCCACGCCGTGCCCGAAGGCCTCGTGGGCCAGCAGGCCCGCGATTTCCGGGGAGAGGATCACCTCGTACATGCCGGGGCTGACCCTGCCGGCCGTCAGCAGCTCCTCGGCCAGGGCCACGGTGCGCTCGAGTTTTCCCTCCATTTCGTCCAGCAGCTCCGCGCCTTTCAGCCCGGAGAAGGCTTCGTGCACGTAGCGGGTGTCATCACCGCGCCGCACCACGGGAACCAGGCTCCCCTGGGACCACAGATAGGCCTGCTCCAGCTCGCGGCCCCCGGAGAGGAACAGCTTGCGCACGGTGACCGCCTCGAACCCCAGGCGCACGTCGGCCAGCAGGCTGGACCGGGCGAAGGCCCGATCGCGCAGGTCGACCAGGCGGGCCAGGATCCGCTCCGGGCCCGCCGCCTGCGGCAGAAGCCGCACGCTGGAGCGCCAGCGGCGGCGAAGGGGTGGTGAGCGGTGCACGGGGTACTCCATCCGAGCTCCGCCGCCAGCGGTCCCTTCCAGGAGCCGCAGCACCTGCTCCGGGGCCAGCTGCCGGTTGAACGAGGCCTCCCTGTAGCCGGTGCCGTCGTGCACCCTGACCACGCAGCCGCGCTCGTTCCAGCGGCTGTCCAGCACCGAGACCTGCCCGCGGCGCACCTCGAAGCGCGTGCCGGCGCAGTCGGTGGCCAGCAGCGAGGCGTAGGCATACTCCCGCCGGAGGCGTCGGACCAGGCGGCGGAAGCCGCTCCTGGCGGAGGAAAGGTAGGGAGAATACGGGACCCTGGCGCTCACCCCTGGACCTTCAGAGCTTCGATGGCCGGCAGCTCGAACTGCTCGGCCAGCCTCCCGCCCGAGACCTCCACGGAATGGAACTCCAGGGCGTGCAGGCCCTGGCCGCGGGCGGCGGCCACGTTCCCGGGCATGTCGTCCAGAAACAGGGTACGGGCGGGCGGCAGATCGAGCAGCCGGAGACAGTGCTGGAAAATGCCCGGCTCCGGCTTGACCAGGCCCACGTGGCAGGAGAATACCGCCGGAGAAAAAAGGGCGGCTTCGGGGAAGTGCTCCCGAATCAGCGGCATGAAATCAGGCGGCATGTTCGAGAGGATGGCGGTGAGCCACCCTCCCCGGCGCAGCTCTTCGGCCCAGGCGAACATCGCCGGGTTGGGCCGGGTCCAGGCCTCCAGGTCCTTCTCGGCCAGCTCGCGCAGCTGCGCTCCGGAGGCCGTCCGGCCGCCGCGCCGCGCCATCCGCGCCCAGAACTCGTCCAGAGACAAGGTCCCGCGGTCCACCTCCGGGCGCAGCTCGTGAAAAGCGCGGAGGAACTCCTCCCGCCCCAGGCCGCAGCGCTCCGCCAGCCAGGACCAGTTCTCGGGGCGCGGAGGTAGGGTGAGCACGTGCCCGAAGTCGAAGATTACGGCCTTGACCTTGACTTTCATGTTCGCGGTTAATCTACTGGAATCACCAGGCTTCATCAATCGAAATGTGCGCCGTCGCCCTGTTGCAGCTGCCCCTCCCCGACCCGGACCCTTCGCTGGCCGGAGCCAACGTGCCGCTGGCCGCCGGCTACCTGAAGGCCTGCCTGCCCGCCGCGCTGCGGGGTGAGGTGCGCATCCCGCCCCGCGAGCTGGCCCGGTACGGAGGGGACGCGGCCATCCTGGACTGGCTCGCGGACCAGGAACCCGGCCTGACGGGCTTCAGCTGCTACCTGTGGAACCTGGAGCGCAGCCTGTGGCTGGCCGCCCGCCTCAAGGAGCGGGCCCCGGCCTCGCGCGCGGTCTTCGGCGGACCGGAGATCATTGAGGGCCGGCCCCTGCTGGACCACCCGGCCGTGGATGCCTTCGTGCAGGGCGAGGGGGAGCCGGTGTTCGCTTCGCTGCTGGCAGCGGCCAGCCGCGGCGAAGGCCGGCCGCTGCCGCGCTTCACCCGCGCCCCGCTGGCTTCCCTGGAGGCGCTGCCCAACCCGTACGCCTGCGGAGCGCTGGAGGCCCGCGCCGACGAGCCGCTTTACCTGGAAACCCTGCGCGGCTGCCCGCACCGCTGCAGCTACTGCTTCTACGGCAAGCAGTTCCCCTCGGTGCGCCGCTTCCCCGAGACCTTCCTGCCGGAGGTGTTCGCCTTGGCCCGTGCCCGCGGGGTGCCGGAGATCTACCTGATGGACCCCTCGTTCACCTCGGCCCGCGGCATGGAGGAGCGCCTGGCCCTGCTGGCCTCCCTGAATCCCACGGGCATCCCCCTGCACGCCGAGCTGCGCCTGGAGGCCGTCGGGCCGGAGACGGCCCGACACATGCGCCAGGCCGGTTTCGCCTCCGTGGAGGCTGGGCTGCAGTCCGTGAACCGGGCGGCGCTGGACAGGGTCGGCCGCGGTTTCCGGCGCGAGGCCTTCCTGCGCGGTGCGGCCCGGCTGCAGGCCCAGGGCATCCAGATCCGCACCGGAGTGATCCTGGGCCTGCCGGGCGACGACCTGGAGGGCTTCGCCGCCACGCTGCGGTTCCTGAAGGGGCACGGGCTGGCCGGAGGGGCCGAGGTCTACCCCCTGGCCGTGCTTCCCGGCACGGCGCTGCACGGCGAGGCGGCCTCCCTCGGGGTGGGCTACATGCCCGCCCCGCCGTACTGGGTCCTGCGCGCCCCAGGCTGGAGCGAGACGGACCTGTTCCGGGGCGTGCGCCTGGCCGAGGAAGAGCTGGAAGGAGAGCTGTTCCCGCCGCTCGTGCCGCGCTTCGCGGATCCGGCGCCGGGCATCACCTCCTGCCTGGACCTGCGCAGCGGCTCGCCCGCCGCCTCCCTGCGCGGCCTGCAGCTCCTGGAGCGCGCCGCTGCGGACCCCGGCTCCCTGGGCCTGGCCAGCTGCGTGACCCTGCTGCTCTCCGCGGCGCAGCTGGCCAGCGCCGTCGGCCTGGACGAGCTGCGCCGCCTGGGCGAGCGCCTGCTGGCGGCCAATCCCTTCGCCCTGTTCCAGCTGGTGATCGAGGCGCAGAGCACCCCGCCGCTGGAGCCCGCGCTGCACCTGGCCGAAGCCTTCCACCGTCCCGGGAATTACTTCGATCGCAGCCGCTATTACCAGGAGGACCTCCAGGGCCGCTTCTCGGCGCGCCTGTATCACCTGACCGCCAACCCGGATGCCGCCCGGCGCCACTACGAGCAGGTGCCGCCCTTCGACCTGATCGTGGAATATACCCCGCGCCTGCTTTCGACGGCCCGGGACGTGTTGGAGGAGCACCCGATTCTGCTGATCCGCCACAGCCTCAAGCCTGAAGAAGCAAAGGAGCTTCGAGAAATCTACAAAGGCCTGTCAAGGTTGTTGGTATTCCAAAGCGCGTGAAAACGGCCGGATGAGGCTCCTCAGCCGGCCGATAATGCCGATCCAATCCGCGCTATCTATGCCGAGCGCTCCAGCTCGGCGATGAAGCCGTAGAAATCCACCTCGTTGGCCGCCAGCCCCCGGCCGTAGATGAAGCGGGTGGCCACGGTGGTGGCCACCAGGGCGTCCAGGTAGTTCTCCGGCACCCTGGCCATGATGTTTTCGATGCCCACCAGCTCCAGCAGGGCGGCGGGAGTGCACTGGGTCAGCACCTTGCGGCGCAGCTTGAAATCCTTGACCAGCGCGGAGGCGGCCATGGCGTCGGCCGTGGCGTTGATGCGCTCGCTGATGCGGTTGCTCAACAGGGCCAGGGGCACCTGGTGCGCCTGGTGCTCCCGCCACATCAGCTCGAACTCGGCCCGGGCGTTGGCCCGGATGATGGCCAGGATCTGCTCCACGTAGCGCTTGCGGAAGGCCGAGATCTTGCCGTCGGCGCCCACCACCATGTGCTTCTGGAACTCCTCATCGGACAGGGCCAGGGAGGCGTACACCTCCAGGGAGGAGGAGGTGACCCCGCCCTTGTTGGCCGAGGCGTCCTTGACCAGCACCACGCCGTGCTCCTCCAGGCGCAGGCGGGCGTCCTCGGTGATGAACAGGTTGGCCCCCTCCACGATGACCCGGAATTTCGGCTTGCCCTGCTCGTCCAGCAGCTGCCGCCAGTTGGTGATGTTGACCGCCCCGGGGCGGCCGCCGCAGGGCACGAACAGGTCCGCCTTGGCCAGGGGATTGAAATGGAAGGTGTTGCGGAACACTTCGCCGTTGTGGACCACCGTGCCGTCCGGCAGGCGCGCGTCGCGGTCCTTCACCCCCACGTAGAAGCCGTTCTTCGACAGCAGCTTGCGGTCGAAGCGGTCGACCATCACCCGCTCCCGGGCCAGGCGGGCGAGCTCCTCCCGGTTCAGGCCCTTGGGGTCGTACAGAACGCCGCTGCCGTCGACCACCGCGATGGTCCGGTCCTTGGACATCAGGATCTCGTTGCTGCCCAGGTCCCCGTCCGGGCCCCCGGTCTGCACCTTGGTCAGGGCCTCCTCCTTGAGCCCCAGCTTTTCCAGCACGGCCAGAACGTATTCGTGCACGCCCGCGGTGGTCATGCCGAACATGTCGTGCGGGATGCCGCCGATGGTCGGGGATTTGCCGGTGGTGAAGGCCTTCCAGTACTTGTACTTGCGCCGGCCCGCGTACAGGGCGGCGAAGTCCATCAACTCCGCGGTACGCTCGTCGGGGCCCAGGAACAGGATGTCCTGCCGGCCCTCCAGGTCCAGCACGTCCTTGCGGGGCAGCAGCAGGTCCAGCAGGGCGTCGATGTAGCTGACGAAGGCCTCCCGCACCTCGTCCTGGTTGCGCAGCCGCAGCAGCAGCGTGCCCTTGGCCCCGCCTTCCGGGATGTCCTTGTTCTTGCGTTGCTGGGTGTCGGCCAGGTTGTAGTTCTCCAGGAAGATCGTGTCCCGGTTTTGCTCGTACTCCGCGCGGCTGCCGGACTTCACGATGCGGATGCCGCCGCGGGCGATGTCCCGGAAGCGGATGTGGAAGCCGATGAACTCGCGGCCCACGAAGAGTAGGCCCCGAAGGGCCGGTTCGGGTACTCCCGCCCCTGCACCACCCCGGGGTCCAGCTTGAAGGACAGGCAGCGCTTGTTCTGGATGAAGAAGTTGGTGCGCAGCACCGCCTGGTTGAAGGTCAGGAAGGTGCGCAGGATGGTGCGCTCCCGCTCCCCGGCCACTTCCCGCTCCAACTCCTCCTGGATCCTGCGCTCCAGGGCCTCCAGGCCGCCGGCCGGCCCCTTGCCGTCGGCCTTGCGGCCCGGATCCAGGCGGGCGCAGAAGTGCTCGTAGAGGAGGTTGGTGATGCCGGTGTTGGCCGTCACCGCGGCGGTGATGACGTCCTCGGAGAAGGTGTTCTTGGTCAGGCTGCGCTTCCAGCGGTCCACGATGCCGCGCACCTCCGGCTGGTCGCGCAGCGCCTCGGCCACCGTGGCGTACTCCTCGGTGAGCATGGTCAGGAATTGATGGGTGTAGGAGGCCCCGGCCAGGGCGTACAGGGTCTGCTGGGGCAGGCAGGTTCCGTTGGTGAACAGGGAGGTTAGCGGGTGCTGGGGCAGCATGATCACGCCCAGCAGGTCGCGCGAGAAGGCCTCGGCGGTCCTGGGCTCCAGCCGGTCGAAGTACAGCGAGTAGATCTTCTTGTTGTCCGAGAAGATCTCGCGGTGCTTGCGGTTGGAATGCAGGTGGTACTGGTCGAACAGGTTGGAGAAGAGGTTCAGGAAGTTCTGCGAGCGGCCGGAGTGGATGCCGATCATGATGCGGGTTTCCCCGCTCTCGGCCTTGTCCGTGACCGAGACCACGGGCACCTCGCGCTCGTTCATCAGCTCCCACATGGCCCGGTAGCGCTCCTTGGTGGCCTGGGCGGAGCGATCCAGGAACAGGCAGTCGGCGGCCCGCTCGAAGTCCGGGGCTTCGCCGGAGGCCAGGGGCGGCCCGTAGTCCGGGCGGTTGAGGATGTACAGGCGCAGGAAGGGGCGGCCCTTCTCCTTGGCCATGTAGCTTTCCAGGCGCCACAGGGGATAGCGGGCCTCGATGCGCTTCTCGATTTCGTTGGTGCGCACCGGCTCCTCCTCCACGATGTAGACGGCCCGGTCCTCGCGCTCGTTCTTCAGCTCGATGCCCACCGCCGCGCCGCCGGCCTGGGCGGCCAGGCGAGAGGCCCCGATGGCGATCAGGTGGCTGGCGATCTCCTCCACGGTGGTGACGCTGAAGTAGTACGGATCGATGCCCAGCTCGTGCAGGAACCAATGGAGCAGCTCCCGGGCCTTCTCCTGGGAAAGATATCCCGAGGCCAGCAGCAGCTCTTCCAGCCTGGCCACCTGCTCCGTGCTCAACGGACCTGCGTCCCCCTGCCTGACTTTGGACATTCCTCTTGCCTCCTGTGTGGATGCTTCAGAGTAGCGCAAAACCGCGATCTTGAGAATAGGAATGCCGCCGCGGGCACCCATGGGGTATGATAGGACCATGAGCCCCTTCCTGCCCACGTCGCGGGAGGAGATGCAGGAGCGCGGCTGGGACCAGCTGGACGTGCTGCTGGTGAGCGGCGACGCCTACGTGGACCACCCCTCGTTCGGCACGGCGCTGATTGCGCGCCTGCTGGAAAGCCTGGGATACCGCGTGGGCATCGTGGCCCAGCCGGACTGGCGGGGGACGGCCGACTTCCAGGTCATGGGCCGGCCGCGGCTGTTCGCCGGCATCACTTCAGGAAACGTGGATTCCATGGTGGCCAACTACACGGCCAACCGCCGGCCCCGGCGCACGGACGACTACTC
>MIBK01000187.1:40505-41277 GCA_001829505.1 Spirochaetes bacterium RBG_16_67_19 | reverse complement strand
GACCGCGCCGGACTGCGGCCGGACCGGGCCCTGATCGTCTACGCCAACCGGCTGCGCGAGGCCTTCCCCGCCGGGGACGGTAGCCCGCGCCTGCCCCTGGTCCTGGGCGGCATCGAAGCCAGCCTGCGCCGCCTGGCGCACTACGACTACTGGGACGACGAGGTGCGCCGCTCGGTTCTCCTGGACGCCAAGGCGGACCTGCTGGTGTACGGCATGGGCGAGGCGGCGATCAGCGAAATCTCTTCCCGCCTGGCCGCCGGGGAGCCGGTCAGCGCACTGCTCGGCATCCGCGGCACCGTGGCGCTCTGCCGCGCCGAGGAGCTGCCCACCGGTGCGCTGCGCCTGCCCTCCTTTGAAGCGGTGCGCGACCAGGCCGCCGTCTTCCTGGAGGCCTTCCGCGCCATCTACGCCAACATGAGCCCGCGGGAGGCCCGGGCGCTGGCCCAACCCCACGGGGAGCGCTGGGTCGCGCAGAACCCCCCCGCCTTTCCGCTGCCGTCCCCGGAGCTGGACCGCCTGCACGAGCTGCCTTTCGCCCGCGCCTGGCACCCGCGCTACGAGCGGGAGGGCGGGGTACGCGCCCTGGAGACGGTGCGCTGGTCGCTCATCTCCCATCGGGGTTGCTGCGGGGAATGCAGCTTCTGCTCCCTGTACCTGCACCAGGGGCGCATCGTCACCAGCCGCTCCCCGGAGTCGGTGCTGCGCGAGGCCCGCGCCCTGGCCGAGCGCTCCGACTTCAAGGGCACGATCACCGACATCGGCGGGCCCACCC
>MIBK01000187.1:32179-40477 GCA_001829505.1 Spirochaetes bacterium RBG_16_67_19 | reverse complement strand
GTGGGAGGCTCAGGGGTTCTGCGAGGGCCGCAAGTGCCTGCTGCCGGAGAAGTGCCCGCGCCTTCGGCTGGGATACGCGGCGGCCTTGAGGCTGTACCGGGAGGTGCGCCGCCTGCCGCGCGTGAAGCACGTGTTCCTGGCCAGCGGCTTCCGCCACGACCTGCTCCTGCACCAGCAAGCCGACGAGTACCTGGAAGAGGTGCTCCGCCACCACGTGGGCGGGCAGCTCAAGCTGGCTCCGGAGCACAGCGAGGACCGGGTGCTGGACCTCATGGGCAAGCCACGCTTCCCGGTGTACCTGGCTTTCCTGGAAAAAGTGGCCCGCATCGGCCGCGGGATCGGGCGGAGGATCTTCCTGGTCAACTACTTCATCAGCGCCCACCCGGGGGCCGGGCTCCCGGAGGCCCTGGCCCTGGCCCGGGTGCTGGGCCGGCGGAACATGAGCCCGGAGCAGGTGCAGGACTTCCTGCCCCTGCCCCTCACCGTGTCCGGGGCCATGTACCACACGGGGGTGCACCCCTTCACCGGGGAGCGGGTGTACTCGGCGCGCAGCCTGGGAGAACGGCGCCAGCAGAGGGCCCTGCTGCAGCCGAAGAGCGCCGGCCAAGGGCAGCGCGGAAAAGGAGGCTGACCCTCATGCTGCGCAACGTCCTGCTCGCCTTCATTCCCGTCTTCGTGGCGGTGGATGCCGTGGGGCTGCTGCCGGTGTTCCTCTCCCTGACCCAGGGGATGGAGCAGGCCGAGAAGCGGCGGGTGATCTACCAGTCCACCCTGACCGGAGGCCTGCTGGCCGTGGGCTTCGTGTTCCTGGGGCGGGCCATCTTCCGCCTGCTGGGCATCGCCATGGGGGACTTCCTGATCGCCGGGGGGGCCATCCTGTTCTGCATCGCCATGATCGACATCGTCTCCCCGGCCCCCGAAGCCCGCCGCCCGGGCGCGGACCTGGGCGCGGTGCCCCTGGGCACCCCCCTGATCGCCGGCCCGGCGGTGCTCGCCACTTCGCTGGCCATCATCCAGGAGTACGGCTTGTGGGCCACCCTGATCGCAATAGTCGTAAACATCGCCCTGTGCGGGGTGCTGCTGGGGCTGTCCGGGGTGCTGCTGCGCTTCCTGGGCAGGCCCGGCAGCCGGGCCTTGAGCAAGATCACCAGCCTGCTGTTGGGGGCGATCGCCGTGATGCTGATCCGCAAGGGGATCGTGGACTTGTTGGGCAGGCTGTAGGGAATGCAGGGCAGGGAGCCCCGGACCCCCGGTCCAGAACGTAGGAGGGGGGAATCGACCGGCGCCGGAGGTATCCGGAAGCTCCGCTTGCCTTGCCTGCCCAATGTAGCCCCCTCGAGCTTACGCGCCCCTGTCCGGTCCATTACAGATTTGTAATGCCTCCCGGGCCGCCGGCCGGTTGCATTGCGGCCCCGCTTGAGCCAACATTAGGGGCAGGGTGCAACGATGCGCGTGCTGATCGTAGAGGACGACCCCAAGATCGCCTCCTTCGTAGCCAAGGGCCTGAAGCAGGCCGGCTACGCGGTGGACCGGGCCGCCAACGGGCAGGCGGGGCTGGAGCTGGCCCGCTCGGCGCCGTATGACGCGGCCATTGTGGACATCATGCTGCCCCGCCTGGACGGCCTGGCCCTGATCGAGCGCCTCAGGGCCGAAGGGGTGCGCATCCCGGTGCTCATCCTGAGCGCCCGGCACTCCGTGGACGACAAGGTCCGCGGCTTCCAGACCGGAGGCGACGACTACCTGACCAAGCCCTTCTCCTTCGAGGAGCTGCAGGCCCGGGTGCAGGCCCTGATCCGGCGCGCGACCATGAGCGTCCCGGCCAGCCGCCTGGAGGTGGGGGACCTTTCCCTGGATCTGGCCCGGCGCGAGGTGCGCAGGGGCGACCAGCTCCTGGAGCTGCAGCCCCGCGAGTATTCGCTGCTGGAATACCTGCTGCGCAGCACGGGGATGGTGGTCTCCAAGACCATGATCCTGGAGCACGTCTGGGACTACCACTTCGACCCGCAGACCAACGTGGTGGACGTGCTGGTGCACCGCCTGCGCGCCAAGATCGACGAGGGCTTCGAGCCCAAGCTCCTGCACACCGTGCGCGGGGTCGGCTATGTTCTCAAAGTCCCTTAACCTCCGCCTGGCCGCGGTATTCAGCGGCATCTTCCTGGCCGGCACGCTGCTGCTGTTCGCCGGCACCTACCTGCTGCTGTACAGCTCGGTGCGCCGCGAGCACATCCAGATGGTGCAGTCCCGCCTGCTGGAGTTCTGGGCCATGTACCAGACCGGGGGCATCGCCGCCCTGAAGGCCGAGGTCGTGGCGGAGCGCAACCAGGAATCCCGCCGGCCGTTCCTGCTGCGGGTGGTGGCCTCCGACAATTCCACGATGTTCCTGTACGTTCCCCCGCAGTGGCGGCACTTCCACTTCCGCGATCTGGAGGCGGGGGACCCGGCCAGACCCCAGGCCTTCCTGCGCCTGCAGCTGGCCGACGGCAAGGGCGCCCTGGAGCTGGCCGGCCTGCGCCTGGACGACGGCAACTGGCTGCAGGTCGGCTACCACAGCGTCGACTGGCAGGAGCTGCTCGTGCGCTTTCGCCAGGTCTTCATCCTGATCGCCGCCCCACTGCTGGTCTTGAGCTTCCTGGGCGGGGCCCTGGCCTCCTCGCGCGCCCTGCGCCCCGTGCAGCACCTGAACCGGGCCTTCCAGTCCATCATCCGCACGGGCCGGCTGGACGCCAGGGTGCCCGAACGCGGCGGGGGCGGGGAACTGGACGACCTGGTATCGCTGTACAACGGCATGCTGGCCAAGATCGAGACCCTGGTCAACGGCATGCGCGACGCCCTGGACAACGTGGCCCACGACCTGCGCACGCCCCTGGCCCGCCTGAAGGCCGAAGCCGAGACGGCGCTGGCCGGCCCGCCGGAGGCTCAGCGGCAGGCGTTGGAATGCTGCCTGGAGGAGACCCAGATCATCCTGACCATGCTGAACACCCTGATGGACATCTCCGAGGCGGAGACCGGGGCCATGCACCTGGCCCCGACCCGCGTGCCCCTGGCCGCCCTGATCGAAGATATAACAGAGCTGTACGGCTACGTGGCCGCCGAGCGGGGCATCACCCTGGAAGCCCGCGTGCCGCGGGAGCTGGAGGTGGACGCCGATCTGAACCGCCTGCGGCAGGTCATCGCCAACCTGTTGGACAACGCGCTGAAGTACACGCCCGCCGGCGGGCGGGTCGGCATCGAAGCCTCGGGCGGAGAGGACGGGGTGAGAATCGTGCTGCGGGACACGGGCCCCGGCATCCCCGCCGAGGAGCTGCCCCACATCTGGGAGCGCTTGTTCCGCGGGGACCGCAGCCGCTCCACGCCGGGCCTGGGCCTGGGCCTGAGCCTGGTGCAGGCGATCGTGCGGGCGCACGGGGGCGCCGTGACCGCCCGCAGCCTTCCGGAAGCCGGCGCGGAGTTCACCGTGCGCCTGCCGCCGGTGGCCCGCCACCCTTACAAACGTGTAATTTGAAGGAAAGGCCTCGGTAAGCAGGGAGTACTATGATTACCGCATGGAGGATCAATCATGAGTCTTAGAAAGGTGGCTTCTTCCCGCTGGTTCGCTCCGTCGGTGACCGCCGCGCTGGCGCTGGCGGCGGGGCTGGCCGTGGGCGCCCTGCGGTTCGGCGCCGGGGCCGGGGGCTCGACCCTCATCCCGGCCGAAAGCTTCACGGCCCGCGCGGTGGACTTCAACACCAACCAGGACGGCATCCAGACCCTGCAGAGCCTGCAGAACGCCTTCCGGGCGGTCGCGGCGAAAGTCCTGCCCTCGGTGGTGCAGGTGGACGTGGTGGACGTGGTCAAGAACTCGGGGGCCGATTTCCCCAATCCCTTCGAGTTCTTCTTCGGCCCGCAGAGACAGAGGCAGGGCCAGCCCCGCGAGTTCCGCCAGCAGGGGCTGGGCTCCGGGGTGGTCGTGCGCCGCAACGGGGAAAAGCTCTACGTGCTGACCAATGACCATGTAGCCGGCGAGGCCGAGCAGATCAACATCAAGCTGCAGGACGGCCGCTCCTACAAGGCCAAGCTGGTGGGCAGGGACGAGAACAAGGACCTGGCCCTGGTGATGTTCGAAACCCGGGAGAACATCCCGGTGGCCGAGATAGGCGACTCCGGCAGCCTGATGGTCGGGGACTGGGTCCTGGCGGTGGGCAGCCCGTTGGGCTTCGAGTCCACGGTGACCGCGGGCATCGTCAGCGCCATCGGCCGGCGCTCGGTGCAGGGCGCGGCCGGTTTCACCGACTACATCCAGACCGACGCCGCCATCAACCAGGGCAACTCCGGGGGCGCGCTGGTGAACATCTACGGCCAGGTGGTCGGCATCAACTCCTGGATCGCCTCCACCTCCGGGGGCAACATCGGCCTGGGCTTCGCCATCCCGATCAACAACGCCAAACGGGCCATCGACGACTTCATCACCAAGGGCAGGAGCGAATACGGCTGGATCGGGATCAACATGGGCGGCCTGCAGCCGCAGGCGGCCGAGGACCTGAGGCTGGGGGAGGCGCGCGGCGCCTTCGTGTACGGCGTGTTCAAGGGCTCCCCCGCCGAGAAGGCCGGCCTGCAGCCCGGCGACCTGATCACCCGGGTGGACGGGGTGGCCCTCAAGGACTCCTCGGACCTGCTGCTGACCATCGGCAACCTGACCCCCGGACGCCGGGTGGAGCTGGAGCTGGTGCGCGCCGGGTCCACCCAGCGCCTCTCCCTGCAGGTGGCCGCCCGCGCCGACGAGAAGCAGCTGGCCGCCCAGAGCTCCAAGGTCTGGCCCGGCTTCTCGGTGCTCAAGATCACCGACGACGTGCGGGCGCAGCTGAACCTGGGCAACTCGGACGCCGGCCTGGTGATCGGCGCCGTGGACCAGGGCGGCCCGGCGGACGTGGCCGGCCTGAAATCGGGGGACCTGATCACCAAGGTCGGCGGCCGGGAGGTGCGCAACCTGGGGGACTTCTACAAGGCGCTGAACAACCCCGGCTCCAGGGAAGTCCTGTTCGCCATCCAGCGCCAGGGCAACAACCTGATCATCGGCTTGGTGCGCTGAAGCCTTCCGCGTACGACCCTTGAGCCCCGGTGCGAACCGGGGCTCTTCATTTTTTGCGCCCGCCGGGGTAGCAATTTTCCCCCCCCTGGTTGTTCAATGGGCATAATCGAGGGACTTGGAGAGGAGTTCAATCATGGCAGTGAGAGACGAAAAGCTGGAAAGGGCCAAGAAAATCGCCCACCGCAAGATGGATTTCCTGCGGCACGTGATCATCTACCTGCTGGTGATGGCCGTGCTGGCGATCATCAACAATATCAGCACCCCGGGCAGCTACCAGTGGTGGCTGTGGCCGGCGCTGGGCTGGGGCATCGGGGTGGTGGCCAACTTCCTGAGCGCGTTCCTGTATTCCGGCGGCTCGCTGGAGAAGCGCCTGATCCAGAAGGAAATGGAAAGGATGGGCGATGAAGAGTAAGCGCAGCCTGGCCGAGATCCTGGGCGTGGTGCTGGGCGTGGCGGCGATGGCCCTGGTCGTCGCCGCCCTGGTCTACCTGCTCGGGGCGCGGCCGTTCCATCGCCTGCGGGGTCCCTGGTTCCAAACCTGGGGCAGCGGCAGCGGCTGGGGCGGGAGCGGGGCCTGGGCCAGCGAGGAGCACACCGAGGAGGTGAGCCAGCGCGTCCAGAAGCTCTCGGTAAACAACGTCTCCGGCCCGGTGCACGTGGAAGGCTGGGACCGGGACACCATAGAGGTGCATTACGTGAAGCAGGCCCGGGGCCAGGAAGCCCTGGAGGACTTCCGCATCGAGATCCAGGCCGAGGGGGACACCCTGAAGGTCCATCCGGTGTACACGCCAAAGGCCTTCCGCTTCGGCCCGGTTTCCTTCGACCTCAAGGTCCCCTCCACCCTGAGCGAAATCAGCGTGCGCAGCGTCTCGGGCCGCGTGGAGGTGCGGAACCTGGCCTCCGACGTCGCGCAGGAGCTGGAGACCGTCTCCGGCTCCATCTTCACGGACCGCTCGGGGGACCTGCGCATCAAGAGCACCAGCGGCGGGCTGGAGTTCTCCTTCGCCGGGGACAGGCTCCAGGCCAAGTCGGTCTCGGGCACCATCAACGGCAAGATCCGCGCCCTGGGGCGCGGCGGCTCGGTGGACGTGGAGACCGTTTCCGGCTCCGTGAACCTGTCCGCCTTCGCCGGCCTGGACGCCGAGCTGCGCCTGCGGTCGGTCAGCGGCTCCATCTCCTGCGGCTTCCCGCTGCAGATCACGGAGAAGAAGCGCAACCGCCTGGAAGGGCGCATCGGCACCGGCGCGGCGCCGTTGACCGCCAAGACGGTGAGCGGCTCCATCAGCCTCTCGCCCCTGGAATAAAGCGGTATATTCGAAACACATGGACCGTTCGCAGATCATGGGCGAGGGCTCGATCCCTCGCCTTCTTTTGAAGTTCTCGGTCCCGGCCATCGTGGGCATGCTGGTCAACGCCCTGTACAACGTGGTGGACCGCATCTTCATCGGCCTGGGGGTCGGTCCGCTGGGCATCGCCGGGGTCACGGTGGGCTTCCCCATCATGATCGTGCAGATGGCCTTCGGCATGCTGATCGGCATGGGCGCCACCGCCCTGGTCTCCATCCGCCTGGGGGAGAAGAAGAAGGAGGAAGCCGAGCGGATTCTCGGCAACGCCTTCAGCCTGCTGGTGCTGGTCTCCCTGGCCCTCATGGCCGCCGGGTTGATCTGGCTGCGGCCCCTGCTGGGCCTGTTCGGCGCGAGCCCCGCCATCCTGGCCCAGGGCCACGAATACCTCAGCATCATCCTGGCCGGCTCGGTGTTCATGGGCGTGGGCTTCGGCATGAACGGCTTCATCCGGGCCGAGGGCAGCCCGCGCATGGCCATGCTCACCATGGTGATCGGCGCGGCGCTGAACACCCTGCTGGACCCATTGTTCATCTTCGTCTTCAGGATGGGAGTGCGGGGGGCGGCCATCGCCACGGTGATCTCTCAGGCCGTTTCCGCCGCCTGGGTGCTGGGCCACTTCCTCGGCGGCCGAAGCCTGCTGAAGATCCGCCTGGCCAACCTGAGGATCCGCTGGAGAATCATGATGGGCATCGTGGCCATCGGCTTCGCCCCCTTCGCCATGCAGCTGGCCGCCAGCGTGTTGAACGCCCTGCTCACGCGGCAGCTGCAGCATTACGGCGGCGATCTGGCCATCGCGGCCATGGGCATCTTCTTCAGCCTGAACATGCTGATCCTGATGCCGATCTTCGGCATCAACCAGGGCGCCCAGCCCCTGATCGGCTACAACTACGGGGCCCGCCGCTTCGACCGGGTGAAGCAGACCCTGCGCCTGGCCATCGCCGCGGCAACGGCCGTGGTGCTGGGCGGATTCGCGGTGGTCGAGCTTTTCCCCGCCTCCCTGATCCGCCTGTTCAGCCGGGACAGCGCGGAGCTGCTGGCCATAGGCGTGACGGCCCTCCGCCTGGGCCTGGCGGCCCTGCCGATCGTCGGCTTCCAGATCGTGGCTGCCAGCTACTTCCAGGCGGTGGGCAAGCCCCGCCAGGCCATGCTGCTGATGCTCTCCCGCCAGGTGCTGCTGCTGATCCCGGCCATCCTGATCCTGCCGCGCTTCTTCGGCCTGCGGGGCATATATTACGCCGTGCCGTTGGCCGACCTGGGTTCGGCGCTGCTCACCGGGATCTGGCTGGCGCGGGAGCTGCGCCGGCTGGACCGGCAGCACGGGGAGCAGGCGACGGAGGTGCCGCAAGCCGCCGCCACCGCCCCTGCCGGCTGATTGCCGGCGTGACAGCGCCCCGGATTTCTTCTAATATGGATCCGAGGAGCATGCCATGAAAACAAGATCCATTCTGGCAGCCGTCCTGCTTCTGGCGGCGGCGGCCGTCTTCGCGGCGCCCAAGCAGATGAGCGTCAATGTCAAGGAAACGCAGGTCCGGGCCACCCCCAGCTACATGGGCAAGATCCTGGCCGTGGTCAAATACGGGGATCGCCTGGAGGTCATTCAAGAACAGAGCGGCTGGGCCAAGGTCACCCTGTCGGGAGGCAAGATCCAGGGCTGGGTCAGCATTTCCGCGCTGCAGGACAAGAGGATCGCTCTCACCGCCGGGCAGGCGGGGAGCACCAGCGGAGCCTCCAGTGGCGAGGTGGCTCTGGCGGGCAAGGGCTTCAACAAGGAAGTGGAGGCCCAGTACAAGGACGAGAAACAGCTGGACTACACCTGGGTGGACCGCATGGAAGGCTACCGGGTGAATCCGGAACAGGTCCTGGCCTTCCTGCAGGCCGGCGGCCTGC
>MIBK01000187.1:31689-32170 GCA_001829505.1 Spirochaetes bacterium RBG_16_67_19 | reverse complement strand
GAGGTGCCCAATGAGAACCATGAGCGCCAGGTATCGCTTCCTCCTGCCGGCAGCGGCAATTACGGCCGCACTGGCCTGCTCACCGCCTGCGCCTCCCTGGGCAGCGTGGACACCTTGAGCCTGATCAACATCGCGGCCAAGAGCGGCGAGGCGGTGGCCAAGAGCTTCGAGGACATTACCCCGGAGCAGGAGTACTACGTCGGCCGGGCGGTGGGCGCCAACATCCTGGCCCAATACGCGCCGTACAATGTGGCTCCGGCCAACTCCTACCTGAACCTGCTGGGCCAGAGCCTGGCCCTGGTCTCCGACCGGCCGGAAACCTTCGGCGGCTACCACTTCCTGATCCTGGACTCCGCCGAGATCAACGCCTTCGCCGCCCCGGGCGGCCTGATCTTCATCAGCCGCGGCCTGCTGCGCTGCGCGGACAGCGAGGACGCCGTGGCGGCCATCCTGGCCCACGAGATCGGCCACGTGGTGAAGC
>MIBK01000187.1:31174-31668 GCA_001829505.1 Spirochaetes bacterium RBG_16_67_19 | reverse complement strand
AGACCGCCCGCTTCAAGGACGCCGGCCTGGCCATCGGCCTGGCCGCGGTGGAGGAGCTGGGCCCCTCCGAGCTGGCCAAGGTGACCGCCGCCTTCTCCGGCACGATCGACGACATCACCTCGACCCTGGTCAACAGCGGCTATTCCCGGAACGCGGAAAAAGAGGCCGACCTGGCGGCCGTGGGCATCCTGAAGGCCGCCGGCTACGACCCCAAGGCCCTGGTGCGGATGCTGCAGGTCATGGAGGGCCGCCTGAAGCCGGGTGGGCCGGACTTCGCCAAGACGCATCCTGACCCAGAGGACCGCATCGCCTCGATCCAGGCCGCGCTGGCCTCCGCTGCGGTCCCGCCGCCGGCACCGGCGGCCCGGCAGAGCCGCTACCTGGCGGCCCTGGGCAAGATCTAAGGCCCATGGCCGGCTCGCCCCGGGCTCGCAAGGCGCTGCAGGGGGTCCTGGTCGGCCTGGCCGCCGGGGTCCTGGCCATCGGGCTGGGGG
>MIBK01000187.1:30715-31113 GCA_001829505.1 Spirochaetes bacterium RBG_16_67_19 | reverse complement strand
CCGCCCCGGGCCGGCCACCGAGCGCATCGCCCTGATCGTCCTGGACCAGGCCAGCCTGGACTGGGGCCAGGAGGTCAACGGGCTGTCCTGGCCCTGGCCTCGGGAAACCTACGCCATCGTGGCGGACTTCTGCCGCCGGGCCGGGGCCAGAGCGCTGGCCTTCGACGTGCTGTACACGGAGCCCTCGGTCTACAGCGTGGAGGACGACCGGGTCTTCGGCGCGGCGGTGGCCGAGAACGGCCGGGTAGCCGGGGCCGTGGTATTGAGCCCGACCCAGGGCACCGCCGAAGGCTGGCCCGCGGACCTGCCCCAGGCCCCGCTTGTCGTGGCCGGGCTGGAGCAGTATTTGGCCCGCTCGGATCGCCTGCGGGCGGCGCTGGAGTTCCCCCGGGCTACCT
>MIBK01000187.1:29322-30673 GCA_001829505.1 Spirochaetes bacterium RBG_16_67_19 | reverse complement strand
ACACCCATTTCACGCCCGACAGGGCCGACGGGGTCTACCGCCGCGCCCCCCTCTTCAATCTGTTCGCCGGACGCGCGGTGCCCGGACTGGGCCTGGGCGCCTACCTGGCCGGGGATGCGGATCCCGGCGCGGAAGCGCATCGCCTGGAGGTCCGGCCGGGCCGGCTCGCCGTGGACGGCAGGAGCGCGCCCTTGGACGGTCTGGGCCGGGCGGTGCTGCGCTTCCGCGGTCCCACCCTGACCCACCGGGCCTTCAGCGCGGCCGAGGTGCTGCAGAGCGAGCTGGCGCTGCGTGAAGGCGGGACGCCCAAGATCGACCCCGCGGTGCTGAAGGACCGCTACGTGTTCTTCGGCTTCACCGCCCCGGGTCTTCTGGATCTGCGCCCCTCCGCCGTGCAGGGAACCTACCCCGGCATGGAGATCCATGCCACCCTGCTGGACAACCTGCTCTCCGGGGATTTCCTGCGCCCGCTGCCGTGGGCCGCCGCGGGCGCAGTGGTGCTCCTGCTGGCCGCCGCGGCGGGCCTGGCCGCCGCCTTCGCCTCAGGGGCCGGCAGGAGCGCCCTGGTCTACGCGGTCGCCCTGCCCCTGGCCCCGGGCCTGAGCCTGGGGGCCTACGTCCTGGGCTGGTGGCTGCCGCTGGTGGCCGCGGAGCTGGGCGTGGCCCTGAGCCTGGTAGGCTCCAGCCTGGTGAACTACGCCACCGAGGGCCGCCAGAAGCGCTACCTCAAGTCGGCTTTCAAGCAGTACCTGAGCCCCACCGTGATCGAACAGCTCATCGCCCACCCCGAGCGCCTGAAGCTGGGAGGGGAGCGCCGGGAGCTTTCGATCTACTTCTCCGATCTGCAGGGGTTCACCACCCTGTCGGAGATGCTCACCCCCGAGGAGCTCACCACTCTGCTGAACGAGTACCTGTCGGCCATGACCGATATCATCCAGGAGGAGGGCGGCACCATCGACAAGTACGAAGGGGACGCCATCATCGCCTTTTGGAACGCGCCGCTGGAGCAGACCGACCACGCGCTGCGCGGAGTGCGCGCGGCCCTGCGCTGCCAGGCCAGCCTGGCCGCCCTGCGCCCCGGCTTCAGGGAGCGGGCCGGCAAGGACCTCTACATGCGCATCGGGATGAACTCCGGGCCAGCCGTGGTGGGCAACATGGGCTCGCGCACCCGCTTCGACTACACCATGCTGGGCGACGCGGTGAACCTGGCCGCGCGCCTGGAGGGAGTGAACAAGCAGTTCCGCACCTACACCATGATTTCGGCGGCCACGCTGCAGAAGCTGGAGGGGGCCTTTCCCGCGCGCGAGCTGGCCCGCGTGGCCGTGGTCGGCCGCAAGGAGCCGGTCACGGT
>MIBK01000187.1:22898-29261 GCA_001829505.1 Spirochaetes bacterium RBG_16_67_19 | reverse complement strand
GAAGGCCTGCGCGCCTTCTACGCGGGGCGCTTCGGGGAGGCGGAGCGGCTGTTCGCCCGCACCGCCTCCTCCGACCCCCCGGCGGCGGCCTATCAGGAAAAGTGCCGCGAGCTGGCCGCCGCGGCCACCCCCGAGGCCTGGAACGGGGTCTGGATCATGACCTCCAAATGAACGCCCGGGCCCGCCGGGAGCGCGAGGAGCGGGAAAGGCAGCTCATCGAAGCCACCGGGAAAAAGGGCCCCATCACCGTGCGCTCCCTGGCCGCCGACCTGCGCGAGCTGGGGGTGCGTCCGGGCATGGTGCTGCTGGCGCACTGCTCCCTGAGCTCCCTGGGCTGGGTGTGCGGCGGGGCGATGGCGGTGATCCAGGCCCTGCAGCGCTGCCTGCGCTCCTACGGCACCCTGGTCATGCCCGCCCACTCCGGCAACTTGAGCGACCCCGAGCTGTGGCGCCACCCGCCCGTGCCCCGCGGCTGGCTGGAGGAGATCCGCGCCAGCATGCCCGCCTACGACCCGGACCTGACCCCTACCCGCGGCCTGAGCGCGGTGGCCGAGCTGTTCCGCACCCTGCCGGACGTGGTGCGCAGCCGCCATCCCCATATGTCCTTCGCCGCCTGGGGGGAGCAGGCCATCCCCATAGCCACGGACCACGGCCTGGAGTACGGCCTGGGGGAGGGCTCCCCCCTGGCCCGCATCTACGAGCTGGACGGCTGGGTGCTGCTGCTGGGCGTGGACCACTCGGTGAACACCTCCCTGCACCTGGCCGAGTACCGGGCCTCCTACCCCGGCAAGCAGGAGGTGGACAGCGGCGCCCCGGTGCTGGTGGGCGGGCACCGCCGGTGGAAGAGGTTCGCGGACATCAACATCTCCAGCGAGGACTTCGCCCGGCTGGGCCGGGACTTCACCCGGCGGCATTCCGGGCGGGTCCGCACGGCGAGGGTGGGCCTGGCCCGGGCGCAACTGTTCCCGCAGCGGGCCTGCGTGGACTTCGCGGTGCGCTGGCTGGAGCGCCACCGCCGCCGGCCGCCCGAAAGCCCAGGGACTTGACCCGGGCGCCGGTTCTGCCCTTCAATGCCCTCAGTATGCCTACCTACGAGTACGAGTGCCCCGGCTGCGGCCGGCACTTTGAGAAGTTCGAGGGGATCAACGCCCGGCCATCCGGCCTATGTCCGGACTGCGGCACCAAGGGCCGCCGCCTGATCAGCGCGGGAGCCGGGTTCATCGTGAAGGGCCACGGCCCCGCCGCGCGGATGCAGACCCGCTGCGGCCAGGACGGCCCGTGCTGCGGAGCGGACTCGGTCTGCAGCAGCCCGCACTGCCTGCCGCAGTAGCCCCGGCGCCTGTACAGCGGCCGGACCTCCTGTACCCGGTAGATCCTCATTTCCGGCTTCAGCAGTCCTGGATTCATTGCCGATAATCCCTATTAAGGGAGATCCCGCGAATGAAAGCAGCTCTTTTTGGCGTGCTTATGGGCGGCATTCTGGCTGTCCAGCCCTTTGCCGACGTGATCCGCCTGAACGACGGCACGATCTATCTGGGAAAAGTAGCGTCGGCCAGCGAGGATGGGGTCGTGCTCGACATCCTTGGGAAGTCCCTGCGCGTGCCGTCAGCCAGGATTTCGAAGACCGAAACAGATCTGGAAGCTTTGCGCAGCCAGGCCCTGGAGGTTTTTCTTTTAGACGGTTCCGTAATCAGGGGCAAAGTGAAGGACTACGACAGCGAGATCGGCCTTTTCGTCGATCTGGAATTCGGCGAAATCACCATACCCCTGGACAGCCTGGGATCGATACAGGATCCCGTGCTGCGCAGCCGCTACCGCGGGCTCCCCTTCCAGGCCGGAATTCTGGGGGGATTTTACCAGCCCGTCGGATCCCTGAGCGCCTCCTTTGAGTCCAGTTTTTCAATTACCGCGTTCGCGGAGTTCAATCTTCGCTGGCTCCGCGGGCTGTATGCAGGCGTTGATTTTTCCCATTTCTTCATGACTTATCAACCCGACGCGAACCTTTCCTACGGCACCAGCGTGATCACCGCCGGTCCCGTATATCAGTTGCTGCTCCTGCGTACCTCCGAGGTGGCCTTCATCAAGAACCTCGTACCTTGGGCCGGTCTCAGCGCAGGGGTAGCATACGTCGCGGTCGAGGACCGGACCGCCGCCACCTCCTACGGTGAATTGGACCCGGCCTTCGGGGCCAGCCTGGGGCTGGATTACCACGTGGGGGCTCGGTTCCTGGTCCGCCTGAGCGGGCGGTGGCTCCTGCTCCCCCAGTCGGCAAGCGCCTTCCAGCTTCTGGCCGGCGGGCTCGGGCTGGCATACAGCTTCTAAGGGAGACCTGCTCATGAAGTACAATCTGGTTGCTCGGCAGTTGGGCCTGGCCGGCCTGGCGCTGGTCCTGGTCGCCTGCAACGGGCTGCTGCTGCAGACGCCGCCCGGTACCGAAACGGCCCTGACCCCGAAGCAGCGCGGAGTGTGGCTCATTGGCGGGCTATCGACGAGCAGCATCGGGTCGGTGTTGGCTGCGGTGGACCTTTACGATCCGGTGCAGGACGCCTGGTATCCTGGCGTTACTTCCCTGCCCACCCCCGTCAGCTTTGCGGCGGCGAGCTTCTGCAATGGCAGGCTCTACGTCATGGGGGGGTTCAACGCCGCCGGCACCGTGCTCGCCACCGTGCAGATCTACGACCTGGACGACGACAGCTGGAGTGCCGGCACGAGCATGCCCGCGGCCCGGGCCAACGCCTACGCCGCGACGGTGAACGGCAGGATCTATGTCCTGGGAGGCACGACCCTGAACGCCGCTGCCACCCCGTGGACGGCCTCCAACCTGACCTTCGAGTACACGCCGGGTGGCACCTGGAGCACGAAGGCCAACTATGCGGCCGCCAATTATTCGGAGCGCTTCCTGCTGCCGTTCAACGATGTGATCTACAATTTTGGGGGGCGGACGACCGCGACCACGGTTACCACCGCGCATGACGGCTTCGCGGTCACGACCAACGGCCTGAGCCAGGGAACCGAGGTGGTCCTCGCTCCGGCGCGCACCGGCATCGCGGGGGTCTTATACACTCCGGCTTCGGGCCCGGCACTGATGGCTATCGTAGGCGGGTTCACCTCCCTGACGACGACCAACGGCAACTTCGTGGGCCAGAGCACCGGGACCAGCCTCTCCACCAGCGCCTTCCAGTACCTCTATTACCCCTTCACCGCCCCGGCGAGCTGGCAAAGCCCCGTATCCCAATATCCTTTTTCGATCGGTTTCAGTGCGGCGGCCTTGTCGGGATCAAGGATATATGTTTTCGGCGGCACCGATGTCGTTACAGCGGCCGCCAACGGCCTGAATATTGCCTACTCGTTTGACCTGAGCAACCTTGCCGGCACATGGACGGCGGCGGCGAGCATGCCCGCGGGGCGCTACGGCCATGCGGCAGTCACCGTGCAGTGAAGGCCATGCCCGGAGGTGGTGGTATGAAGAAGCTCTCAATCTCCCTGGTGCTGCTCTTTCTCACCGTCCTGGGATTGCCGGCGGATACGCTGGACGATCTGGTGAACCAGGCCCGGGGCAAATACGGGCAGGGACAAACCAAGGAGGCGCTTTCGCTGCTCGGCGTCGCGATGGCGACCAACCCCACCTCCACCCAGGCGAGGCAGGTTCTGGGCAATGCCTACACGGACCTGGGGGTACAGGAGCACGATCGGCGCAATTTCAAGAACGCCTACGACTGCTTCCGCAACGCCGTGAAGCTGGCTCCCACCAACCAGGTTGCCTCGAAGTATTTCTGGCAAATAAAACGCGAAATGAACGTAGAAAGCCTGAAGAACGAGGCGGACGAGACGGCGAAACCAACCGCCCCGGCGGATGGGGGAGCCGGCCAGCCCGGCGCGGAGACGGCCGCTGATAAGGAGACATTGGAGAAGCTGGCCAGAACCGAGCAGGAACTGGCGAGTCTACGAAGCAACGCTTCGCTGTCCAGGGACGAATACGCAGCCATGCGGGCCGAACTGGAGAGGCAGAAGGCCTCCGCCGAAGCCGAACGGGAAGAGCTGCGCAGGATGGCGCTGACCGCCCGCGACCAGAGCTCCACGCTGCAATCGGAGCTCGACCGGACCCGCGGCCAGATCGATCAGCTCCGAGAGCGAATCCAGAGGACCGGCCAACCGACGGTCGCGGACAATAAGGCGCTGAACGACCTGCTGGCGCTGTACCGGCAGAACCTCGAACAGCGGGACAGGGCCGAGCAGGAAGGCAACCGCTACCTCGCCGACCAACTCTCCCAACAACGCCAACTCCTTGAGCTGCAGTACCGCGCGTTTTCGGGACGCAACCTGCTCCTGCTCGGTGCCTTTGCCCTACTCGCGGTGCTGGTCGTATTCCTGCTATTCATGATCGTGCGCGCCCAACTCCGCCGGAGGCGCGACAGAAGAGCGGGGGAACCTCTGGCCGCCTATCCTTCCCTGGCCATCGCCGCCGGAACCCGCCAGGAGGCCCAGTTGCTGGAGTTCTCGGGGGAGGAGGGAAGGTCCCCGGGAACGGAGCCAGCCCCCGCCGAATCCGGCATGTACCGCGACCTGCTCAGAGCCGAGCGGCTCCGACGCATGCATGATCAAATGAAACAGGGCAACCTGAAATGGGAGACGGTTCGCGACTACCTCGGCGAGCTGGAGATGGATCTGCGAGTGGAGATCCTCAAGGTCGTGGAATCCAGGCTCCAGATGGGCGACGGGCTGGACCCCCGGGCGGTCCTGGAAGTCCTCTCCCCCTACCTCGCCGAGTACGACGATTATCTACGAGAGAAGGCGGAGAGCCTGGTGCGCGCCGCGCTGGCCTCCGTTCCACGCCCGCAGGCCATGCTTCCGGAACCCGACGAGGCGTCACCCGGCGAAGGGGATGTCTCGCCGTTGGGCATTGCCAAGCTCCTCGAGATCGGCGAAAAGTTGAAGAAGCTCCTGAAAGACAGGGAGCGCTCCACAGCTACGGCCAAGATCGCACGGGGGATAGCCCAGATCCTGAACCTGTCACCGGCCGATTCCGAGCTGCTGTACAAATCCGCCCTGGCCCACGACGCGGGCTACCTGTTGCTGGACCAGGATCGCTTGAGGCGTCTTTTGGGAAAACCCTCTTTGACCGAAGAGGAATCCGAATTTATCCATGGACATGTCCGCAAAGGGCCTGAGTACTTCAAGGGAACGCGCCTGCCGCCGGCCTTCCGGGAGGCGCTGCTGTGCCACCACGAACGAAACGACGGCTCCGGCTACCCCAAGGGGCTGACAGGAACGAAAATCCACTTGTTCGCCAAGATCATCGGCGTGGCGGAGACCTACGTGGCGCTTACCAGCTCCCGGCCGTACCGGGAAAAGCTGAGCCCTGAGTTCGCCCTCGCGGTAATCCGAGACGGAAGCGGGCACAAGTTCGACCGGGAGCACGTGAACGCCCTGATCGAGCTGGTCCGCAGGACGGCCCTAGGCTCATGAGCGGCGGCGCCTGGTACTTCACCGGAAATGCCGACGAGCGTTTCCTGACCCTGGCGGTGGAAAACCTGCTCGTGGAGCTCGCCCGAGCGGGACGCTCGCCCCTGGCGGTGTACTGCGACACCCCGCCCTTCGGCTCCACCCGGGTCGGGGTCCGCGGAAAAGACCGTCTGGACCGCCACCTGCAACGATATACCTCCGCCCGGATCCCCGGCCTGCGGCTCCAGGACCTCAGCCAAAGCCTCTTGGATGCCCGCCGGAGGAGGCTGTTCGTGGCCGAAGGGGCGAAACTCGATCCCGTGCTGATCACCGGGCCAGGGATACCCGGGAGCGGCCTGCCTACCGTAGCGGACGCGGTTGCCCTGCTGATCGTGAAGGGGACCTCAACGCCCGGTTGGGTGTACCAGGCCGTACGCCCTCTGGCTTCGATGAGCGAGCTGCCGCCAATCAGCATTGTGGTACTGAACGCCGAGTGTCTCGAGGAGGCGGCGGTTTTCTTCCATGACCTGCAGGAAGAGGTGGCGCTGCTGCTCAGAAAGGTCAAGCCGCTCAGGTTTGCCGGGTACTTGAAATTTGATCCCGACTACACGGAAGCCGCGCGGCGGGCGGGCCGTCCGCTGGTGGAGCATTTCCCCGGCTGCCCCTTCCACGGTCAAGTGAAGTATGTCCTGAGATCCCTTTCCAAAGCGGTCGCCCAGCCGCCGGCGGAGCACTACTTCAGCCGGATGGCCGGCTGGCAAGCTTCCCAAGCCAAGAAACGCTAGCGCCGAGCCTGTACAGCGGTCGGCGGATGCTGTACAATTCCAGGCGTCCATGACCCGCGACGAAGCGCGCAAGCTGTACACCGACATCAGCTCCCTGGTCTACGTGTTCGGCGGGGACCTGCGCCAGAAGTGCCTG
>MIBK01000187.1:13314-22877 GCA_001829505.1 Spirochaetes bacterium RBG_16_67_19 | reverse complement strand
TTTGTGGACGAGTTCATCGAGAACGACAAGCGCTTCAACCAGTTCCTCAAAGCCCATGACTCCGGAGGGGAGAGAAAAGGCGATTCGGGGAACGGCGGCAGCGGGAAGCCCTGATCAGGGGCAAATCAATCCAACGGTCGGAAAATAGGTTTGAACGCGCCGTGGATCCCGTGTCAACAACGCCAATTCCTGCACCGCGGCGTGAGCTCCAATGAAAAAGTCCGGAAGCGGCGAGCGCTTCACTCCTCTGTTTCGGCGATACCGGACAAATGCCTTTCCAGCCAGGAATAAGGCTTCCTTGGGCATCGCCAACAGCCGGAATCCCGCGGAAGCCACCGCTGCCTCCAGCTCCTCGATTCGCTGAAAGCCAATGGAAACCTCAGCGTAGATGAGCGGATTGATGAACAGCTGATCGGAACCGGCCAGGGCTTCCAGCTTCTGGAGTGACCAGGCCGCCCATTTCGGATCGTCCAGAAAAACATCCAGAATCACGCTGGAGTCGACCAGCACCCCGGGCATCAATCAGCCCTGGTCAGAGCGAGGATTTGCTCCGTCGTCATGTTTACCGTGGCGACCCCGCGCAGCTTGAGAAACCGGGAGGGAGGCAATCCGCCTTTCTGGCTCTTGCGCAGGTATACCCTGTCCTTTTCCTCCACAAATTCCACTTCCGTGTTTGGATGCACTCCCAGCTTGTTCCGTATTCTCTGCGGGATGGTCACCTGCCCCTTGGAAGTCACACGCATGGCGCCTCCTGATTCTTACTCTTACCAGTAAGTATATTACTGGCCGGAGTAATGTCAACAGGCCTTATTCCGCCTTCCGCGCCCGGGTGCGGTACTCCTCCGCCGTGCGGCCGGTGTAGCGGGCCATCAGGATCACCAGCACCAACGACAGCAGCAGGATGATCGTGGAAATGGCGTAGACCTTGGGGGACAGGCCGAAGCGCAGCATCCCGTAGATGTATACCGGCAGGGTCATCCAGGCGCTGCCGGTCAGGAAAAAGCTGATCACGATCTCATCGAAAGACACAGTGAAGGCCAGCAGGGCCGCTCCGACGATGGCGGTGCGGATCATGGGCAGGGTCACGTACCAGAAGGTCTGCGCCGGGTTGGCGCCCAGATCCATGGCCGCGGCCTGGTAGTTGGGGCCCATGCGGGCGATGCGGGCCATGATCTGGAACATCACGATGGGCACGGTGAAGGACACGTGCCCGAGCAGCACGGTGAACCAGGACAGCCTGACCCCGAAGTTGCGGATGAAGATCAGCAGGCTGATGCCCATGATGATGCCCGGCAGGATGTAGGGCAGCAGCACCAGGGTGCGGAACACCTGCTTGCCGGGAAAATGCACGCGGGTGAGGAAGAAGGCCCCCGACACCCCCAGCACCACGGCGATGGACACCGAGCTCAAGCCGATCACCACGGTGTGCCCCAGGGCGGCCAACAGGCCGCCGTCGCGGAACAGCTCCTCGTACCAGCGCAGGGTGACCCCCTGCATGCCCACCATGGTCTTGGTCGGGCTGAAGGAAAAGATCAGCACGATGACCAGGGGAAAATATAGGAACAGGAAGACCGCCAGGCCGTAGAGCTTCAGGCCCACCCCGCGCTTGCGCCCGATGCTACTCACTGAGGAATCCTCCCTCGGTGGTGCCGAAGCGGGAGGTGAGGGTCAGGACGGCCACGGCGATGGCGAACAGGATGAAGCCCAGGGCCGCGCCCAGCGGCCAGTTGAAGGCGAAGCCGAACTGGCTCCAGATCAGGTTGCCGAACATGATCCCCTGGGTGCCGCCCAGCTGCAGGGGGATGATGTAGTCGCCCAGGGCGATGATGAAGGCGAAGATGAACCCCGTGACCAGCCCGGGCAGGGAGAGCGGGAAGACCACGTTGAGGAAGGTGCGCAGCTCCCCCGCCCCCAGGTCGTTGGAGGCCTCCAGGATGTTGCGGGGGATCTTCTCCAGGGCCGTGTACACCGGGATGAACACGAAGGGAATGCAGATGTAGGTCAGGGTGATAGCAATGGCGAAGCGGTTGTACAGCAGGAAGCTCAACGGCTCCCGGATCACCCCGATGCCCAGCAGGAAGGAGTTGAGCACCCCCTTGTTGCCCAGGATCGTCCTCCAGGCGATGATGCGCACCAGGTAGCTCACCCACAGGGGGATGACCGAGAGCATGAACAGCAGCTGCTTGCCCCGGCGGATCCGGAAGCAGACCAGGTAGGCCAGCGGGTAGGAAGTGAGCATGGCCAGCAAGGCGATCACCAGGGCCAACACCATGCTCTTCAGCAGCACCGAGGAGTAGATGGGGTCGGTGAAAAAGCGCGCGTAGTTCTTCAGCGAGAAGCCGGGAAGGATGCGCATGCCGTCGGTGGAGTAGAAGCTCATCAGGAAGGTGAAGGCCAGCGGTCCGATCACCAGGGCCAGCATCCAGAGGCTGACGGGGATGCCCCGCAGAAAGCTCCTGGGCGGGGAGAGGCGGGCCTGCACGGCTACACCGCCACGGAGGAGTACTGGATGATCTGCGACTCCTCGCTGCGCGCGTAAAGCGACACGTCCCCGCTGCCGAAGCCGATGCGCACCGCCGAGCCCTCCCGCACCCCCGGGTCCCAGCTCACCGAGCTCACCACCGCGCGGATTTCCTGCGCGCCGCAGGAGCAGGTGGCCTCGTAGTCGGTGCCGCGGTACACGATCCTCTTCACCACCGCCGGCAGCAGGGCTTCCGTGGAGCGCAGCGGGTTCAACTGCACCCGCTCGGTGCGCAGTCCGATCAGCACCTCTTCACCCGCGGCGAGGCCCGGCGGGCAGCGCCGGCAGGCGATGGACTGGCCCTCCAGCTCCACGGTGCCGGAGCCGCCGGAGGCCGCGCTCAACCGCCCGCGCAGAAAGTTCATGTCCCCGATGAAGGAGGCCACGAAGGCGGTGGCCGGGGTGTTGTAGATCTCATCCGGGGTGCCGATCTGATGCACCTGCCCGCCCTTCATCACCGCGATGCGGTCGCTCATGGTCAGCGCCTCGGTCTGATCGTGGGTGACATAGATGAAGGTGATGCCCACTCCCCGCTGGATGTCCTTCAACACCTTCTGCATGGCCACCCGCAGCTTGAAATCCAGGGCCCCCAGCGGCTCATCCAGCAGCAGCGCCGCCGGGGAGTCCACCAGCGAGCGGGCCAGGGCGATGCGCTGCCGCTGCCCGCCGGAAAGCTGCTGCGGCAGGCGCCGCTCGAAGCCCTCCATGTTCACCAGGCGCAGCACCCGGGCGATGCGCTCGCCGGCCTCCGCCAGGCCTACCCCGCGCATCTTCAGCGGGAACCAGACGTTGCGGCGCACGTCCATGTGCGGAAACAGGGCGTAGTCCTGGAACACGGTGTGCACGTTGCGCTTGAAGGCGGGCACGCGGCTCACCTCCCGGCCCTCCAACAGGATCTGCCCCTCGCTGGGCTCCTCCAGGCCGGCGATCAGGCGCAGGGTGGTGGTCTTGCCGCAGCCGGAGGGGCCCAGCAGGGAGAAGAACTCCCCTTTGCGGATACCGACGTCGAAGCGCTGCACGGCCACCACCTCGTCGAAGCTCTTCCGCACCTCGCGCAGCTCGATCGCCACCTCGCCCATTTCGCCTCCCCTGGATGATGAAGCGGGCTGCCCTAAAGGCCGCCCGCCGCTCATGCCTTGCGACCTGGCCCTCTACTGCCGGGCCTTCACCGCGTTCCATAGCTCCACGCGCTTTGCCGGGTCCTCCTCCGGGACCATGATGGCCAGCTTGTTGGGGAAGGTGGCGATGTCCAGGTACCAGTAGGTGCTGTCCTTGATCACCTCGCTGAAGCCTTCCCCGCCGGCCGGGTTGACGATCCCGTAGCCGATCAGGTTGGCTAGCTGCTTTTGCACCTGGTCGCCGATCATCATGTCGATGTACTTGTAAGCCAGCTCCAGGCTCTTGCCCTTGGTGGGCTCGGTGATGACCCAGCCGTCGATCCAGCAGATCGTGCCCGGATCCGGCACGAACTGGGTGAAGCTCTGCCGCACCCCGGCCTCCTCCAGCTTGATGTTCAGCAGCGCGTCGTTGCCGCCCAGCACGAAGAAGGCGTCCTCGCTGGTGAGCACGCTGAACTCGGAGTCCAGGCCGCTGGTGAAGGTGCGGGCGTTCTTCTTCCACTTGTACAGCAGCTCCGCCACCTGCTGGAACTGGGCTTCCGTGAGATTGAAGTTGTCCTCGATGCCCAGGGCGATGGCCGCGCAGTTGGTCAGGTTGGCGGACTCGTCGAAGAAGGCGGTCTGTCCCTTGAACTCCGGCGCGGTGAAGATGTTGTAGGAAATGGTCTTCTTGTCCCAGTTCACGTACTTGTCCAGCTTGGCCTTGGGGACCTTGGCCGTGTTCACCGTGATGGTCTGGGTGCCCCAGACAATGGGCACATGCAGGGTGTCCCCGCCGCCCAGCATCTTGTTGTAGGGGTGCTCGCGGAAGAAGGCCCCCATCTTCAGGTAGTTGGAGAGCTTCTTGGTGTCCACCGGCTGCAGCAGCCCGGCGTTCTTGTACATGGGGATGCGCCCCGGGTCGATGGAGACGATGTTGTACTCGTTGGGCGCCGACTTGACCTTGTTGAACATCTCCTCCACGGTGCCGGCGTAGTTGATCTTCACCGTGCACTTGTTGGCCTCTTCGAAGGGCTTCACCCAGGCGTCCTCGGCGTAGCCGGCGAAGGCCATCAGGCTCATCACCGCCGGCTCGGCCGGCTTGCAGCCCGCCAGAACCAGGCTCAAGACCAGCGCCACCGCCAGGGCGGCCCACAATCCGAATCGTTTCATTCTTCCCTCCTGTTGGATATTCTATCGTCTGGCATTATAGAAGCCCCGCCCGGCAGAGTCAACTTTGGCCTCGCGGGCGGGTGGCGCACTGGCGCAAGGGCATCCGGGCGGAATATAGTGGGAACGTGGAGGCCGAGGAGCGCTACCGCAAGATTTTCGAGGCCGCCGAGGTCGGGCTCTGGGAGGAGGACTACTCCGAAGTGCAGCGGGAGCTCGCGCGGTTGCGCGCCCGGGGGGTCACGGACTTCCCGGAGTATTTTCGGCGGCAGCCGGAGGAAGTGCCCCGCCTGGCCTCCCTGATCCGCGTGCTGGACGCCAACTCCCAGGCCCTGAAGTTCCACGGCGCCGGCTCCCTGGCCGAGCTGGGCGGCTCGCTGGAGCGCGTCCGCGTGCCGGAAGCCCTGCCGGTTTTCCGGGAGGCCCTGGTGGCGATCGCCGAGGGCCGGGAGTCCTTCCAGAGCGAGGTGCAGGGAAAAACGCTGCGGGGCCAGACCGTGTATTCGGTCATCCGCTTCGCCGTGCCGCGGAAAGAGGCCCAGTTCAAGCGCCTGATCGTCAGCACGGTGGACATCACTCCCCGCAAGCTGGCCGAAGTGGCCCTGCGGGCCAGCGAGGATCGCTACCGGAGGATCTTCGAAAACGCCAAGGTCTCCCTCTGGGAAAACGACTTCTCCGCGGCCTTCGAGGCCATTCAGAAGCTGAAGGCCCAGGGCATCGCCGACCTGCGCAGCTACCTGCTGGAGCACCCCGACTTCGTCCGGGACTACCTGGGTCTGATCCGGATCATCGACGTGAACCCGGAAACCGTCCGGCTGTACAAGGGCGGGAGCAGGGAGCAGTTCCTGGGGCCGCTGACCCGCTTCATCCACGAGGAGGCCCTGTCCTGCTACGCCGAAGAGATGATGGCCATCGTCGAGGGGCGGGAGCACTTCGAGGGTGAGCAGCCGGACCGCAACTTCGCCGGCGAGAGGATGCAGATCCTGGTCAGCTACTCGGTGCCGCGCACCCCGGAGGAGGCCAGGCGGGTCGTGGTCTCGGTCATCGACCTGACCGCGCGCAGGCGGGCCGAGGAGGAGCAGCTCCAGGTCCAGCGCCTGGAGTCCCTGGGCGTGGTGGCCGGCGGCATCGCCCACGACTTCAACAACCTGCTGACGGCCATCCTGGGCAACCTGAGCCTGCTGCAGTGCAGCGGGCCGGAAGAGCAGCTTCTGGCGGAAACCCGCCAGGCCATCACCCGGGCCCGGGGGCTCACCGAGCAGCTGCTGACCTTTTCGCGCGGAGGGGCGCCCGTGAAGCGCCTGGTGGACCTGGCCCGGCTGCTGCGCGAGACGGTCGGCTTCGCCCTGGCTGGCTCCAACGTGCGGGCGGAGTTCCACGTCGCCCCCGACCTGCTGGAGGCCGAGCTGGACGAGGGACAGTTCGCCCAGGTGATCAACAACCTGGTGATCAACGCCCGGCAGGCCATGCCCGCAGGAGGGCGCCTGGAGGTCGAGGCGGCCAACGAGCAACGGGAGGATGGCCGGCTTTTTGCGCGCCTGGCCTTCCGGGATCAGGGCGAGGGCATCGCCCCGGCCCACCTTCCCCGGATTTTCGATCCCTACTTTTCCACCAAACAGAGCGGCAAGGGCCTGGGGCTCACCGTGGTGTACTCGATCATCCGCGGCCACGGCGGACACATCGAGGTGGCATCCGAACCCGGACGGGGAGCCCTCTTCACCCTGCACCTGCCGGCCTGCGCCCGCCGCAGCTCGCCGGTTCCCGAGAAGCCGCTGCAGGACCTGGAGGGCCTGCGCGTGCTGGTCATGGACGACGAAGCGCCGATCCGCCGGGTCGCCCGCGGGATGCTCCAGCGGCTGGGCTGCGCGGTGCTGGAGGCGGCGGACGGGGCCGAGGCGATATCCATCTACCAGCAGGGCCTGCAGAGCGGAAATCCTCCGCAGGCCGTGATCATGGACCTGACCGTCCCGGGCAGGATGGGCGGACTGGAAGCCATACGCCGGCTGCGGACCCTGGACCCGCAGGTCAAGGCCGTGGTCTCCAGCGGCTATTCCAACGACCCGGTCCTGGCCTCGCCCCGGGAGCACGGCTTCGCCGGCGTGCTGGCCAAGCCGTATACCCTGGAAGAGATCCAGCGGGCGCTCGCGGAGCTCATCCGCCAGGACTGAGGCTCTTGACGATCTGCACCCATTGCCTCCATCCTTACAGCAAGGAAGTAAAGAGGTAAGGATATGGGGAAGAAAGCGCTCACCAGCACGGTCTCCAGCAAGGGCCAGACGACCCTGCCGGCGGCGGTGCGCAGGCTGCTGCGAGTCGGCAGCGGCGACTCACTGCTGTACGAGATGGAAAAAGAAGCGGTGCGCATCAGGAAAGCGACCCCCCTGGACGCAGCCTGGGCCAGGGCCGTGGAGAGCACGCTCACCGAATGGAGTGGCCCCGACGATGACGATCTGTGAGCGCTTCGACGTAGTGGCGGTTCCGTTCCCCTTCAGCGACATTCCCCGCGTCAAACGACGCAAGGCCCTGGTGCTGTCCGCGCGGCCCTTCAACCTGCGCAACGGCTCCAGCCTGCTGATGATGATCACCAGCGCCGCCCACAGCAAATGGATTCTGGACGTCAATCTGGAAAAATGGCGGGAAGCCGGCCTGCAGAAGCCCTGCGTGGCCAGAATGAGGCTCTTCACCCTGGACAACCGCCTCATACTCTCGAGGACCGGCTCTTTGTCCGCGGCCGACCGGCGAAGCGTCGTCGCCGCTCTTCGCGAGGCTCTTCCGCAACATGCGTAACCTGAAACTCGTGGTGCAGTACGACGGCAGCCGCTACCTGGGCTGGCAACGCCAGAAGGAAGAGGACCCCGAGAGCCCGCGCACCATCCAGGGAAAGCTGGAGCAGGTCTTGAGCCGGATGACCGGGGAGAAGATCCAGGTGATCGGCGCCTGCCGGACGGACGCGGGGGTTCACGCGGAGGCCCAGGTGGCCAATTTCCTCACCTCCTCCACTCTGAGCCTGCAAGAGGTGCGGGCCTACCTCACCCGCTACCTGCCCGAGGACATCGCCGTGACCGCCGCCGACCAGGTGGACGCGCGCTTCCACGCCCGCTACCGGGCCTGGCGCAAGCGCTACGTCTACCGCCTCTGGACCGCCCCCTACCCCCAGGTGTTCCGCCGGCGCTACTGCCTGCACCTGCCGGAGCCCCTGGATCTGGAAGCCATGCGCCGGGCCGCCGGCCTGCTGGTGGGCGAGCGCGACTTCCGCTCCTTCACCACGAGCAAGTCCAAGGTCAAGTCCACGGTGCGCACCCTGCACGCCCTGGAGCTGGTGGCCCGGGAAGGCTGGCTGGAGCTTCACTTCGAGGGCGACGGGTTCCTGCACAACATGGCCCGCATCCTCACCGGGACCCTGCTGGAGGTCGGCGCCGGCCGCCTGCCGGCCGAAGCGATGGCCGCGATACTAATGAAGGGCGAGCGCAGCGCGGCCGGCCCCCTGGCCCCGCCCCAGGGGCTGTGCCTGCTGGAGGTTCTGTACTGAAGGCCAAGACCTTCTTTTCGCTGTTCTGGGCCTTCTTCGTCATCTCCGCGGTGACCATCGGCGGCAGCTACGCCATCGTCCCGATCATGGCTTCGCGCCTGGCCCGCCGCGGCTGGATGGAGGAGCAGGGCTTCTACGACCTGTTCGCCCTGGCGCAGGCCGTGCCGGGGCCCACCACCCTGACCACGGCCGTTTTCGTGGGGCAGCAGCTGCTCGGTCTTGCCGGGGCGGCGGCGGCGTTCCTGGGAATCATGCTGCCGCCGGTGGTCTCCATCATCCTGGTCAGCCTGCTCTATGGTGCGGTGGCCGGCAATCCGCTCGTCCAGGGCTTCCTGCAAGGGTCCTACGGAACGGTCCTCGGCCTGGTAGCGGCCCTGCTGGTCCGCATGCTGCGGGCCCGCAAATGGCGCATCCACGAAGTGGCCTTGTCCCTGCTGTGCTTCGCGGCGCTGCTGCTGTTCAGGAGTTGGGCCCTGCCGATCGTCATCGCCACGGTCATCCTCGTCCGCCTGGGGGCCCTGGCTTGGAAATCCTGAACCTGGCCTGGGTCTTCTTCAAGATCGGGGTCATCTCCTTCGGCGGCGGTTGGACCATCGTCGGCGTCATCCAGCACGAGGTGGTCGCCGCGGGCTGGATGTCCGCGCAGACCTTCGCCGACGTGGTGGCAATCGCCCAGGTGACCCCCGGCCCGGTGGCTCTGAACGCGGCGACCATGATCGGTTTCCGCGTGGCGGGCATCCCCGGCGCGCTGGCGGCTTCCCTGGCGGTGGTGGCCTTCCCCATGCTGGCCGTGGCCCTCGTGCTGGTCCTGCTCCGCAGCACGCGCGTGGACCAGAAGAAGCTCAGCGACGCCTTCCGGGTGGCCACCATCCCCCTGATCGCCGCGACCCTGGTGTCCCTGTCCATCACCCCGTCGCTCGCCTGGCACGTCTGGCTCATCGCGGCGGGAAGCTGCGCGCTGTCCCTGTTCACGAAGCTGGATCCCCTCCTGCTGATCCTGGGCTCGGGGGTCGCCGGCGCGATCATCGCCGCGGTTCGCCTGTAGGCTGCCTAGGCAGCCAGGCTTCCTTGACGCCGCCCACCCCGGCGCCCATACTGCTCCAAGGAGGTCGCGCGTGTGCGACACCTTCGTGGCCCTGCCGCCCTTCACCTCCGACGGCTCGGTGATCTTCGGCAAGAACAGCGACCGGGAGCCCAATGAGGCCCAGGTCCTGGAGCACCACCCCGCCGCCGAGCACCCCAAGGG
>MIBK01000187.1:12298-13308 GCA_001829505.1 Spirochaetes bacterium RBG_16_67_19 | reverse complement strand
CCTGCGCTGCACCTACCGCAGCATCCCCCAGGTCCGCCGCACCCTGGGCACGCTGCTGTGCCGGCCGTTCTGGATGTGGGGCGCGGAAATCGGGGCCAACGAACGCGGGGTGGTGATCGGCAACGAGGCGGTGTTCACGCGCCTGCCCCGGCCCAGGGAGGAGCGGCTGACGGGCATGGACCTGCTGCGCCTGGCGCTGGAGCGCTCCGCCTCGGCCCAGGCCGCGTTGCAGACCATCGTCGGCCTGCTGGCCGACCACGGCCAGGGCGGGCCCTGCGGCTACACGGACAAGAGCCTGACCTACCACAACAGCTACCTCATCGCCGACCCGCGGGAGGCCTGGGTGCTGGAAACCGCCGGCCAGATGTGGGCGGCCGCCCGCGTGTACGGCCGCTACGCCATCTCCAACTGCCTGACCATCGGGGAGGTCTTCGACGAAGCCCACCCGCAGCTGGTGGAGACCGCCCGCCGGCGCGGCTGGTTGAAGCCCGGCCAGATCTTCAACTTCGCCCGCTGCTACACCGACTGGTTCTACAGCACCTTCAGCGCCGGGCGCAAACGGCGCGGCCGCGCCGAGCAGCTGCTGGCGGCCCGGCGCCCCGCGCGCGGCTCCGGACCCGGCCTCGCCGTGGCCGACGCCATGGCCATCCTGCGGGATCACGGGGAGGGGGAGCCCTACCAGCCGGACGCGCACCTGCTGATGAGCCACCTCTGCGCCCACTCGGCCAACGGCCTGGCCCGGCACGCCGCCCAATCCACCGCCTCGCTGGTCGCCCACCTGGGGGAGCAGGGCAACCTCTACTGGGCCACGGGCACCTCCGCTCCCTGCACCGGGGTGTTCAAGCCGATCTGGCTGGAGGGCCGGGTCCTGCCCGCGCTGGGCACCGCCCCGGGGCCGCGCTACAACCCGCGCAGCCTGTGGTGGCGCCACGAGGCTCTTCACCGCCGCATCCTGCAGAGCTTCCCCGCCCACATCGGGGTGCTGCGCGCCGAGCAGGCCGCCCTGGAGG
>MIBK01000187.1:7049-12271 GCA_001829505.1 Spirochaetes bacterium RBG_16_67_19 | reverse complement strand
TCCCGCGCCGCGGGCGTTTCGCCCTGACCGCGCGGGCTTTCACCCGCGCCGGGGAAGCCGAGGCGCGCTGGCTGGCGGCGATCCCGGAGATGCGGCCCGAGCGGCGCCCGGGCCTGCTCTACCAGTCCTACTGGAACGGCCAGAATCGAGCCGCCGGGCTGCCCCCCTTCTCCGCTTGACCTCCCCCGCGCCGCGGGGCTATCTTATTACCATGATCGAAGACCCATGGAGTAGCCCCGCGGCATAGGAGGCGATAGAACCCCATCCATCTTCGCACCTCCGCCAGCCGCGAGGTGGGAGGTGGAGGATGAAACGCTTCATTGCTTCCATTGACCAGTTCATTCTCGGCGGATTCGTCGGCAGCCTGTTTGCCGGGCTCGTCACCCCTTATCACATCAAGCTGATCGCTTCCGCCCTGGATGTGCGCGTCATCACGCTCGGATCCCTGGTGGGCTCCCTGTTCCCGTTTCTGACCGGACTGGCGTTCGAGGACCGCCGGCTGGCGCGGCGCCTGTACGCCCAACTGCCCCTGCTCATGACCGCCGAGGTCGCCCTCACGGCGGCGGCGATACTTCTGTACGCCCTGGACCTGTCGCTGTACTACCTGGCTTCCATGCTCGTGTTCGGCACCTTCACTTCGGGGGTGATGTACCTGCTGCAGATCCTCAAGCAGAGGCGCTACCGCCGGGGCCGGGCCGCCTTCGACCGGCGCTACGCCATGGCCGACGCCGCCGGCTACCTGGCCGGCTCCCTGCTGGCCCTGCTCGACCTGAAGCCGTTCAGCGACCTGCGGGTGCTGCTGGCCCTCGGCCTGGCGCAGACCGCGGTGGTATACCTGATCTACCTGCGCTGCTACGGGCCGGTCCGCCGGGCCGCCCGGGCTGCTCAAGCAGCCCCTCGAGCCGCAAGCGCGGCCTCCAGCTCAGCCGCGCGCCTGCGGACCCGCGCGGCATTGTTGACAAGCGACTGAGGCGGCGGCCATAGTAGAAGCATCATCAATCGACGCAAGGAGGATGGATAATGAGGAAGCTTCTGATGATCCTTTTCGCCCTGTTCGTGCTGGCCTCCCTCGGGGCGCAGGAGCGGGTTTTCGTGAACATCGGCACCGGCGGCACGGCCGGAACCTATTACCCGCTGGGCGGGGCCATGGCCGAGCTGATCAGCAAGGCCCATTCGTACATCAACGCCACGGCGGTCAGCACCGGCGCCTCGGTGGCCAACATCAACAAGCTGGTCGAAGGGGAGTTCCAGCTGGTCCTGGTCCAGAACGACGTGACCTTCTACGCCTTCAACGGCACCGAGATGTTCAAGGACAAGGCCAAGCCCAACCTGCGCGGGGTGGGCACCCTGTACGCGGAGACCATCCAGATCGTCACCGTGGCCTCCTCCAAGGTCAAGTCCTTGAACGACCTGCGAGGCAAGCGCATCGCGGTGGGCGCGGCGGGCAGCGGCACCGAGGTGAACTGCCGGCAGATCCTGGAGGCCCTGGGCCTGAGCTACAAGGACGTGAGCCCGCAGTACCTGAACTTCGCCGAGGCGGCCAACGGGCTGCGCGACGGGAACGTGGACGTGGCGGTGGTCACCGCCGGCGTGCCGACCGCGGCCATCCGGGACGTGGCTTCCCAGAAGGACGTGGTCATCCTGCCGGTCTCCGACGCACTGGCGCGCAAGCTCATCAACAAGTACCCCTTCTACACCAAGTTCAGCATTCCCAAGGAGACCTATCCCAAGCAGACCCGCGACGTGCAGACCCTGGCGGTGAAGGCCATGCTGCTGGTGGACGCCTCCGCCGACGAGCAGCTGGTCTACGATATGACCAAGGCCATCTTCACCGGGACCGAGCGCCTGGCCATGGCCCACGCCCAAGGCAAGAACATTATGAAGAAGTCCGGTCGGGACGGCATGCCCATCCCGCTGCACCCCGGCGCCGAGAAGTTCTTCAAGGAGTGAGCAGGGCCGTTCGCTTCACGACACTCATCGGCACCGCGGCAGCCGTCCTGGCTGCCGCGGTTTTTTTCTGGCGGGAGCCTTGCCTGACCCTGCGGGCCGCGGACGGGCGGGTGCTGGCCTCCTACGCGCTGGAGCGGCGCGAGCCGCGCTTCCAGATCGCCTACCGGCACTCCGTGGCCCGGCTGCCGGCCATCGAATATTTCCGGCCCGCACCGGGCGGCGGTCTGGAATTGTACAAGACGGCCTATCAGGGATTGGGGGCCGGACTGCCCTTCGGCGATGAGGGGGGGACGGTTCGCCTGGAGGACGGCTGGATCCTCATCGAGGGGCTCCAGCGGCGCTTCCCCGCGGTGAGCTTGAGCCCCATGCCCCTCACCGAGCACTCCTTGAGCATCGGCGGCCGACAGGTCGACCTGGCCGCCCTGTCGGGCAGCCGCGCGCTGAGCCTGCGGATCGAACGGAAATCCCTGATTGGCCGACTTGTGTTCGGCCGGCGGATGGGGTATATCAAGCCGTGAGCAAGCAGCTCCTTTCACCGCCGAATCCCGATGTCTCCGGCGAGCCCCTGGACCGCGACGGGGAGGAAATCCGCAAGGTCCTGGAAAAAGTGGACAAGGAGTCCACCCATCGTCTGTTGTCGGGCTGGCAGAAGATCCTGATCTCGCTGATCGCCCTGGCCTTTTCCTGTTTCCACATCTATACCGCCTTCTTCGGGGTTCTGGACGCCCACCTGCAGCGGGCGGTGCACCTGGCCTTCGTGCTCACCCTGGTGTACCTGCTGTTCCCGGCTGGAAAGGGGATGCGCCGCGACCGCCTGAATCCATTCGACCTGCTGTTCGTGGCCGCCTCCCTGTACTGCCTGGGCTACCTGCTGTTCAATTACCGGGCGATCGTGACCCGGGCGGGAGTGCTCACCAGCACGGACGTGGTAGTGGGGGCGATGGGCATCGTGCTGCTATTCGAGGCCGCCCGCCGCATCATCGGCCTGCCCATGGTGATCATCGCCGCGGTGTTCCTGCTGTACGCCCTTTTCGGCCGCAACCTGCCGGGAGTATTCGCCCACCGCAACGTCTCCATCCGGCAGCTGGTGGACCACCTGTTCTTCACCACCGAGGGCGTCTTCGGCATCCCGCTGGGGGTTTCCTCGACCTTCGTGTTCATGTTCCTGCTGTTCGCCGCCTTCATCGAGATCACCGGCGTGGGCAAGCTGTTCATCGACCTGGGCAACGCCATCGCCGGCTGGGCCTCCGGCGGCCCGGCCAAGGTGGCGGTCATCACCAGCGCCTTCGAAGGTATGGTCGAGGGCAGCTCGGTATCCAACGTGGTGGGCTCGGGCAGCTTCACCATCCCCATGATGAAGAAGCTGGGCTACAAGCCGGAGTTCGCCGGCGCGGTGGAGGCCGCGGCTTCCACCGGCGGGCAGCTCATGCCGCCGATCATGGGCGCGGCCGCCTTCCTGATGGCCGAGTTCCTGAACGTGCCCTACAGCCAGGTGGTGAAGGCCGCGGCCATCCCCGCGGTGCTGTACTTCATCGGCATCTTCGCCGGGGTGCACTTCGAGGCCAAGAAGCTGGGCTTGCGCGGCATGCCCAGAAAACAGCTGATCAGCTTCTGGCAGATCCTCAAAACCGAGGGGGTGTTGTTCATCCCGCTGGTCGGCATCATCGTGCTGCTGGTGGCCTCGGGGTATTCGCTCATGCGCATCGCCCTGTACGCATCGGGCCTGGCCATTGCCGCCGCCCTGCTGCAGTTCCTGCTGCGCCTGGGCCGGGTGGCGGCCACCGGGCAGCTTCCGGGGGCAGAGCAGCCCGCGGTGGGACGCCTGGCCGCCACCGGCTCGTTCCTGGCCGGCTCGGCCTGGAGCGGGGCACGGCATTTCTACGAGGCGCTGGTCAAGGCCGCGCGCAGCGCGCTGGGGGTGGCCACGGCCTGCGCCCTGGCCGGGGTCATCGTCGGGGTGGTCACCCGCACCGGACTGGGCCTCAAGCTGGCCAGCGCCCTGGTGGATCTTTCCGGCGGCAACCTGCTGCTCACCATGTTCTTCACCATGCTCACCTCCATCATCCTGGGCATGGGGGTGCCGACCACGGCCAACTACATCATCACTTCCACGATCGCCGCCCCGGCGCTGCTCACCCTGGGGGTGGCCGCGCTGCCCGCCCACCTGTTCGTGTTCTACTTCGGCATCATCGCCGACCTGACCCCGCCAGTAGCCCTGGCGGCCTACGCGGGGGCGGCCATCGCCCGGGCCAACCCCATGAAAACCGGGGTGATCGCCACGCGCCTGGCCATCGGCGCCTTCATCCTGCCCTACATCTTCGTGCTGTCCCCGCAGCTCCTGCTGATCGAAGTCACCTTCCTGGGCGTGCTGCAGCCCATCGTCACCTCGATCGTAGGCATGTCCGCCCTGGGCGCCGCGCTCACCGGATACCTGCTGCGGCCTCTGAGCCCGCTGGAGCGGATAATCCTGGCGGCCGCCGGGCTGTGCCTGGTGGACCCCGGCTGGATCACTGACCTGGTCGGCCTCGCCGCGGTGGCGGCGGTGGTCGTCTACCAGGTCGTGCGCCTGCGCACCCAGCCGGAATCCGCGCGGCCGTAACTCTGAAGATGCCGGACCTGGGCGCCGCCCGCGGCGAGCGCAGCGCCGCGCTGGCCTGCGCCGTGCTTTCCTCCTTCAGCACCCCCTTCATGTCCGCGGCGATCAACGTCGGCCTGCCGGCCATCGGCCGGGAGTTCGCCATGAACGCGCTGCTGCAAGGCTGGGTGGCCACCGCTTACCTGTTGGCCGCCGCCTTGAGCCTGGTGCCTTTCGGCAAGGCCGCCGACCGTTTCGGCCGCCGGCTCGTCTTCGCCCTGGGCATGGGCGGGCACACCCTGTTCTCCCTGGCCTGCGCGCTGGCCCCCAGCGGGGCGGCGCTCATCGGCTTCCGCGTGGCCCAGGGCCTGGCCGGGGCCATGACCTTCGCCACCGCCCTGGCCATCCTGACCTCGGTGTACCCGCCCGGGGAGCGCGGCCGGGCGATCGGCATCACCGCCGCCTCCACCTACCTGGGCCTCTCCCTGGGGCCCGTGCTGGGCGGCCTGCTGACCCAGCACCTGGGCTGGCGCGGCATCTTCTACGCCGGCGTGCCCGTCGGCGCGGTCGGGTTCGTGCTGATCCTGTGGAAGCTGAAGGGAGAATGGAAGAGCGCCCCGCGCGGGCCCTTCGACCTGGCCGGAGCGCTCCTGTACGCGCTGGCGCTGCCCTGCCTGATGTACGGGCTGTCCCGCCT
>MIBK01000187.1:0-6997 GCA_001829505.1 Spirochaetes bacterium RBG_16_67_19 | reverse complement strand
CTGTTCGTCCTGCGGGAGAGCCGCGCGGCGGACCCCGTGCTGGACCTGCGCCTGTTCCGGGGCAACCCCGTGTTCGCCTGGTCCAACCTGGCGGCCCTGATCAACTACAGCGCCACCTTCGCCGTCACCTTCCTGCTCAGCCTGTATTTACAATACATCCGGGCCCTTTCCCCCCAGCAGGCGGGCCTGCTGCTGGTGGTGCAGCCGGCGCTCATGGCCGCCCTATCCCCCCTGGCCGGGCGCCTCTCCGACCGCATCCAGCCCAGGACCCTGGCCTCGGCGGGCATGCTCTGCGCGGCGGCCGGGCTGGGCTTGTTCGCCTTCCTGGGTCCGGCCACTCCCCTGCCGCTGGTCGCCGCCGGCCTGGCGGTGCTGGGCGTGGGCTTCGCCCTGTTCTCCTCGCCGAACACCAATGCCGTCATGGGCTCGGTGGATCCGCGTTCCTTCGGCGTGGCCTCCGCCACCCTGTCCAGCATGCGCCTGGTCGGACAGATGCTGTCCATGGGCGTGGCGCTGCTGGTGTTCACCCTGTTCCTGGGGCCGGCCGCGGTGACCCAGGCCACGCAGGGGGCCTTCCTGGACGCCACGCGCACGGCCTTCGCCGTGTTCGCCGTCCTGTGCTTCGGCGGGGTATTCGCCTCCCTGGCCCGCGGTCAGCGGGCCTGAGGCTGCGGTCGGCTGCGGTCGGGTAGAGCCCCTGGGCGGGCGGTGCGAATCAGCCCGCGCACGATTTCCTGCTCCTCCCTGGCGATCATCCCGCAGGCGAGCAGGATCCGTAGAATCCGGGCAGAAGCTTCCGACATGGGGCCTCCTTTTATTTACTATATTTTTGTATAGTATTTTTCCCCACCTGTCAAGCACTTACCATGGGCCAAACATGAGCCACGACGTCCTGTTCCTGGGCAACTACACCAAGGACACGATCGCCACCCCGGAAGCAACGCGCACCGTGCACGGCGGGGCCTTCTATTACGGGGCCAACGTGGCCTGCCGTTTGGGCCTGCGCACGGCCGCGGTCACCCGCCTTTCCCGGGAGGACTTCGCCGTGGTCGAGGAGCTTACCGCCCTGGGAGTGAGCGTGCGCGCGCAAGTCACGCCCCGCTCCACGGTCCTGCGCCTGGAATACCCGGACGCCGATCCGGACCACCGCCGCATCCTGGTCCAGTCCACGGCCGGAAGCTTCCTGCCTCGCCAGGTGGAAGGCCTGGAAGCCCGCCTGGCCTGCATCGGGGCCAGCTTCCGCGGCGAGGTGGGCCTGGAGGTCCTGCGCCTGCTGGCCGCCCAGGGGGCGGACATCGCGCTGGACGTGCAGGGCTTCGTGCGCGTCGTGCGCGAAGGTCGCCTGGAGCACGACGACTGGCCCGGTCGGCAGGAGGTCCTGGCTCTGGTCCGCTTCCTCAAGGCCGACGCGGTGGAGGCCGCCCAGCTTACCGGAACCGACGATCTGGAGGCGGCCGCGCGGGCGCTGCACGAGCTGGGGCCGCGGGAAATCGTGCTGACCCATCGCGACGGGGTGCTGGTCTTCGACGGCCGCGAGTTTCACGCCGCGGCCTTTCACCCGCGGCGCCTGGTGGGCCGCAGCGGCCGGGGGGACACCTGCATCGCGGCCTACGCCTGCCGGCGCCTGGAGGAGCAGCCCGCCCGGGCCGCGGTCTGGGCCGCGGCGGTCACCAGCCTCAAAATGGAGTCCGACGGCCCCTTCCGCGGCGACCGCACCGCGGTGGAGGACCTGATACGGGAGAAATTCACATGAGCCTCCGCTACGACCTTCTCATTGCCGGGCACGTCACCCACGACCAGCTCATCGACCGGGGCAAGGAGAGCTGGTTCACGGGCGGCGGGGCCTGGTTCGCCTCCTTCGCGGCCCGCCGCTCGGGGGCCGCGGTGCTCACGGTCACCCGCCTGGCGGCCGCTGACCTGGCGCTGCTGGAGCCGCTGCGAACCGAGGGCGCGGAGGTGCGGGCCGTCCCCGGCGCCACCACCACCTCGATCCGCAACGTGTTCGAAACCGCCGACCTGGACCGGCGCAAGGTGACGCTGCTGGCCCAGGGGGAGGCCTTCCGGCCGGAGGACTTCCCCCCGGTGGAGGTTTCCGCCTGCCTGCTCACCGGGCTTTTCCGCGGCGAGATTCCCGACGAGCTGCTCCAGCCCCTGTCCGCGCGCTTTCCCCTGGCGCTGGACCTGCAGGGAGTCCTGCGCACCAGCCGCGACGGGGTGTTCGCCTGGCAGGACTGGCCCGCCAAGAGCCGCCTGCTGCCGCTGATCCGTTTCCTCAAGGCCGACGCCCTGGAGGCGGAAGTGATCGCCGGCACCAGCGATCGGGCTGAGGCGGCCCGGCGTCTGGCCGGCTGGGGGGCCCGGGAGGTGATGATCACCCACGCCAGCGAGGTGCTGGTCTACGACGGGAAGCAGTCGGCCCGGGCCGCCTTCGACCCCGCCAACCTGTCGGGCCGCACCGGGCGGGGGGACACCTGCTTCGGGGCGTACCTGGCCCGGCGACTGGACCACGGCGTGGGCGAGTCGCTGGCCTTCGCGGCGGCGCTGACCAGCCTCAAGATGGAAACACCCGGTCCCTTCACCGGCACCATGGAGCAGGTGCTGTCCAGGATGAGAGCGGGCGGCTAGAGGGATCCTCAGCCCTCCGGGAGCAGGTGCACCATCTCCGCGTGGAAATCCAGCGGCACCCGGCTTCCGGGCGGGTGCACCTTCATGCGCAGGGGGTTGGTTTCGGTGAAGGTCAGCAGCTGTCCCTGCACCTCCACGTCGTACTCCACGGCGTCCCCCAGGTACAGGGCGCGGCGCACCAGACCTTCCAGGCGGCCGTGGCCCTCGGCGATCCAGAGCATCTCGGGGCGCAGGACCAGGCTCACCGCCTGACCGGCCCGCACCGCCTCGGGCGGCTGGCCCACCCGCACGCGCAGGGACAGGCAGTCCACCTCGGCCCACTCCCCTCCCACCTCCCGCACCGTGCCGGGCACAAAGTTGGCCCTGCCGATGAAGCCGGCTACGAAGCGGGAGCGCGGGCGAAGGTAGATGCCCTCGGGGGTGCCGGCCTGCTCGATCACTCCCCGGTTCATGACCACGATGTGGTCCGAAAGGGTCATGGCCTCGATCTGGTCGTGGGTCACGTATACGCTGGTGATCCCGAGCTTCTGCTGGATGCGCCGGATCTCGGTGCGCATCTGCTCGCGCAGCTTGGCGTCCAGGTTGGACAGGGGCTCGTCCAGCAGCAGCACCTTGGGCTCCATCACCAGGGCGCGGGCCAGAGCCACCCGCTGCTGCTGCCCGCCGGAGAGCTGGTTGGGGGCGCGCCGCTCGAAGCCGGTGAGCTCTACCAGCTCCAGCACGCGACCCACCCGCTCCCCGATCTCCTCCCGGGTTCTGCGCTGCACGTGCAGCCCGTAGGCCACGTTCTCGAACACGTTCAGGTGGGGGAAGATGGCGTAGCTCTGGAACACCATGGCCATGCCCCGGCGGTGCGGCGCCAGGGCGGTGATCTCCTCCCCGTCCAGCCAGATCCGGCCGGCGGTGGGGAACTCGAACCCACCGATCAGGCGCAGGGTGGTGGTCTTGCCGCAGCCGGAGGGTCCCAGCAGGGTGACCAGGCTGCCCTTCTGGATGTCCAGGCTCACCCCGTCCACCGCGGTCACTTCCCCGCTGCCTCCCCGGGGCGGGAATACCTTGACCACGTTCTCCAGTCGCAGGTACATCGCGGCTTCCTCCTTCAGGCGCCCCAGGTGATGTCGATCCCGCCTCTACGGCGCATCATCCGGCCGGTCAGGAAGTACAGCAGGCTGATGGCCGCCAGCACGAAGAAGATGATCAGGGTGGAATAGGCCGCGGCCATGCTGATGCCCCCCTGCTCCCACTCGCTTAAGATGGAGGCGGTGACGATGCGCCAGCGCGGGCTGACCAGGAAGATGATGGCCGACAGGCTGGTCATGTGCCGCGTGAAGCTGAAGATCAATCCCGCCACGATGGCCGGCAGGATCAGCGGCAGGGTGACCTTGCGGAAGGTGTACTGGGCGTCGGCCCCCAGGATGGCGGAGGCCTCCTCGATCGAAGGGTCGATCTGCTGCAGGGAGGCCACCCCGGCCCGCACCGAGGCCGGCAGGCTGCGCACCGCGAAGGCGGCCAGGATGATGTAGGGCGTGCCCACCAGGGTGAGCGGCGAGCCGGCGAAGAACAGCCCGCAAGCCGCCGCCAGGATCACCAGCAGCAGCACTTCGCGACCCCGCCCCCGCTCGGCCCGGGCGGACAGCACACCCATCAGCAGCAGGATGCTGCCCAGCACCGCGGGGGGCAGCTTGAACAGCACCTTCAGGTAGTCGGCCAGCTGGGTCACCGCGTTGCGCAGAACCCCCGGGCCCAGGGCGCGCCCGGCCAGCACCAGGGGCCAGGCCAGGTAGTCGCTGGCCTCGAACATGGCCAGATAGACGCCGAACAGCAAGAGGCGTCGGCCCCCGGCCCCGCGCCGGGCCAGCTGCACCAGGCCGATCAGGAACACCAGGGCAGAAATCAAGTACAGGAACCCGCCGGGACCCAGGCGGCGCTCCAGGGCTTTCAGGCCCACCCCCGCGGCGGTGGAAACAGCCAGCACCCCCAGCCGCCCGGCCCAGCCGCGGCAGACCAGGCTGACCGCCAGCAGGGCCAGCAGGACGTACAGGAACACGGCCAGCCCCAAGGCGCCGGTGCTGAAGGCCAGCACGAAGCCGATGCCCAGGATAGTGCCCGGGATGGCTCCTCCCAGGTTGGAGGTGAAGTCCAGGGTCTCCTTGCCGGTGAAGCGCTTGCGCACCACCAGGAAGGCCACCACCATGCCCAGCAGCACCGCCACCGGCGTGGCCAGGACGCTGAGGTAGGTGGTGTCCAGGATGGACTCGATGCCCCTCGTGAACATCTGCCGCCACCACTCCAGGCTGAGGCCGAAGTCGATGCCCCAGGCCCGGCTGAAGGAGCCGTAGATGACCGCGATGTACAGCAGCAGGATCAGCAGGCAAAAGGCGTAGGTCAGCACGATGAACGGCCAGCGGATCCAGCCCTCCCGCTCCTCGATCAGGCCGCCGGTGGGCTTGCCGGTGACCGAGATGTAGGAGCGCCGGGAGACGTAGTAGCGCTGCACCAGGAACACGATCAGGGTCGGCAGCAGCAGCACCACGGCCAGGGCGGAGGCCTTCTGATAGTCGTACTCCCCGGCCACGGCCAGGAAGATCTGGGAGGAGAGCACCGTGACGTTCCCGGCGATGAACAGGGGGTTGCCCAGGTCCGCCAGGGACTCCACGAACAGCAGCAGGAAGGACCCGGCCAGGCCGGGCACCAGCAGGGGCAGGGTCACGGTGCGGAAGATGTGCAGCTTGCCGGCCCCCATGCTGCGCGCGGCCTCCTCCATGGAGGGGTCCAGCCGCTCCAGCATGGCCCGCAGGATCAGGTAGGACACGGAGAAGAAGGTGATGACCTGCACGAACACCAGCCCGTCCATGCCGTAGATGTCGTTGGCTCCCTGGGGGAAGCTCATCCCCAGGAGCTTGCGGGTCACCAGGCCGTTGCGGCCGAACAGCAGGATGGAGCTCAGGGCGATGGCGAAGGGCGGGGACACGGTGGGCACCAGGGCCAGCAGGTGCACCGCCCTTCTCCCCGGCAGGCGGCAGCGCACCACCGCGTAGGCGAAGATGAAGCCCACCAGGGTGCCTCCCCCGGCGGCCAGCAGGCCCATGACCAGGGTGTCGCGGAAGATACGCCGGGAAAGCGGCCCGTAGTAGGCGTCGAAGTAGCGGGAGAAGTAGCCCAGGGAAAGGCGCCCTTGAGCGTCGAAGAAACCGTTGACCGCCGTGCGCAGGATCGGGTAGATCACGAAGGCCGCCAGGAACACGGCGCAGACCGCCAGCCCGACGGCCAGGACCGGGTCGCGGAACATCAGGGCGAACTCCCCCACCCGGCGCCGCCAGCCTGAACCCAGCGCGCGCCCCTTCTGGTCTGTCATACCCCCCCCGCTCACCGGAAAAAGGGGAGGGCCTGCGGCGGTCCGCGGCCCTCTCCCGGTAGTCGGTTGGACCCGGCTACTTCAGATTGGCGGTGCCGGCCAGCTCGTTGGTGAACTTGTCGATGAAGGCCTTCTTGTTCTTCCCGGCCCACTGGAAGTCGTACTTGATCAGGTTCACCTGAAGCAGCTCCGGATGCGACAGCTTCACCCCCTTGACCGTGGGCGCCTGGTAGGCCTTGTACTTCGGGCCCAGGGCCTGGGCCTCGGCGGTGATGGCCCAGTCGAACCACAGCTGGGCCGCGTCGCGGTGCTTGCCGCCCTTCAAGATGGCCATGCCGCCGATCTCGTAGCCGGTGCCCTCCTTGGGGAAGGTCAGGACCAGGGGCAGCCTGTTGTTTTCGATCTCGTTCACGATGTCGTGGGAGAAGACCACCCCGACGGCAGCCTCGCCCTGCCCCACGAACTTGGCGGGGGCCGCGCCGCTCTTGGTGAACTGGTGCACCTGGGAGGCGTAGGCCTTCAGGTACTCCCAGCCTTTCTGCTCGCCGCGGATCTGCAGGACCGTGGCCAGGGCCGTATAGGACGTGCCCGAGGTGGAGGGGTGGGCCACCAGGATCTGCCCCTTGAACTCCGGCTTCAATAAATCGTCCCAGGAGGCGGGGGCCTTGGCCTTGGGGTTGGCGGCCAGCCAGTCCTTGTTGGTGCAGAAGCCCAGGGTGCCGACGTAGATGCCCACCCAGTAGTTTTCGGCGTCCTTGTATTTGACCGGGTCCAGCAGGTTCTTGTAGTTGGGCGAGTTGTAGGCCTCCAGCAGCCCTTCCTGCTTGGCGGCCACGAAGCTATCGATGGGCCCGCCCCACCACAAGTCGAACTGGGGGTTGTCCTTTTCGGCGCGGATGCGGGCCAGGGCCTCGCCGCTGGACATGCGCACGTAGTTGACCGTGATGTTGTACTTGGCCTCGAACTCCTGCTTCATCCCCTGGCCCCATTCCTCCTGGGGAGTTACCATGATGTTCA
>MIBK01000186.1:9288-10936 GCA_001829505.1 Spirochaetes bacterium RBG_16_67_19 | reverse complement strand
GTCCTCCACCAGCAGGCGCTGCAGCTCCACCACCCCCTTCTGCTCGGCCGTGATCATGCGGCGGGTGACTTCCCGCCCGTAGATGCCCTGGGAGTTGAAGCAGGCTTTGGCGTCCACGGTTTTCATGGTATGGGCTTCCACCAGGTGGGCCACGACGGTGGTGGTGCCCATGTCCACCACGGCGATATAGTTGTCCGCCGAGGTGTCCCCCGGCTCGACGTTCATCACCTCGGCGATGTCCCGCCGCAGGCCCACCGTGGCCGTGATCTTGTAGTCCCCCGCGCGCAGGATGTCCGGCAGGCCCTGGATGATCTTCAGTCCCATCTGCATGGAGCGGTACTTCAGCTTCCGGCGAATGGCCTCGTCCACCCGCTGGTGGTCGGCCAGGTTGTTGGCCAGGGTAGGCGGCTCCATGACCAGATAGACCTTGTCGACCAGCGGCGCGGGCACGAAATGCGCGTCGTACTGGAACTCCGGTTGCAGATCGCGGAAGCGCTCCGCGTCCTCGGCGGCGCGGGCCTTCTCCGTGACCATGGTCCCGGGCGGTATCTCCACCGTGAGTTCGTCGGTGACGGCGGTCTGGCAGGCCAGCACGTAGCCCTGGCGGATTTCCTCTCGGGTGAGCTTGGCGGAAACCGCTCCGCTCACCTCCCCCCGCGTGACGATCATCTTGCAGCGCCCGCAGATGCCGTCCCCACCGCAGACATTGTTGATCGTGATGTGCGCCTGGTAGGCCGCCTCCAGCAGCGAGGTGTCGGCGGATACGCGCACGGTTTTGTTTTGCGGCAGGAAGGTTACCGAAGGCATCGGCATCAGATGGCGCGCTACTTGGCCAGTTTTTGCAGGAAGGCCGGGATCTCCCTGGCGTTCTCCGGGCCGATGATCACCTCTTTCCATTCGGAGGTGTCTTCGATCTCCGCCCGGAAGATCGGCAGGAGGCCGGGGATGATCAGGCGGCGATGCTTGACCTTCTCAGCCACCTTCTGGGCCTGGATGCTCTTGACCACCTTCTCCGCGCTGATCTTGTCGCCGGCGTAGGCATTGAGCACGCCCAGGCCTTCGGTCTCCACCACGCAGATATAGGTCGGGACCTTGCTGCGCTCCACCTCCCCGGCCACGCTGAAGTAGGTCAGGGAGAAGTTGGTGGTGAACAGCACCGGCGAGTTCTCGTTGGGCGAGCCGATCTCGTAGAGCTTGGCCTCCACGGCGTTGGGCACCTGCGGGTCGGTGTACACGTCCTGCACGGTGACCAGGATGGGCAGGAGCTCCCAGGGCTCCAGGCCGTTCACGATGACGATGCCGGCGTACTTGGCCGCGAAGGTGGCGGCCAGCAGGCCCTCCAGCTCCGGGGAAGAGCCGCTCACCTCCACCAGGGCCGGATAGCCGAAGGCCCGGAAGCCCTTTTTCAAGCCCGCCCGGCGGGCCGTGGTGAGCGAGCGGATGGCATCCCCGTTGGAGCCGAAGGCCAGCACCAGGTCCTCCGCGCCCTTGGCCTTGGCCTTGGTGACCAGATCGGCCAGCTCCTCCAGGCTGGCCGCCCCGATGGCCAGCGGGCACTTGGCGGCGGCGGCCACCCCGGCCAGGGCTTCCACGCTGCCGGCGTCCGCTTTGTACAGCAGCGGCCGCTTGCCGGCCAGGGCCTCGGCCC
>MIBK01000186.1:3779-9181 GCA_001829505.1 Spirochaetes bacterium RBG_16_67_19 | reverse complement strand
GCCAGCCCCGTCCAGCTCCACGGCCGCCAGGGCCACTTTCAGGGTCTTGCCCACCCGCAGGAAGGACTGCTGGCCGATGGCCTGCAGGCGGGCGGCCGCCTCCGCATCACTCAGGGAGGCGGGCACGCGCACGGCGATGCCGGCCGGGCGATGGAACTTCTCCTCGTGGCGAAACATGACCGTCTCCTGCCCGACCTCGAAGCTCTTCCCCTCCGGCCCGATCTTGACCAGGCGCATGGGAGGAGCCGCAGCCTCGGACATGGCCGCCTTGGCCTCCTCCGTGACGTGCGGGCAGTCGGTCAGGGCCCGCTGCTTGGCCGCCACCTGCATGGCGAAGGCCATGCAGGTGGGCAGGCCGCAGTCCTTGCAGTTGGTCTTGGGCAGGTTTTTGTAGATCTGCATTCCGGTCATTGCCATAGCGTGCTCCTCGTGGTTTGGCCTGGCCTAGCCCAGCAGGGCCGGCATGGTGAGCGCCGGGTGGTCCACGCTCTGCAGGTACTCCAGCAGCTTCTCCGGGTCCTCGGCGTTTTCCTCCGTGGCGATCTTGTCGAACAGCTCGGGGCAGCCCTCCTTGGCCAGCGCCGTCTTCAGGCGCTCGGCCACCTCCTCCTTCAACTGCTTGCTCATCCAGACGATCCGCTTGTGCCCGCCCTCCCCGCTGATGAACTTGTGGCTGGACACGTACATCTTGCCGATGCCGGTGAAGCCGGGGATCTGCTGGCCCCCGCCCACCTGCCCGGCCAGGGTGGAGAAGGTCATGCCGATGGGGGTCATCCCGGTGAAGTCGCGGTCCACGATCATCACCCCGTTGGCCTCCGGCACCACCGCGGCGATGCACTCGAAGCAGCCGCAGGAGGTCATCGGCTCCTCCATGATCGAGTAAGCATTGAATTTTTTCAAGTTGCCGTTGGACTTCACCTCGATGTAGTCGTTGATGCTCTTCCACTGCCCCTTCTCGGCGTCGATGGTTTCCCCCTTCTTGACCGGCTCGTTGGGGCCGTGCTCGTTGATCTGGAAGGAGGCCTTGCAGTCCAGCCAGGTGTAGGCCCCGCACAGGCCCAGGCGCTGCGGGGTGACGATGCAGACGTGGTTGGGGGCGTAGGACTGGCAGAGGGTGCAGGAGTAGTACTCCTCCACGTCCTCGTCGGTCATGTTGCCGATCTTGTCGTCGCGGTGGCTGTAGACCTTCCGGGCCCCCTCCAGGAGCTCCTGCACCTTGGACTCCTCCGTGTAGATCTTCACCTGCACGCGGTCCACGATGCGGGAGAACTCGTCGTGCATCTTGGCCACCAGGATGTCGCCGAAGTGCCTGATCTGGAAGCCCTTGGCCGCCGCCTCCTTGGAGATGCGCACCCAGATGATGGAGCGCTGGCCCATGTGGAAAATGCCGTGGGCGCAGGAGATGAACTCGTGCACGCGACGCTCCAGCACGCTCTCGAAGTCCTGCTGGAAGTCGCGACCGGCCACTTCCACCATGATGGCCAGCGGATAGGCCTGGCCCTCCTTCATATCGCCCACCTCCGGGCCGATGACCTCGATCCTGCCGTCCTCCACCTGCTCCATGGGCTTCATGCGCAGCAGCTCGAAGGCCTCGGTGTACTTGCCCCCGAACTGCACGAACATGTCCTCCTTGCGAACCCGTTCCCCCTCGAAACCCGCGCCGAAGGGCACGGGGATCGGGATCTCCTCGATCTTGATGGTCATGCCTCGCAGCTCGATGGCCCGGTTGATGATCTCCTCCAGGCGCACCCCCGACACCACGTGCTCGTAGGTGCAGATGCCGGTGGGCAGGATCTGCGGGATGGGGATGTCGGCTATGACCGGGAAGCCGAAGTTGATGGCCCCCGCGGCGGTGGCGTATTTCTCATCGCTGATCAGCTGCCCCTCATCCAGCACCCCCTCGTCCTCGCCCAGGGCCATGACGAAGGCGTGCACCCGTTCCTTGTTGTACATCAAGATCTGGGTGGCCGCCTTGCGGTTGCCCGGCTCCACCCCGCCGAAGGTCATGGCCGAGCGGGCCGCGAAGTTCAAGGCGTGGATGGCCGCGGTGATCTCCTTGCCGTAGGGCACGGTGAAGGTATCCCAGCTCATCTCGATTCTTTCCTCGGCCAGCTGCTCGGCGATGGCCCGCCCCTTGGAGTGGCCGGCCATGAAGACCAGGATGTTGCGGGACTGGAAGCCCTGGATGAGCTTCACCGCGTCCTCGTTCTTCTGCGTCGCCCCGGCGATGGCCACGAAGCCCGGCATGCGCCCGTCCACCAGCTTGATGCCCTGCTGGCGCAGGATGTTGTCGCCGGTGAAGCCCAGCCAGATGCCGTTCTCCACGGTGCCGTTGACGTACTTGAGGCTCTCGATGACCTCCTCGGCCAGCAGGGTGGCCACGCCCGAATCCAGGGTCTCCCCCAGGTAGGGCAGCCAGAGCTCATTGGCCGGGATGCGTCCCAGAAGCTTTCGGGCCTCCTGCAGGGACCCCTCCAGGTCGCCCAGCTTGGTCACCTTCTGCCCCAGGAACAGGAGCATGATCGGCAGGTAGTAGGCGGTGTTCGGGTAGGCCACCGGGGCTTCCTTGCCCTTGGCCTTGATCGTGGCGGCCAGCTCTGCTTCGGCCCGTTCCACCAGCTTGTGCGCTCCGCGAATTGCCGCAGTGGCGATAACCTTGGACATGACAGCTACTCCTTTCGAATCTCACCCTGCCCCAGCCCCAGGGCGGCGGCCGCCAGCTTGCGGCGGCAGTCGGGGCAGAGCCGGGAACGTTTCCTGAATTCTTCCCAATCCATCTTGGTTTGCACTTTTTTCATCATCTGCGCCGCCACCGGCACGCTGACCATGCGGGCTCCGCAGGACTCGCAGGCCAGGAGCTTGGAGCGGCTCTTGAACGGGGAAATTTCGGCCTCTCCCGAATCCTCGTGGATGCGCACCTGGATGGTGCCCACCGGGCACACCGCGGCGCAGGCCCCGCAGGCGATGCAGGCCTCGGAAGGAGCCCGGAAGGGGGCGGCCACCACCCGCTCCACGCCCCGGCCGGCGAAGCCGATGGCCGAGGCGCCGATGGCCTCCTCGCAGGCCGCGACGCACAGCCCGCAGAGGATGCAATTACGCTGGCTCTCCGTGACCGTCGGGTACGGGGTCCCCGCCAGGCCCATGCGCGCGGCCAGCTCCTTCAGCTCGGCGCTCTCGGGGCTGCGGGCCAGCAGCAGCTGCATGACCCCGCGCCGCACGCGCACCGCCTTCGGGCTGCCCACCCGCACGGCCAGGTCGCGCCGCACCGGGTAGCTGCAGGAGGCCACCAGCTGCGAATCGCCCTTGCGCTCCAGCTCCACCAGGCACAGCCGGCAGGTGGCCTGCTCGCTCACGGCCGGCGAGTGGCACAGGGTGGGGATCCACACTCCCGCCCTGCGGGCGGCCTCCAGGATGGTGGCCCCCTCGGGCACCTGGACCCGGATGCCGTCGATGTTGACCGTTGGCACTCCCTCAACCTCCCCCTAAACCTTCACGATGGCCCCGAAGGGGCACTTCTCGAAGCAGGTGCCGCACTTGGTGCAGGCCTGCTGGTCGATGAGGTGGGCCTGCTTGCGTTCCCCGGTGATGCACTGCACGGGACACTTCTTGCGGCAGATGCCGCAGCCCGTGCAGGTGTCGGCCACGATCTGGTACAGGAAAAGCCCCTTGCACTCCCTGGCCGGACAATGCTTATGCTCGATGTGCTCCAGGTACTCCTGGCGGAAATAGCGCAGGGTGGACAGCACCGGGTTGGCCGCGGTCTTGCCCAGGGCGCACAGGGAGGCTTCGGCCAGCAGCTCGGCCAGCGCCTCCAGCTCCTCCAGGTGCTCGGGTTTTCCCTCCCCGCGGGTGATTCTTTCCAATATATCCAGCGCCTGGGCCAGTCCTTCCCGGCAGGGCGTGCACTTGCCGCAGGACTCGCTCTTCAGGAACTCGAAGAAGTACCTGGCCACGTTGACCAGGCAGGTGTCTTCGTCCATGACGATCATGCCGCCGGAGCCCATCATGGAGCCCAGCTTGGTCAGCTCGTCGAAGTCCACCGGCGCGTCCAGGTGCGCGGCCGGAATGCACCCGCCCGAGGGGCCGCCGGTCTGCACGGCCTTGAACTTCCTCCCGCCCTTGGGCCCGCCGCCGATCTCCTCGATGATGCGGCGCAGGGTGATGCCCATGGGCACCTCCACCAGGCCGGTGTTCTCGATCTTGCCCACCAGGCTGAACACCTTGGTGCCCTTGGAGCCCGCGGTGCCGATGCCGGCCAGCCAGGCCCCCCCGCGGTTGACGATATGCGGCACGTTCGCCCAGGTCTCCACGTTGTTCAGGGTGGTGGGGCAGCCGCGCAGGCCGCTTTCCGCCATGTGGATGTACTTGGAGCGCGGCTCCCCGGCCCTGCCTTCCAGCGAGGCGATCAGGGCCGTGGACTCGCCGCAGACGAACGCCCCGCCGCCGCGGTTGATGCGCAGGTCGAAGGAGAAGGAGCTGCCCAGGATGCCCTGCCCCAGCAGGCCGCAGGCCCGGGCGTCGGCGATGGCCTTCTTCAAGTGCTCCACCGCCAGCGGGTACTCGTTGCGCACGTAGAGGTAGCCCTGCGAGGCGCCGATGGCCAGGGCCCCGATCAGCATGCCCTCCAGCACCGAATGGGGATTGCCTTCCATGACCGAGCGGTCCATGAACGCGCCCGGGTCGCCTTCGTCGCCGTTGCAGATCACGTACTTGGGCCGGCCAGGCGCCTCCCGGCAACTCCTCCACTTGCGCCCCGTGGGGAAGCCGCCGCCGCCGCGGCCGCGCAGGCCGGAAATCTCCACTTCGCGAATGACCTGTTCGGGTTCCATGGAGAAGAGGGCCTTGGCGAGGGCGGAATAGCCGCCCACGGCGATGTAATCCTCGATGCGGGTCGGGTCGATGAGCCCGTTGTGCTCCAGCACGATGCGCTGCTGCACGGCGTAGAAGGGAATCTCGCCGGGCGTGCGGGCCTTCAGCCCGGTGCGCGGGTCTTCGTACAGCAGGCGCTCCACCACCCGGCCGCCCAGCACGGTCTCGCGGTAGATCTCCTCCACGTCCGGCTCCTCCACCCGCTGGTAGAGGATGTTGCCCGGCTCAATCACCACGATGGGGCCGCGCTCGCACAGACCGTGGCAGCCCACGTGCTTGCTCTCGACAATAATGGCCTTCCGGCCGTCGGCTCCCCCGGCTGCAGCCTGGCGGAACACCTCGAAAAGCCGGCGCGAGCCCTTGGCCGCGCAGCCGGTGCCGATGCAGACCCGTACCACCCGCTCCCGGGTCTTCTGCTCGGCCAGGATCCGGCCGCGGAAGGCTTCCAGCTCCCCGGGGCTGGCCAGCCGGACGGGGGCGCTCATGACGACGCTGCTGGTCACGGGCGGCTCCTTTTTCTCGCTGCCGGCTTG
>MIBK01000186.1:3591-3729 GCA_001829505.1 Spirochaetes bacterium RBG_16_67_19 | reverse complement strand
GGCTGCTTTGGGCTTGGGCTTGGGAACGGCTTTGGGCTTGGCAGTTGCCTTCAGCTTGTTTTTGGCCTTCGCTTTGGCGGCCGGTTGGGGCTGGGGCACGGGCCGCGGTGCAGCCTCCGGCGCCTCAGCGGCCGGCGG
>MIBK01000186.1:3100-3420 GCA_001829505.1 Spirochaetes bacterium RBG_16_67_19 | reverse complement strand
CCCTACGCAGTTCACGGCCTGCAGGGTGAACAGCCGGTCGGCAGTGGTCCCGCCCGGCTTGATCCCGTACTCGGCGCAGATGGCCTCGGAGATCTTCGGGGACCCCTTCAGGTAACAGACCGTGCCCATGCACAGGGTCACCTCGTGTTGCCCCTTGGGGGCCAGGCGGAAGGAGGAATAGAACATGGCCACGCCGTACACCCGGGCCAGGGGCACACCCAGCTCCGCGGCCAGGCGCTTGAGCTCCTCCTGCGGCAGGTATCCGTACTCGGCCTGCAGGTCCTGCATCATGGGGATCAGCATGCCGGGGTCACTCTCGT
>MIBK01000186.1:288-3018 GCA_001829505.1 Spirochaetes bacterium RBG_16_67_19 | reverse complement strand
GCTGGCGCAGCTCCTCCACGATCTCGCGCACCACCCCGACCCGGATGCCCAGCTGGTGCGGCAGGTCCGGGTTCTGGTGGGCCGGGTTCACCGCCTGGCCCACCACAAAGTGCACGTGGTCCACCCCTAGCAGCAGGCGCAGCAGGCTGGAAGCCCCGTCCACCTGGAAACGCACCGCGGTGCGGTCGGTCCCAGCCCTCAACAGGTCGCGCACCCGGGTGAGGGTCAGGATGCCTTCCGTGACCAGGTCCACTCCGGGCAGGCGCGCCAGGGGCGGCACCTCCTCGGTGACGGTGCCCAGGTCCACCTCCAGCTTCTGCCCCATCAGGCGGGCCACGATCTTGGCCGTGGTCCCACCGCACACCACCCGACGCCCCAGGCGCTGGCTGAAATGTTCCACCCACTCCCTGTCTTCTTCCCGCTGGGACGGGGGTCCGGTCAGCACGTTGGCCACCCGCTTGTGGCGCACCTTGATGACCGCGATGCTCACGTCGTCACCGGGGCGGTCGGCGTACAGCTCCCCTACCGCCTCGGCCACCTTGCCCGCCAGGTCCTCGGCCGAGAGGTCCCGGTGGGCGTGCGTCTCCAGGAAGCGGGCCGCCTGCTCCCACCCCCAGCCCAGGGGGTACACCCCGCCGATCCCGGCGTTCAGCACCCCGTCGGATAGGAACACCACCCAGTCCCCATCGACCAACTCCAGCACGGCCTCGTGGATGGTCTTGCCGTCGATGCGCCGCTCCTCGTAGTCCACCGGCTGGACCTTGCGGCCGCGCAGCAGGATCGGCGGCGGGGAGTCGAACTCCACCACCCGGGCGCTGCCCTGGCTGAAGAACTGGGCGATGGCGAAGGTGCTGTAGGCCACCTTGCGCACCGCGCATACCGGCAGCGTCTCGCTCAGGGTCTGCACCACCTCCCCCAGGCTCAGGTTGCCCTCCAGCATGCGCATGGCGATCTGGGTGGTCAGGGTGGCCAGGATGTTGGCCTTGACCCCGCTGCCCAGCCCATCGGAAAGGGCCAGGGTCACCGAATCGGCGTGCCGGGTGACGGCGATGCTGTCCCCGCAGAGCTCCTCACCCTGTTTGCGCAGCTGCTTTGTGCCCCATTCATAGTAAAGCTTCATTCTTTCTCTACTTCGAACAGGGACATGAGCTTCACCAGCAGGATCTTGGTCTCCGCCGTGGTTTCCCCCAGCAGGCTGGCGATCTCCTGGGCGGTCTTCATCTGCCGCGAGATCACCTCCTGGGCCCTGGCCAGGGTCTGAGCGCGCAGATTGCGCAGATGCTCCTTGGCTTTCTCCTCCTCCGATGTGTCGATAAAGATGCCGCAGTACAGCTCCTGCCCCTCGATGGGGAATAGGCCGACGCGGAAGCTGATGTCGTGAGCCGGCACGGAGCTCTTCACCATCAGTTGTCCACCGGCGGCAATGGCCCGCTCGAAGCAGTCGCAGTGCACGAAGCGGGCCGCCGGCTCGCCGAGCAGCTCCTCCTCGGCGCAGCGGAACATGTTCCGAAAAGCGGGATTGACGAAGCGGATGCGGGTCTCCCGGTCCACCATCAGCACGCCGTTGGGGGTCTGCTGGAGGATCGCCCCGACGTACGGAGAGGAGTTCTGGGCTTCGTCGTCGGCCGCTCTGCGCGCGTTCACGCCTTGGGAACCAACCTCCTCAAGAATGTCTCCACCGCCTCCTCCACGCTGCCGCTGGTGATCGGCTCCTCGCCGATCTGCCAGTTCAGGCCTTCCCCGCAGCGCTCCATGCAGAACGAGCCTTTCAGCTCGACCTGGCTCCCCAGGCCGTGTGCCTTGGTGAGCTCGCTGAAGCGCTCGATCACCTGGCGGGCTCCCTTGATGTGACAGGAGCTGCCGACGCACACGGTCACCACGGTCACCGGATGCTCACCTCGCTCCGGCTGCAGCCTGGGCCGCCGTCGCGAGGCGCTCCACCGCCGCCTGGCGCTTCTGCCGGTTGTCCCGTTCCTCCTCCCCCAGGGCCAGGGCCCGGGTCGGGCAGGAGGACACGCAGGCGGGCGAAAGATTCTTGGCCAGCCGCGCGACGCAAAGGTCGCACTTGAAGGCCACCTTGCCGCCCGGGCGCATACTCATCACCCCGAAGGGGCAGGCCTGCACGCACATGCTGCAGCCGATGCACTTGGCCTCGTCCAGCAGCACGGGTTTTCCCGCGCTCAACCGCCGGACCGCGCCGGTCGGGCAGGCCAGCGCGCAGGCGGCTTCCTCGCAGTGCTGGCAGGACAGGGGAATGGCCCTGGGGCCGTGGTGCTCCACGTGGATGCGGTAGCCCGGCTTCTCCCCGGCGGCGGCGATGGCCACCACCGCGTCGGCGGAGGCGGCCACGACCGGGTCGACGGCTGCCGAGCCGACCTCCAGCCCGGCCGCGCTGTGGGCGATGGCACAGGCCAACTCACAGGTGTGGCAGCCCAGGCAGCGCTCGATGTTGCAGGTGATCTTCTTGGACATCTCACTCCTCCGGAGCGAAGGGCTGGGGGTACATCATGGGCTTGAGCTTCAAGGCCTTGCGCTTGCGGTCGATGTGCCGCAGCATCTTGTGCGCCGCCTCCACGGGGTCCTGCTCGAAAACCCACTTGCCGCCGGTCTCCGCCTCGATCTCCTCGGTGAGGTACTTGTGCAGAGCCGGCGCGCCCATCATGGGCAGCGGCTTGCCGATCACGGTGTAGGCCCCGGAGGCCACGAAGTAGAAGCCGATGCACACCGCCT
>MIBK01000186.1:0-229 GCA_001829505.1 Spirochaetes bacterium RBG_16_67_19 | reverse complement strand
AGCCCCCCCTCGGCCACGATGTTGGTCAGCACGCGCAGGATGCGGCTGTTGTCCAGGCAGGCGCCCATGTGCAGCACCGGCGGGATGCCCACCGCCCGGCAGATCTCCTGCAGGCCCTGGCCGGCGTGCTGGAAGGCGGCCTCGGGAGTCATCAGCCCGTGCTTGGCGCAAGTGATGGAGTTGCAGCCGGTGGAGACCACCAGCACGTCGTTGGCCAGCAGTTCCTTGA
>MIBK01000185.1:6574-7014 GCA_001829505.1 Spirochaetes bacterium RBG_16_67_19 | reverse complement strand
GATACGGAGACCCTTGGGGGCAGCGAATTCGCAGGAGATTGCGCGGTTGCAGGGGAGCAAGCTCTGGCGCAAGGCAATTTCAGCTGCAGCAAGCAAATAAATCTTGTTGCAACAATGCAACGAATGCATATACTTTCATTGCGCACCCTTCAGTCCACACCTGTGTAGATGCATCAGCCAGGGAGGACTGCCATGCGCTTCCAGCGAATCCTTCTGCTGCTCCTCCTGCTGGCGTTATGCGGGGCCTCCATCTCCGCGGAGGACCGGGGAGTCTTTATTTCGCCCGGTGGCGCGCCGGGGCCGCTCAGGGTCGGCAGGCAATACCTGGTGGTCATCGCGGTCAGCAGCTACCAGCAGTGGACACCGTTGGCCGGCCCGGTCAAGGACGCGCGGGAAATCAAGGATATCCTCGTTTCCCGCTACCGCATCGACCGGCTGCA
>MIBK01000185.1:6377-6481 GCA_001829505.1 Spirochaetes bacterium RBG_16_67_19 | reverse complement strand
ACTCCCTGCTGATCCTGTATTCCGGCCACGGGCACCTGGACAGGAGCTCCAACACCGGCTTCTGGATCCCCGTGAATGCCGGCACCGAGGTGTACGAGCAGCAG
>MIBK01000185.1:6005-6197 GCA_001829505.1 Spirochaetes bacterium RBG_16_67_19 | reverse complement strand
ACCTCGGGGGCCGCCGAGACGGTTCCCGACGTATCGGATTTCGCTACCCAGCTGAAGTCGATCCTGCGCAGGAACCAGAATCCCTGCCTGGACACGTTCACCCTCTACAGCGACATCCGCCTCGGCGTCAGCGGCTCGGTGCCATTGTTGGGATCCCTGGCGGGAACCGGGCACCAGGAGGGAGCCAGCTTC
>MIBK01000185.1:4535-5903 GCA_001829505.1 Spirochaetes bacterium RBG_16_67_19 | reverse complement strand
ACTTTTCCGCGGCTGTCGGCCTCGGTGCCGCCTTCCCCGTGGCGGAGGTGGCCGGTGCCCTGGAAAACGCTCCGGTCCTCTGGACGGCCGCGCACTACAACTTCCGCGGGGACTGGGGTTCCCTGGGGCTCGGCCTGCTCGCGGGGGGGCTGTGGTCCTCCTCGGATCCGGGCATCGCCAGCAGTTACCGGATCGGATCCTACCCGGTGGCCCTGGAGCTGCGATACCAGACCCGCCAGGCGCGCGCCGGCCTGACCGCGGGCCTGGCCGCCGGCGCCGCGTTCAGCAGAATCCGGTTCGCTGACCCGGCCTTGCAGGAAATCTGGACCGCCAAGCTCCTGTTGCTCCCTTCGCTGGGCATCGGCTTCCGGGCCGCCCGCCGGCTCCAGGTCGTCGCCGGCGCCCGATTCCTGCTGATCTTTTTCGACCACAATCCCTACACGGGCCTCTCGCCGGAAATCGGGGTTGAATATGCGTTTTAGAGCCTTGCTGGCCTGGCTGCTGCTCGGCTCCGTTTCCCTGGCTGGAACAGAAGAGCCGCTCCGCTTCACCTGGGCCGTCGTGTACCAGGGCAGCGGCCGGAGCGTGCTGGCCATCGACTATTCCAGCAGGATCGCGCACCTGAGCTCCGGCGATCGGGTCAGGATCCATTTCCAGCCCCGCAGCCGCTGCTTCCTGTACGTGTACCTGCACGATGCCCAGCAGGACCTGTATCTGCTGGGCCAGCGCGGCTTCCAGCCGCCGGAAAGCCCGGAAGCCGATCGCAGCTTCACCCTTCCGGAAGGCGACAACTGGTATCGGCTGGACACCTCCGGCGGAGTGGAGCTCTTCTACCTCATTGTTTCCGACCACCGCCTGCGTCGCCTGGAAGCGCTGACCAGCCGCTCCCTCTCCCGACCGGCTCGGTACGGCAACCTTCCCCGGCTTTCACGCCAGCGTCCGGTGCTCGAGGAGATACGCAAGCTCATCCGGGAGAGCAGCACCCTGGCGGAACCCGTACAAAAGCCGGTCACCGTCGCCGGGGAGTTCCGCGGCGTAACCGAGCAGGGCAGCTACCAGGGCATCGAAGTCGAGAGCGGGTCCGTCTATGTGCGCACGATACGCCTGGAGCATTAGGCGCGAAGGCTTCCCGGCAGCCGCCGGCTGCATTGCGGGAGCCTTCGTGCTGTCCTTCCTTCTCTCATTGCTTTTCCCCGCCTTCTTTCGAGGGTGGAACGACCGGATCATCGACGGCTTCTTCCGGCTCAGGTACCGGGTGGCCGGCAGCGGAGAAATCTCCCCGGACCTCATGCACGTAGTGGTCGATGACTCCACCTACAGCTCCCTGGGTTTGCCGGACCGCGATCGCGGTGCCTTCGGCCGGGCCTT
>MIBK01000185.1:4181-4515 GCA_001829505.1 Spirochaetes bacterium RBG_16_67_19 | reverse complement strand
GAGCCCGCCTGATCGCCTGCGACGTCCTGTTCCGGGACCCCGGCTGGCCGGAAACCGACCGGCTCCTGGTGGAGGCGGTGGGGAGGGGCCGCAAGGTAATCATGCCTGTCCTGGTGGGCGCTCCGGAAGGAAGCCAGTTGGTCGCCCCATTCCCCGCCTTGGGCGCGCAGGCGGCGGGTTTCGGGCACATCAACGCGGCACCGGATCCGGACGGAAAAATCCGTCGGCTTCCCCTGGTCTACCGCCACCAGGGTGGATACCTCCCTGCCCTCTCCCTTATGGCAGTACTGGAATACCTCCAGGTGGACCCTCTAACCCTGAAAGTGATCCCCGG
>MIBK01000185.1:3843-4078 GCA_001829505.1 Spirochaetes bacterium RBG_16_67_19 | reverse complement strand
CCCGCGGAAGTCTTCCAAAGCTTCCCGGTGCACAAGCTGCTGGCCGCGCGTCAGGGGCAGGAATCCCGCTCCCACCTGCAGGACCTGCTGGAGGGGGCCCTGGTGGTGCTTTCCGACACTTCGACCGCCAACAAGGACCATGGGCCCGGCATTTTTGAGAGCGTCTACCCGCTGAGCGGCCTGCACGTCAACGCCATCAACAGCATCCTCACCGATCGCCTGTTGTTGGAGCAGG
>MIBK01000185.1:227-3757 GCA_001829505.1 Spirochaetes bacterium RBG_16_67_19 | reverse complement strand
CATCCTTCTGTATTCATTGTTTCTGGCAGGCGCCTTCTGCCTGTTCCTGTTCGCCCGCATCGCGGCCTCCGTAGCCGTCCCGACCCTGGCCTCCATCCTGGCGGTAGCGTCGGCAGGCCTCCTCGGACTGCTGCTGGCGGAGAAGGAGAGGTCCTCATCGCGGGCCGGGCTGCAGGCGGCCAACCGGGCCCTGACCGAACAGAAGCGCGCGCTGGAAGCGGCCAACAAGCTGCTGGCGCGGCTGGAGCAGAAACCCTCCGCCGGTATTGCCGAAGAGCCTGCCGCCGGGCTGCCCCCGGCCGACGAGAGGGGCCGCCACCAGCGGCCTGTTGTCCTGAAGCATCCGGAGGCCTTCTCCGAGATCGTAACCCGCAATCCTCAGATGCTGAGCGTCTTCCGGGATGTCGAGGCCATTGCTGACAGCGGACACCCGGTGCTCATCACCGGGGAGAGCGGGGTCGGCAAGGAGCTGGTGGCCGGGGCGATCCACCGCTTGAGCCGCCGCCAGGGGAAGTTCGTCTCGGAGAACATCGCCGGGCTGGACGACACCCTGTTCACGGACACGCTCTTCGGGCACACCCTGGGCGCGTTCACCGATGCCGGAAGCGTGAGGAAGGGGCTGGTGGAAGAAGCCGCCGGCGGCACCCTCTTCTTGGACGAGATCGGCGACCTGTCCATCGCCTCCCAGGTGAAGCTCCTGCGCCTGATCGAGGAGAAGGAGTACCGCCCCCTGGGTCTGGACGAGGTGAGGATCTCGGATGCCCGGATCATCATCGCCACCAACGTAAATCTGGACAAGAAGCTGGAAGAAGGAAAATTCCGCCAGGACCTGTACTTTCGCCTCACCCATCGGATCCACTTGCCCCCGCTGCGGGAACGGCTGGACGACCTGCCCCTGCTGGTCGAGTATTTCCTGGAGCTGGCGGCACGGGAGCGAGGCGCCGAGAAGCCTGCCGTTCTCCCGGAGCTCTTGCCGGTCCTGGATTCCTACGCCTTCCCCGGCAACATCCGGGAGCTGAAGAACATGCTGGACAATGCCTGGAGCGGGAACAAGGCCGGGCCCCTGTCCCTGCCCTACTTCAGAGAGTACCTGCGCAACGCTTCGAACCATAACCTCCATCAGGTCGTGCAGCTTTCCTTTTCCGGCGGGTTCCCCACGCTCCAGGAGGTGGAGCAGGCCATCGTGGCCGAGGCTCTGAAGAGGGCCAATGGCAACCAGAGCTCCGCGGCCAAGCTGCTGGGGCTGTCCGCCTCCGCCCTCAGCCGGCGGCTCGGCCATTACCGCGAAAGCGAGGTCCGGTAGTGAAGTGCGGCCTCTCCCGCGCGCTCCTGGGCCTTTGCCTGGCAGCGCTCGCCTCCTGCGGGTATTTCGACCCGCTGAACCCCCCCGACCCCGGGCCCGCCGACAGGAGCATCACCTGGGAGAGGGCCCTGGGGGGTGGCAACGGGTCCGTGGCCCGAGGCGTGCAGCAGACCTCCGACGGCTTTCTGCTCTTCGGCACCGATGAAGGCAATACCAGCGAGTCGGACATATGGCTGGTCAAGACCGACGGTGCCGGAGCAGAGCTGTGGAGCAGCGCCTTTGGCGGTGCCGCCGAGGAGATCGGCCGCTGCCTGCGCCCCAGCCCCGACGGGAGCTACATCCTGGTCGGCTCGACCCGCTCCGTTGGCGCCGGCGGTTGGGACGTGTACCTGGTGAAGACCGATGCCGATGGCAGTTGGCGGTGGGGAAAGACCTTCGGCGGGAGCGCGGACGACCATGGCTGGTCGGTGGAGTGCATTGTTGACGGGTACGCCATCGTGGGGAGTACAGCCTCCTTCGGCGACGATGACGGCGACGGGTACCTGATCCGGGTGAACGGCAGCGGAGAACTGCTCTGGCAGAAGACCTTTGGTGGAGCCAACGCCGACGAGGGATACGCTGTCCGCAATACCTCTGACGGCGGATTCATCATCGCCGGCTACACCCAGGCCTCCTTCGCCGGCGACGACAATGCCTGGCTGGTCAAAGCCGATGCCAACGGCAATCTGGTCTGGGAGAAAGTGTTTGGAACAATCGCCGACTCGACGGCCGACATCCCTGGCTGCCTCGAGCAAGGAAAGGACGTACTGCTGACCTCCGACGACGGATATTTGCTGGCTGGCTATACCCATTCTCTCGGAGCGGGGGAATTCGATGCCTGGCTGATCAAAACCGACGACGAGGGAAACAAGGAATGGGAGCGGACCTTAGGCGGAGAAGGCTGGGACCAGGCCGAGGCCGTGGTGCTGACGGCGGACGGCGGCTACGCCCTTGCCGGCATGTCCCGATTCCGCGGTGACTGGAAACAGGCCTGGCTGGCAAAGACCGACGCCGCCGGAAACCTGGAGTGGGACAAGCGCTTCGGCGGCATCGGCGATGAATGGGCCTATGCCCTGCTGCAGACTCCGGAGCAGGGCTACCTCCTGGGCGGTGCCACGACCTCTCACGGGGGGGATATGGCCTACCTGGTATACTACAAGCCCTGAGGCTCAGGACTCACTGCAGGGTAAATTCCTTATAGCTCAAATCGCCAGTCGATATCGTTGTGGGGTAGGGCAATAGGGTTGTATACACGCTTTCATAGGTATTCCCATCAGTCACCTTGGCAAGAACATAGTCATTCATGCTACCGCTGTAAGTGAAGTGAATCTTCAAGGTACGGACGTTCCCGGAGACGGAGACGCTCTCCATAAGATAGGTCCCAGTGATGTTAATGGTTGCCCCGAAGTCCTGGGACAGAAACGTGCCATCCGCATTCACGGTGAGCCTATAGCAGTTTCCCGGGTTGCCGCTGGCGGTGCCACTTGTAGCGACCCATGTTCCAAGCAGCCCCCAACCTTCTGATTTCAGCAGTTCTCCGACCGGGTTCGGGCAGCTGGCCAGCGCGACCATCACCGCCGCCGCTGCCGCTGCCAGCAGGAGTGCCCTCAGGGTGGTCTTCGCTGCTTTCATCTGGGTTCCTCCATCCATTCGATCAGGTTCCTGGTGCCCGAGGCCTCCGCCGCCCTGGCACCCTCTTCCCCCCGTAGATTCAGGTAGGTGTGGCGGTCGGCAAGCGCGGGGTCCGCGCTCTTGAGCGCGTCGTAGTATTTGCGCACCACCCCGTAGTTCTCCAGCTGGTGATTGAGCATCGCCTCGGCGAGGAGCACCGAGGTGTTGGTGGGTGACCTCTTATAAGCCCGGTCATAGAAGGAGAGCGCCGCGTCCACCCTGCCCTGCGCCCTGTGCAGGTGTCCCATGTTGATCAGGGCGGGAACGTACTCCTCCTTGCCCAGCACGCTTTCAAACTGGGCCCGGGCCTTGTCATAGAGCCCGTACTGGGCGTACAGGACCCCGAGGGAGTTGATGGCCCGCGCAGTGCCCTGGGTCCTCCTGGCCTCGGCCTGGAGCCTCGCCGCCCGTTCGCCGATTTCCGCATTGACGAAGGCCAGGATCTCCCGCTTCATCGCCTCCACCGCCTGGGCGTTGGATAACGGCGGGAGCGTGGAAGTCCCCGGCAGGGCCACCG